>NZ_JAAKUB010000001.1:0-411367 GCF_049174935.1 Aeromonas sp. 600886 | reverse complement strand
AGACTGCGACAACCTCGGGTGGGCACTCGCAAGCTGCATTATCTGCTGCAGGGTCAGGAGGATGGCGGGCTCAAGGTCGGGCGGGACAGGCTGTTTCAGATATTGGCCGAGCACCGCCTGCTAGTGCAACCTAAGCGGGCGTATCACAAGACCACCCACAGTTTTCACCGTTTCTACCGTCATCCCAACTTGCTCAAGGCGGCGCCAGAGCAGGTCACGCCGGTGGCCCCGGAGCAGGTGTTCTGACCCACGCAGTATCTTGGTCTTCCGTGCTGCAAGCATGGTGTCTCATTCTTGTTTCGTTCTGCTTGCCTAGTGCCTCCACCTCGCTATCAACACATCACTCACTGCTGCGATTTTCTACATACGACATTTTATGCTTGAAACGAGAGCTATTCTCACTTACATTTTGTTATAACATAACAAAATGGAGTTGCCATGAAACCTCATATTCACCCGGATTATCGTTTGGTGCTGTTCCATGACACGGCGGCAGATGCCTTTTTCCTGATCGGTTCAACCATCAAGAGCGATCGCCGCTACACGTGGCAAGACGGGAAGGAGTATCCCTATGTATCGCTCGATGTTTCCAGCCAGTCGCACTCGTTCTATACCGGCAAGCAGAAGCAGGTATCGAGCGAGGGGAGTGTGGCCCGATTCAACAAGCGCTTTGGCGCATTTTCAAGCAAGAAGGAGTCCTGAATGCAGGTCGTCTGTTCACTCAAATCCGCACGGGCGCGCCATCCTGATTGTCAGTTGGTGCGTCGTCGGGGCAAATTGTTCGTGATTTGCAAAAGCAATCCCCGTTTCAAGGCTCGCATGAGGTGATCCGCTAAATGATGTCTGGCCCCATGATCTCGCCATCGGGTAGTCATGGGGCCTTTTACCTTTATCGCCCCCTATCAATCTGTTTCCATCCTGCTGTTTGCGCCGACTTTTGCATGCTCCAGCCCGCCTGATGAGGTATAATGCGGCACTATTTTTATGGGTTCCCCGTGAGCGTGATGAAAGAATTTTTTGCAACCTGCCCCAAGGGGCTGGAAAACCTGTTGGCCGACGAGCTGACCACCTTGGGCGCAGAGCAGGTCCGTGAGACCGTGGCTGG
This sequence comes from Aeromonas sp. 600886, assembly GCF_049174935.1. Classification (NCBI taxonomy): domain Bacteria; kingdom Pseudomonadati; phylum Pseudomonadota; class Gammaproteobacteria; order Aeromonadales; family Aeromonadaceae; genus Aeromonas; species Aeromonas sp. 600886. The sequence goes on along the minus strand of NZ_JAAKUB010000001.1, from coordinate 410,262 downwards.
CGTCCATTTCAAAGGCGAACTGGCGATTGGCTACAAGGCCTGCCTGTGGAGCCGTTTTGCCTCCCGTATCGTGCTGGTGCTGTCCGAATTCCAGATGAACGACGATCTGGATCTCTATCTGGGCGCCCACACCATTCCCTGGGAAGAGCACTTCTCCGGCACCTCTACCATCGCGGTGGACTTTACCGGCACCAACCCTGCCATTCGCAATACCCAATATGGCGCGCTGAAGATCAAGGATGCCATCGTCGACCGCTTCACCAAGCGCGGTCATGTGCGTCCAGATGTGGACAAAAAGTCGCCGGATATCCGCATCATGGCGCACCTGGGCAAGGGCAAGGCCAATATCACGCTGGACTTGTCGGGCCCGGCGCTGCACCAGCGTTTCTATCGTCAGGGCACCGGTGACGCACCGCTCAAAGAGAACCTAGCCTGCGCCATGATTGCCCGTAGCGGCTGGGCCGGTGAGCCCATGATGGACCCGATGTGCGGTTCCGGTACGCTGCTGATCGAAGCGGCCTTTATCGCCGCCGACATGGCGCCGGCGCTGCGTCGCGAGCGCTTCGGTTTCGATCGCTGGCTGCAGCATGATAGCGAGCTGTGGCAGAGCCTGATGATGGAAGCACAAGTGCGTGCCAAACGCGGCATGCAGCGTTGCGAAGTAAAACTGTTTGGTTGTGATGCCGACCAGCGCGTGCTCCTCAAAGCCCGTGATAACGCCAAAGCGGCAGGTGTGGCGCACCTCATCACCTTCAAGCAAGCCGATGTCACCAAGCTGGAAAACCCGCTGCCGATGCCTGCCCCTGTTGAAGGGGAAGAAGGTCAAGGGGAGGCCCGCCAGGTCGGTATGCTCATTTCCAACCCGCCTTACGGCGAGCGTCTTGGTGAATTCCCGGCGCTGCTGGAAGTGCATCAGGCCCTCGGCGATGCCCTGCGTCGCAGCTTCCAGGGGTGGAGAGTCTCCATTCTGTCCGCATCGCCCGAGCTGCTGAGCTGTCTGCGCCTGCGCGCCGACAAGCAATACCGCCTGTTCAACGGCGCCCTCGAGTGTCAGCTGCGCAATTATCAAATCGCACTGGACTCCGTGGCTTCCCAAAAAGAGGTCGCGCAGGACTTTGCCAACCGTCTGCGTAAGAATCTGAAAACCCTCGAGAAATGGGCCAACAAAGAGGGCATCGATTGCTATCGCATCTACGATGCCGACTTGCCGGAATACAACGCTGCCATCGACCGCTATCAGGACTATCTGGTGGTGCAGGAATATGCCGCGCCCAAGGACATCCCCGCCCAGAAGACCCGTCAGCGTCTGCTCGACATGGTGCAGGCCGCCATCAAGGTGACCGGCATGGACGGCGAGAAGGTGATCCTGAAGGTGCGTGAGCGTCAGGAAGGGAAACAGCAATATCAGAAGCTCTCCGAAGAGCAGCACCGGATGGAAGTGCAGGAGTACGGTGCCCGTCTATGGGTCAACCTCTACGACTATCTGGATACCGGTCTGTTCCTCGACCACCGTCAGACTCGCCGCATGCTGGGTCAGATGGCCAAGGGCAAGCGCTTCCTGAACCTGTTTGCCTACACCGGCAGTGCCACCGTGCACGCAGGTCTTGGCGGTGCCAGCGAGACCACCACAGTGGACATGTCCCACACCTACCTGAACTGGGCGCAGGACAACATGCGTCTCAACTCGCTGGTGGGCCGTCAGCACAAGTTTGTCCAGGCAGATTGCCTGAAGTGGTTGTCTGAAGCCGATGATCAGTACGACCTCATCTTCATCGATCCGCCCACCTTCTCCAACTCCAAGCGGATGGACGAGAGCTTCGACGTACAGCGCGATCACCTGCTGCTGATGCAGCACCTGAAGCGCCTGCTGGCGGCGGACGGCACTCTGGTCTTCTCCAACAACAAGCGTCACTTCAAGATGGATCTGGCCGGTTTAGAGGCCACTGGTCTCAAGGCCCAGAACATCACCCAGAAGACGCGCCCGAAGGATTTCGAACGTAATCAGCACATCCACAACTGCTGGATCATCACCCATGCGCCGGAGCAAGGCGAGGCGTGATGCTGACCCTGTTTCATACCGACGGTTGCCACCTGTGCGAGCAGGCCTGGGCGCTGGTGGAGGAGGCTGGTCTTGCCACCGCCACCCGCCAGTGCGACATCATGGATGATGAGCAGTGGCTTGCCGCCTATCGGGTGCGCATTCCTGTGCTGCGTGACGAAGCAGGCCGCGAGCTCGGTTGGCCCTTCACACTGGCCGAGCTCAAAAGCTGGGCCGCCCGTCAGGGGTGAGAGTGATTTGACGATAAAACGGGGGCAGACCCAGTCTGCTGCCCGTTTTTTTTCATATGAAATAAGGAACACACATGGCTCTTTTAACATTGCACGGTGCATGTCTGTCGTTCAGTGATTTCCCACTGCTCGACAATGCCGAACTGACCATCGAGCGGGGCGAGCGCCTCTGTCTGGTTGGCCGCAACGGAGCTGGCAAGTCCACCCTGATGAAGGTCATTGCAAGTGAATTGCCGCTGGACGACGGCCGCCTGGTGCTGCAACAAGATTTGAAAGTGACCCGCCTTGAGCAGGATCCGCCTGCTTCCAGCGAGTTGACGGTGTTTGACTATGCCGCCGAAGGGTTGGCGGGGGTGGGGGAACTGCTCAAGCAGTACCACCACATCTCCATGGAGCTGGCGAGCGATCCGTCAGATGCCAACATTCGCAAGATGAGCGAGTTGCAAGAGCAGCTCGATTATCAGAATGGCTGGCAGTTCGAGACCCGCATCAGTCAGGTGTTGACCCTGCTGGGACTGGATCCCGACGTGACCCTCGACAGCCTCTCCGGCGGCTGGCTGCGCAAAGTGGCGCTGGCCCGTGCGCTGGCTTGCGATCCCGACTTGTTGCTGCTCGATGAGCCGACCAACCACCTTGATATCGAAGCCATCAACTGGCTGGAAGATTTCCTCAAGGATTTTCGCGGTGCCATCGTCTTTATCTCTCACGATCGGGAGTTCATCCACAAGCTGGCAACCCGGATCATCGATCTCGATCGCGGCGCCATCACCTCCTGGCCGGGCAACTACGACGAGTACCTGCAGGGGAAAGAGGAGTGGCTGCGGGTCGAAGAGCTCAAAAATGCCGAGTTCGACCGCAAGCTGGCCCAGGAAGAGGTATGGGTTCGTCAGGGTATCAAGGCTCGCCGTACCCGTAACGAAGGCCGGGTGCGCGCCCTCAAGGCGATGCGCATGGAGCGTACCCAGCGTCGTGAACTGCAGGGCAAAGCCAAGCTGCAACTCGACGAGGCGAGCCGCTCCGGCAAGCTGGTGTTCGAGACTGAAGGGCTGGGGCTGGACTTTGGCGATCGCACCCTGTTCAAGGGGCTCGATCTGCAAGTGCTGCGCGGCGACAAAATTGCGCTGGTCGGCCCCAATGGCTGCGGCAAATCGACCCTGATCAAGCTGTTGCTGGGTCAGCTTGAGCCAACCCGCGGCACCGTCAAGGGGGGTACCAATCTGGAGGTGGCCTACTTCGATCAGTACCGCGAGCAGCTCGACCCCGAGCAGACCGTGGTGGACAACGTCGGGGAGGGCAAGCAGGAGGTGATGGTGCGTGGCCGCTCACGTCATATCCTCGGTTACCTGCAGGACTTCCTGTTCGAGCCCAAGCGGGCCCGTACGCCGGTCAAGGCGCTCTCCGGTGGCGAGAAGAACCGGCTGCTGCTGGCCAAGCTGTTCCTCAAGCCCAGCAACCTGCTGATCCTCGATGAACCGACCAATGATCTGGATGTGGAAACGCTGGAGCTGCTGGAAGAGCTGCTTTCCGACTACCCCGGTACCCTGCTGCTGGTGAGTCACGATCGTCGCTTTATCGACAACACAGTGACCGGCTGCTGGCTGTTTGAAGGGGATGGCCGCATCAGCGATTACGTGGGCGGTTACGCCGATATGATGGCGACCCGCGAACAGCAGAATGCCCAGCAACAGGCCAGGAGTGCACCGGTCAAGGCGCCCGAGCCGGTCGTTACCGCCGCGCCAGAAGCGCCGAAGAAAAGCAAGAAGCTCTCCTACAAGCTGCAGCTTGAACTGGAAGGGTTGCCTGCTCGTCTTGAGCAGTTGGAAGCCGAGCTGGATGCGCTGCAAAACGAGATCAACCAGCCCGGGTTCTTCTCGCTGCCGGCAGATAAAACCCAGCCGAAACTCGATGCGCTCAATGCCGCTGAAGGCGCGCTGGAGCAGGCATTTGCTCGCTGGGAAGAGCTGGAAGGACTCAAAAATCAGGAGTAAGTTCCCTGTAATTAAAACTTAATCCAGTTCAGTGCCTTGTGTCACATAGCCCGGTTAGGGTGGAAGTTTTTGTTTGACCGAGTGCGCTCGCAGGAGTAAAGATGAAAGCGACCGATGCAGAATTGGTCGCTTTTTTTGTTCCACGAAGAGGGTCGTAGATGATGAAGAGACAGAAGCGGGACCGTCTGGAAAGAGCTCGTGCTCGTGGTTATCAGGCTGGCGTGGTCGGCAAACAGAAAGAAGCGTGTCCGTATCAATGCCTGGATGCCCGAGGGCATTGGCTTGGTGGTTGGCGTGACGCCATGGAAGGGCGGGGCTCAGGCCTCTTCATGAAGTAGCAGGTACTTCATCACTCATTACAAAAGGAAAGGGGCCGTTGTGGCCCCTTTGCGTTAATGCTGTTTTACCACCAATCAGAGAGATCAGAATGCGGTGGTATCTTTGAACAGGCCCACTTTCAGGTCGGTGGCGCTGTAGATCGGACGGCCGTCAACTTCGACCACACCATCAGCAATCCCCATCACCAGCTTGCGGTTGATGACGCGCTTGAAGGTGATCTTGTAGGTCACTTTCTTGGCTGTCGGCAGGATCTGGCCGGTGAATTTCACTTCACCTACGCCCAGAGCACGACCCTTGCCGGGGCCACCTTTCCAGCCAAGGAAGAAGCCGACGAGCTGCCACATGGCGTCCAGACCGAGACAGCCAGGCATCACAGGATCACCCGGGAAGTGGCAATCGAAGAACCAAAGATCCGGAGTAATGTCGAGCTCAGCCAGGATCTCGCCCTTGCCGTGTTCGCCGCCGTTGTCATTGATCTTGACGATGCGGTCCATCATCAACATGTTGGGGGCAGGCAGCTGACTGTTACCCTCACCAAACAGTTCGCCACGGCTGCAAGCCAGCAGCTCTTCACGGGTAAAAGAGTTCTTGCCCTGTTCGCACAGGGAAAGGCGGGCTTCCATGGTGGTATTGTCTACGGTCACGCGGTATTTCCTTCAAATGGGTCAAAGCTGGGCCAATTTAGCTTACAGTTGTTCGCTAAACAACTCCGATCACTTCATCAGCGGCCAAACAGGCGCCCCAGCAGGGATTGCAGCAGTCCGACTTTGGCAGTGGAGCCGTTCAACTCGTCCAACCGCTCCTGAATACGGCCAAACAGGGTATCGGGCATATCAGGCTCACCGGCGACACAGCCAGTCAGCAACTCGATGGCCTCTTCCACATGATCCACCGGGTGGATGTGGAACTGGCCCGCTTCAACCGCTGCAATCACCTCGTCAGAGAGGTTTAGCTGCTGGATGTTGGTGCCCGGCAAAATGATCCCTTGCTTGCCGGTAATGCCGTGGATTTTGCACACCCGGAAGAAGCCTTCAATCTTCTCGTTGACGCCACCAACGGCCTGCACATTGCCAAACTGATCGACCGCACCGGTCACGGCGAAGTGCTGATAGATAGGCTGGCGGGCGAGGGCAGAGAGCAGGGCACACAAGCCGGTCAGTGAGGCACTGTCGCCATCAATTTCGTGGTAAGACTGCTCGAACACCAGATTTGCCGACAGGGGGGAGGGGTTCTCTGCACCAAATTTGTTGGAGAGATAGCCGTGGATAATCATCATCGCCTTGGCGTGGATATGACCGGCCAGCTCCGCTTTGCGCTCGATATCCGCCACATCGCCATCACCAAGGTGTACGGTCGCGGTGAGGCGCACCGGCTCACCGAAGTCATAAGGGTGACCGGAGACCTGAATGACAGACAGGCCGTTGATCTGGCCAATCTCTTCGCCATCGGTTTGCAGCAGGATCTGGCCGTCGATAACCCCCTGATCGGACTGCTCAACCAGATAGTTGAGGCGGTAATCCTGCTCTTCCAGTGCGCCGCGAATATGCTCGTCGGTGACCACATCAGATTCCAGCTCCCGGGCCAGACTGTCAGCCATCCGCATGATGGCGGAGAGTTGCACTTCGGAGAGCGACAACCACTCCTGATGGTCACAGAGGCGGCTGGCATGACGACAAAGGGCGGCGAGGGCGGCTGGCGTGAAGTCCAGCAGACTCCAACGCTGGCGCAGCCAGGCCAGGTACTGCAGAAATTCCTGCAGATCCTCTTCAATATTCACCTCTGACACCAGATCCGCGCGCAGGAAGATGCGCTCGGACATATCCCGATCCAGCATCTGGAACTCGGCCACGTCCAGTCGGTCACCGACCAGGATCAGCTTTAGCTTGATAGGGGTTGCTTCAGGCGCGAAGAAGGGGGTCAGGGTTTTCCCTTCCTGATAAGCGTTCCAGTCCAGCTCGCCTTTTTGCATGGCATTTTTCAGTTTGAACCAGAGGTGCGGCTGATCCAGCAGCTCGTCCAGTTGCAAAATGAGGTAGCCGCCGTTGGCTTCGCGCAGCAAGCCAGGCTCCAGCAGGTGCTGGTTAGCATACACAGAGCCTTGCTCGGTCTGGTAGTTGATGGAGCCAAACAGGGTATCCCAGTTGAGATCACGTCCATAAATCACCGGCGCTTCCTGCGCTTCGTGGTGGATCAGCAGGTTGATCAGAATGGGGTGCTGGAACTCCAGACCCAATGCCACGTGAGCTGCCAAATCGGAGAGGAAATCATCGATTTTCGGATCATTGTTCTGCTTGCGCATGATGCGGGTCACGATGCGTTCGGCATCGAGATGGTGGCTAAGCAACTTGAGCAGCTCGCCAACCATTTCGCAAAACTCAACGCCGGTGCCCGGTTGCAGGCGCAGCCAGATAGGCTTGTAGGGGTTGTTCAGATTCTCGGTGTAGCAGAGATCAAACAGGTCACCATCCTTGCCATTGGAGTCGGCAATCAACGTTTGGCAAACGCCTTCGTAATCTGCGCCGGGGAACCCGTTGAGCAGCATGACCGGACAGTCACCATCAAAACTGGCAAGACGTTTGATGCCGGAAATGGCTCTGGGTTGCAGCGCAGCAAAGGGGATAGGTTCAAGCTCGCCAAGCTTGGGGAACTGTTCAATCGCAAAAGCGGGTTTTAATTGTTCTGATGTTAATTCAGCCACTTAAGACATCCGGTCGAAGATAGGATCAATTGTTGCCATTATACACAGTTCAATAAGTGGTGACAGGAAACAAGATACCAAATTTAACATAATATACATTATGCGCAGTCAGGCTTAGGGGTATCAGTCAGGCAGGTTGAATCACACATGGGCCGTCAGCCATTGCTATCACCATAGCTACGGTGCCATCACGCTTTGCATCAACGACCCATACTTGCGTTGCGGATGGTTCTTCAATGTGGAGAACTGCTAAGTGCACATCCAGCAACTCGTATACAGCATCGATTGCTGCAGGCAAGTCATTGCACAACTGATGAAGCTGCGGATCCTTGCCCCAAGGGTTTATCGTGTGCAGATATTTACCGAGCCGGGCGTAGAAGTTTTCAAAGCGTTTTCTCGTCATATACCCCGTTGTTTTGCGACCAACATGCAAGCTTCCATCTGGCTGACGAATTGCTGGGACAACTGGTATTGGATAAAAATCAGGGTTGATCGCAGCTAACGAGGTCATGATCTTTTGGGCATGGTAGTGATCGCCAATTTTCTTTATGTCTATGAAGGTCTTCATAACGGTTTTCACTGGGCGCAATTGAAGAAAAAGCAATGGCCTCCATTGCTTTTCGCATCTGCAAAATCGCACTGTCAACCTGAACTCTATCTTGAAAATTATTGCTATTTTTCATTAGCTTATCAGCGGAACCTAGATGATAGAGCACTTCAGTCATCATCTCACGATAGATAATGTCGGGCTGTCTTTTAGCTTTTGCCATGTCACGTTACCTTGTCGTTTTTACAGATGCCGATAACCGTGTTTATCGGCATCTAATGAGAAAAGCTCCATTACCAACCGGTTACAGTGCTTGGGATCTGTAAAGCAGCACCTTGCTCTTCTCGGACACTTGAATCCTTTGGTAGCTCTACGGCAACAGTGAACTTTACCCTGCTAGTTTGCTGATATACGTCGTTCCCTTGGGTCTTTCCACCAAGGCTCAAAACGTTGATCACTGACAGCCTAGCCCTTGCTTCTGATTGCTGACTCTCAGTTACAACAAGCGCAACATCAAAATCTATATTGGTAAGACGTGGAGATCTTGATGATGATGCAATGTGATCATGAGGGTTCACTCGCCCTCCCAGGCTGGCAACATTATCAGACGCATTGGATACGCCTCTGGCTATTTGTTGAATAGCCGATTGAACAAATTCCTCTAGCTGCATCACGATACCTCGAGTCAGATTCTCTATTGAGCGGCATGCTCCATACGGATATTGGGGCTATTGCTTGCAAACCAAGCCTTTACTGACAAAAACCTTCTTGTGAGAGATAACACCCCTCCCCTGTGGCTGGTGTGAGCATGGCTCTGTCTGGGAATTACCCCGTATTACTACCCGGGGGGCTTGAACAGCTGTCGCCCTGATAGATTTACTGGCATGTGATATGGCTGCGGTGATCGTTGTTCACCACAGAATAATGACGATTGCCCGCAGGGATTTCGCTATGAGAGTCCCCTCCCCTGTGACCAGTGTATTAAGGCAATCACAAGGAGCAAGGGGCTGGAATATTGGTGACAAATCAATGGAATTGAACAAGGCCCCTATCTGGCGATAAAGGCCTTGTGGTACGCGAATCAATTAAATCAGGCGGCCCAACCGGCGCTTTCATTTTGGCATGGGGTGCTGGTCAGGCTCTGGTTCCTGACTACTCCATGGTTCCTTGAACCGATTGCCATCCCGGATCAGTAAAAATAACCGCACCTGCTTGGATGAGACATTAATGACTCAAGGCTTGTTCTAAAGATGAACAGTAAAGTTCAGGGTAATGTCTCACTTATCGTGAATCTTTAGGAATGTCATCTCTCACTTCGTTACTTAATCTGTCCAACGGTTTTTGCTGCGCACTCTCATGACGTTCGCTGTTGCTGGTATGGAGATATTTCGAGGTGGTGTCGATGCTGTCATGGCCGGCATCGGCCTGTACGTGGGAGAGCGGCCGCCCGTGCAGATTGATGTCATGGGTGATCCCGGTATGGCGGATCGCATGGGGAGAGAGTTGCCGCATTTCGGCTGCATCCTGGACAAATCCATCCTGCTCTGCCAATTCTGCGCCTTTACCGATGATCACCATGATTAAATCCCGTAACTGGCGAATACCGAGATTGGCGTTTAGCTCGCCCTGCTCGCGGCCGTGGGCTGCCGCTCTATGACGAACGAACAGTGGCGTCTGTTCATCCGGTGTCGGCAAGGGAGAGAGACCGAGGAAACGGCGGTAGCGTTCGAGTGCCGCCAACAGTGCTTGGGATACCGCCACGGTACGCCGTTTACCCCCTTTGCTTTGAGGAATAAAGTAGCCCCAGACGCCGGTTTTGCGATCCCGCCTGAACTGCCCCATCACAGGGGTAAAGCCAGGCCGGGCAGCAACCTCAGAGATCCGCAGATAGCAGGCGTACATCAGAATGGTGAGAAAACGGCTGCGCTCATGCTGCTCCGGATGGTCGTTGGCAAGGGTATCGGCGGCCTGCATCACGTATGACCACTGCAACTCGCTGAAGGCCTGCACCTGATCATCGGCCTCCAGCTGTTGCGGCCGTTTGACCCGCTGCAGCAGCAGAGCGGGATTCCTGTCCATGTACTCCTCCTGGATCAGAAACTGGAAGAAGGCCGACAAGATGGCGAGTTTGGTCTTCATCGCCTGCTCGCTCAGGCGATAGGGCAAGGTGCGGCCCAGATCCCGCTTGCCGAGAAACGGTCGCCATTGCGGATTGGGCAACCGCTCTCCCCACTCCTTGTCGAGGATAAACTGCGCCACGTTGCGATAGGCGATCAACCCGTCAGGGGGGGACTGACAGTAGTCGAGATAGCGGATCATGATGCGGCGAGTGAGATCTTTCGGGCTGATGGCCGCCTCGCGAAAGCACCAGTGCAAAAAAGTGGTCAGTTCGCTGCGATAGGTTTTGTAGTTGTTTTCGCTGTTGCGCTGCTCCAGCAGCCAATCGACCGCCAGTTCGTAAACCAGACCGGCATCGGGTACATCGTTGAGGCTGAGGTTGGCAAGGTACTGATTGACCTGCGGATTGCCAGCTTCCAGATAGATAAGACTGTCAAACAGCGGCATGGCTGGCGGCAAAGATAATGGGTGTTGAGTCATGGTGTTGCTTGTTGATGATAAGATGAGTCGATATGAGCCTGTGAGCCGAGTTGCTAGAAAAGGGCTCGTGATAGATGAATGCGGCTTCTGTTGGGATTTTTACTGCCTCTTGTTGTTGCTGATTAAGTGTCGCTCAGTGGTGCACGCTATTTAGTTATGCATTGGATATGCACCTTCGTTAAAAAATTCTCGGGGTAAATAGCCGTAAAAATGGTTTTAAATGCAAATAAAGTGAATGCAGCGAGCTGTTTATCCCGAGAAATAGCAGGCTTGGGCAATCAGGCCACCTGCTTTAGTGGCTTCTCCTTGCGCTTGGCTGCTGGGGCCTCTTCCTCTTTCGTGCCTGCCTGAACCTTGCCGCCGCGCAGCAGGGTTTGCAGCACATCACGCTGCTCTGCCAGGTAGAATGCCAGACTCTCTTGCTGCTCTGGCGCCAACTCGATCGGGGCTCCAGCCAACAGGGTCATCAACTCGTCGGCCGTATCCAGCAGCTTGTCATAGGCATCGGCCTCTTTTTTGCTGGCAAAGGTCATTTTTTCCACTCCCCCACGAACAACCACATATTTGATCTCGACAGCCATGATGGCCTCCTCTTGGTGATGATGGATAGAGTATATGTATGGATATACAGTATTGCAAATAACCTCACCGGAAAAGAGTTCGCCGGGGTTTAGCGACAAAAGCCGCGCTGGATCAAGCTGTCTCAAAGTGCCATTTGACTTCCACGCCTGACTGGTCGGATCATGGCCTTATGACGATCGTACGACACCTGTTTATCCTGCTGATGGTAGAGGTGCTGCTCCTCGGGAGTATCGCCCACTTGGTCGTGGGACTACCCTGGCTGCTGACCCTGCTGTTTGTGGTGTTTGCCCTGCTTGGGTTGCGCTGTCTGGTGGTGCTCGGCAGCTGGCTGTTTACCCGCTTCTACCCCTCCCCGGCTATCGGCCCCTGGCGCAGGGTGAAGATGATGGCGCAGGAGATGCTGGCCTACCTCTACACCTTCACCTTGTTGCTACCGTTCGAGCCTTTGCTGATGGCACCTGATCGGCTGCGTCCATGCCAGCGCCCCGTATTGCTGGTGCATGGTTACGGTTGCAGTCGCGGGATCTGGCGTACCCAGCGCACCCGACTGGAGACCGCAGGCCATGTGGTCGCCACCATTACCCTGATGCCACCATTTGGTCATATCGATGAGATGGTGCCGCTATTGGCCAAGCGAATTGACGATGTGCTTGCGCAAACCGGGGCTGACAAGCTAGTGCTGGTCGGTCACAGCATGGGCGGACTGGTCTGCCGCGACTATCTAGCTCTCCATGGGGGTGACAAGGTCGCACGCCTGATCACGCTGGCCACCCCCCATCAGGGCAGTCAGCTTGCCGCTCTTGGGCTTGGGGCCAATGCCCGCGAGATGGAGCCCGGTTCCGGCTGGTTGCAGCGTTTCGCCTCTGTTCCTCTCTGCGTACCCGGCATCTCGGTGCGCACCAGTCACGACAATGTGGTGATGCCGCAGGAGCGGCAACGATTGGCGGGAATGGAAGATATCGAGTTGCCTGCCATTGGCCATCTCTCTCTGCTCTACTCCCTTCGCACGACTGATCTGCTGCTTGATCTGCTGTCCCGAGTCTGACCCGCCTTATTCGTCCTTCAACTGTTATTCCAAATAAAACAGGGGCTTGATTGCTCAGGCCCCTGTTGATCTCTTTATCCCATCATCCGGTTAGAAGTGTATCCCCTTGATCAGGGTCGAGACGGCAACTTGATCGGCGGTCGCCTTGGACTTGTCGCCATCCTTGGGATCGGCAAAGGTGCGGAAGCTGGTGTTCATGATCACCTGCGCAACGCGAGGTGCCAGGGCATGCACCACCTGACCGAATACCCCGAGACGAGTGGCCAGTCGCACATGCTTGTTGATGATGGTATCGCACACCAGATCGGCCGCCTCTTCCGGCGTCATCATCGGTACCTGCTCATAGACCTTGGTCGGCGCGACCATCGGCGTTTTCACCAGCGGCATATTGATGATGGAGAAGCTCACCCCCTTGTCGGCAAACTCGGAGGCGGCAGTCCGCACCCAGGCATCGAGGGCCGATTTGGAGGCAACATAGGCGGAGAAGCGCGGCGCATTGGTCAACACCCCGATGGATGAGATGTTGATGATGTGCCCTTTTTTCTTCTCAATCATGGTGGGCAGCACCCCCATGATCACCTTGAGCGCACCAAAGTAGTTGAGCTGCATGGTGCGCTCCAGATCGTGGAAGCGATCGAAGGAGTCCTCGATGGAGCGGCGGATGGAGCGGCCGGCATTGTTGACCAGAATATCGACGCCGCCGTGATCGGCCACGATGCGAGCGGTGATCTCCTCGGCTTGCGCCAGATTGGCGAGATCCCCCTGATAGATCTCGATGGTCAGCCCCAGCTCGGCAAACTCAGCTTTAGTCTCGGCAATCTTCTGCTCGTCGCGCGCGATGGTAACGACGTTGGCCCCTGCCCCCGCCAGCTTGCGTGCGGTTGCTCGGCCAATGCCGGAGGTGGCCCCGGTCACCAGCACCACCTTGCCCTCTACCCGACCACGCAAGGAGCGATCGATGAAGAGCTCCGGGTCGAGGTGACGCTCCCAGTAATCCCACAGCCGCCAGGCGTAGCTGTGCAGTGGTGGCACTTCGATACCGGTCCCTTTCAGTACTCGCTGGGTTTCGCGACTGTCGAAACGGGTGGGATAACTGATAAGGCGGAACACATCCTTGGGCAGACCCAGATCGGCGATGGCGGCATCGCGGATGCGGCGCACCGGCGCCATGGTCATCAGCATGGCGGTCAGGTGGCGGGGAATGAAATTAAAGAGAGAGGCATTGATGCGGATCGCAGGCTCCGGCGCATGGGCGGCGCGGGAGAAGGTGCTCAGCATGTCGCCGACCCGCATCGGGTTGGGGTCGGTCAGGTGGAAGGTCTTGTTCTCCTCGCCCTCTTGATGGGCGATATGCACCATGGCATCGACCACGAAGTTGACCGGCACGATATTGATGCGCCCGCCCTCAACCCCGATGGCTGGCATCCAGGGCGGCAGCAGACGGCGCAGCTTCTGAATGGTCTTGAAGAAGTAGTAAGGGCCGTCGATCTTGTCCATCTCGCCGGTATTGGAGTCACCGACAACGATCCCCGGTCGATAGACTCGCCACGGAACTGTGCACTCGTTTCGCACAATCCCTTCCGCTTCGTGCTTGGTCTGGAAGTAAGGCATGTCGAGGTGTTCGGCCTCATCGAACATGTCCTCGCGAAACAGACCGTCAAACAGGCCCGCTGCAGCGATGGAGCTGCAGTGGTGGAACTGCCCCGCCCCCAGCCGCTCGGCAAGTTGAACAGCCTGACGGGTCCCTTCGGTGTTGACCTGCTGCTGGATCCCCGCCTTGGCGTTGAGATCATAGATGGCAGCCAGATGGAAGAAGTGGTCGATCTTGCCGATCAACTGCTCCTGCATCTCGACCGATACCCCCAGCAGCGGTTGTGTCATGTCGCCAAAAACCGGGACTGCGCGCGATTCATCCACATTCCAGAATGAGAACAGCTCTGGCAATTTCTCCTGATGAGAGGCGCGCATCAGAAAATAGACGGTACAGTTGGGATGCTGTTGGAATAACTTTTTGATCAATCGACGCCCGATAAAACCACTACCGCCAGTAATGAAATAGTTCATAAAGAGAATCCTGCTACTGATTAGGGTGTTACTAGGTTGTTAGATATATCACGATTCATATGGGAATCTGCAATTTGATTGTCGGTTCGTGAGCAAACCCTAATTTCGGTGGTGTGCCTGTTCCGTTATTAGGTAGAACCCTCTATTTTTTGTCCCTAGACTGAAGTCGAAAAATCAGTAATGCCACAACCCGATTGCAGTTTCGTTGTCGCCATTACATTTAACTGTCGTTATTCAAGGAGAAGATCATGGCTAAGAAATTGAAAGCGCTGGCAGGGTCAGTGACCGACAACCAACTCACCTCCACCATCAAGGAGTCCACCCAGCAGATCTGGTTGGCGGGTCTGGGTGCCTATGCCAAGGCGCAGGAAGAGGGTGGCAAGATCTTTGAAGCCCTGGTGCAGGAAGGGGAAGCATTGCAGGCCAAAACCCGTCAGAGCGCAGATGAGAAGATTGCCGCTGTGACCGACAAGACCGCCAATACCTGGGGTCGTCTGGAGCAGGTGTTTGAAGATCGCGTGGCCCGCGCTGTGGCCAGCCTCGGCATTCCGACCCGCAAGGATATCGACAAGCTCTCCAAGCGCATGGCCGAGCTGACCGATGTAGTCCAGCAACTGCTGGATGCGCAGGAAGAGGAAGCCCCTGCCGCTGAAGCCAAACCGGCTGCCGCCAAAAAGCCCGCTGCCCGCAAGCCTCCGGTAAAGAAGGCGCCGGTAGCCAAGGCTAAAGAGGCCGTGGTTGAGCAGGCCGCCGATCTCCTCTCCGCCGCTGAAGATGCGGTGAAAGAGGTGAAAGCCAAAGCAGAGAGCGTCCTGCCCTGATCCCTCGCGGTGACGGAAGGTGATTGATACCGGCCCATGCCCTGCGCTGGGCCGGTCTTGTCATGGTGAATGTCATGGATAGAGAGGCGACGCTATGAGTACCATCGCAATTGCCCTTGCTGGCGGCGGGCCGCTCGGCGGCATCTACGAGATCGGTGCCTGCGCAGCCCTCTCTGACAGCATCAACGGCCTGCGCCTTGACCATGCCGATATCTATGTCGGCGTCAGTTCGGGGGCCGTGGTGGCATCGGCGCTGGCCAACGGCATCTCGCCGGCTAAGCTGGTGCGGATCCTGCTCAGCGATGATTCGGGGGAGATGTTTGACCCGGCCACCTTGCTGCGCCCCGCCTTTCGTGAATATGCCGACCGCCTGACCTCGATCCCGCCACTGGCGTGGCAGAGCCTGACCTACTATCTGGCGGCGCCCTGGAAGCGCAGCCTGTTTGAATCGCTGCAGGGGCTCTCCAAGGCCATTCCGACCGGACTGTTCGACAACCGCGGGGTGGATCGCACCCTGACCCAGTTTTTCTCTCGTCCCGGCCGCAGCAACGATTTCCGCCAGTTGCGCAGTCGACTGTTTGTGGTAGCCACCGAACTCGACACCGGTCATCCGGTCGCCTTCGGCAGCTCGGGGCTCGATGATGTGCCCATCTCGGCGGCGGTACAGGCGTCAGCCGCCCTGCCCGGTCTCTTTCCGCCCTCCTTGATCAACGGTCGTTACTATGTGGACGGGGCGCTGATCAAGACTCTGCACGCTTCAGTAGCGCTGGAAGAGGGGGCGGATCTGGTGTTCTGCATCAATCCGCTGGTGCCCTATGATGCGGACATGGCCGCCGGCGCGCCCACCAATCTGGTAGACAGCGGTCTGCCGGTGGTGCTGGCCCAGACCTTTCGCGCCATCATCCACTCCCGCATGCATGTGGGGATGGATCGCTACAAACACCAATATCCCGACGCTGACGCATTGCTGTTTGAGCCCTCTTCTGCCGATGGCGAGATGTTCTTCACCAATGTGTTCAGTTATCGGGATCGCCGCCGTCTCTGCGAGCACGCTTACCAGCATACCCGCCGCGATCTCTGGCAGCGCCGTGACGAGCTGGCGCCGGTGCTGGCCAAGCATGGCCTCGAGCTCAATCTGGCTGCGCTGGCCGATGAAGATCGCACCCTGCTGGCCCCCGGCATTGGCTCAGTCGCCGCCCTCGACAAGTCGCTGGAGCAGTTGCAGCACTGGCTTGCCAAACGCTATCGCCACGGCGTGCGCCGTTCATCACCAAAGGAGTAGCATGGATCGCAAACCCAAACGCCGTACCCGGGAGCGGATCCTGACCACTGCCCTCGCCTGCTTCAATCGACAAGGGGAACCCTGCGTCACCACCTCGGCCATTGCGGCCGAGATGGAGATCAGCCAGGGCAATCTCTACTACCACTTCCACAACAAGGAGGAGATCGTCAACGCCCTGTTCTGCGAATTTGAACAGCAGATGGATCGCCTGCTGGAGGCGGTCAGCACCCCGTCCGATGAGCCAGAAGATATCTGGCTCTTTCTCCACCTGATGTTTGAAGCCATCTGGCAGTACCGTTTCCTCTACTACGATATCGCGACCCTGATGAGTGGTTATCATCAGGTGGAACAGCGCTTTTCCGCCCTGCTGCGCCGCCAGGAGCAGACCGCCATCGCCATTTGCAACCATCTGCAAACGGCTGGGCTGATGGAGGGCACGGCGCAACAAATGCGCACGCTGGCAGCCAATGTGGCGCTGGTGGGCACATTCTGGATCTCTTACCAGCGGGCACTGCACCCCAAGGCGGACGCCGATATCGCCCTCGGCGTCTTTCAGGTGATGCAGCTGGTCGCACCCTATTTGCGGGCCGATGCCCGCGCTCATCTGGGCGCCCTCGCCCACCACTACACCGACAAGGTTTGATTCACATGCTACAGGGAGAACAAGCATGACCACTTCACAACTCGAATTTGTCCCCTTCCCCTACGCGGATGCGGCCTATGAGTATGCTGGCCAGAAGCTGGCGGACAACTGGGATCGTCTCCATCAGGGGGATGCCGAACCCTGGCCCGAGGATGAGCAGGTACAGGATGCCTGGCGAGCCTATCATGCCGGGGATTTTGCCCGGGCCGTCGCTCTTGGTGAAGCGGCCGGTGAGGCGGGCCTCAATGTGGCGAACAAAGCGCTGGTGATCCATGCCAGCTATCTGCTGGAAGACAAGTATGCCAAGCGCGCCGCCTTCGAGCGGGCGGCCAGCCATGCCGAGAAGCTGCAAAAACGCCAGCCCAAGAACGCCAACGCCTGGTATTTCCACGCGCTGGCCCTCGGTCGCTACAGTCAGGTCATTTCCATCTCCAAGGCCCTCTCGCAAGGAATTGGCGACAAGATCAAGGCAAGCCTTGAGAAGGCGCTGGAGCTGGCGCCAGATCACGCCGAGGCCCATATTGCCTTTGGCGCCTGGCACGCGGAGATCGTCGACAAGTTGGGGGCCATGATCGGCGGCCTTACCTATGGCGCCAAGAAGGAGGAGTCCGAGCGTCACTTCAAGGAGGCGCTGGCGCTGATCCCCGAATCGGCTATCGCCCGCATGGAGTACGCCAACGCACAGGTGATGCTGCACGGCAAGAGCCGTCTGAAAGCGGCCGAAGCCCTCTATGCCGAAGCGGCCGAGTGCGAACCGATGGATGCCATGGAGCGCCTTGATGTAGAGGCGGCGCGCGAGGAGCTGGAGGATTAACCGCCATTCCTACCGCTAAGAAAAACAAAAGGCCAACCCGCGGGTTGGCCTCTTTTATGATGGATGCTGACCGGTTGGCTACGCCGTCACCGGTCGCTCAAGTGCACACTCAACCCAGCAGCGCATCAAGGCCGTTCGGGTCAAACAACAGCTCCGGCTCCATCAGAACCAGCAACAGCAGTTGCTCGAACTCCACCGCAAACCGCTCGACCACCCGATCCGGATCCGGTACCAGCTTCTTGTCGGTGATAAGGCCCAGCTGCACCTTGTGATCGTAAGAGAGGATGGAGACGCCGACGCCGATATCCCCCGATTGCGGCACCCAGAACAGCGGCTGACGCAATTTTGCTCCAGCCAGATAGAGGGTCTGCTGCGGGCCGGGCACATTGGTGATCACCGCGCTGGCCTTGGCCGTGAGCAGCTCGACGGCCTGCTGCTGCACCGCATTGGGGGCCATGCCAAGGGCATGTAACAGGTTGAGCACTACCACGGGTTGTAGCGAGGTGCGCAGCGCCTGCATCCGGTCACGTACGGTATAGAGCCGCTGCAACGGGTGTTCAACATCCAGTGGCAAGTCCAGGGCCACCAGCCCGAAGCGGTTGCCAAGTGCCCCCTCATCGTCCGGTGCACGCATATTGACCGGCACCAGGGCGCGGATCTTGACCTTGTTGGCATCATCCCCCTTCTCCTGCAGGTAGTGGCGAAACGCCCCTGCGGTGGCGGCGATCAGCAGATCGTTGACCGAGCAGCCCAGTACCTTGCCCACAGCCTTGATATCCGGCAGATCAATTTGTTCCGACCAGGCCACCCGCTTGGTGCTGGTGGTCTTGCCCCGCAGGCGGCAGGGAGAATCATCACCGAGGGTGGCGATATTGCACAGCTCGCTCGCCACATCCCGCCCGGTCTTGAGGTAATCCACCGCCTTGGTGGGATGGGTGACCACTTCGACATATTTGGACCAGAGGCTACCGGTCAGCTTGAGGCCGGCCCGCACCAGACGGCTGCCCTGGTGGCAATCCTCATCATCCTCGTCATCGCTGTCATCCAGTGGCTCCGGTGACGGTGGTCGCGGCGCCCCTTCCGGGGTGTTATCCATCATGGTCAGCATGGCCCGCACCAGCGAGAAGCCGTCGCCCATGGCGTGGTGAATGCGCACCACCAGCGCTTGCCCACCCAGCGACGTGTCGGTCAGGTGCATATCCCACAGGGGGCGCTGGTGGTTGAGCGGCGTCGAGGCGAGATCGGCCACCAGCTTCTCCAGCTCCAGCTTGCCCGCTTCACCCGGCAGGATCACACGCTTGAGGTGCTGATCGAGATCGAAATCGGGATCATGGCGCCAGTAGTAGGAGCCCCCCTCCAGCACGGCCCGCTGGTGGAAGCGGGGTTGCACCGAAATGGTGTGGCGCAATCCGGCCCGCAGACGCGCTTCATCAAGCTCTCCTTCAAACATCAGGACACCGATGATCTGCATCAGGTTGTTGGGTCTGTCCATGCGTAACCAGGCGGTATCGACGCAGGAGATAAATTCACTCAGTGGCATGGTTGTTTCCCTACAAAATGAATTTACCGAGGCGGCAAATTGCTCCTGCCCTCATATCCGGATGAAGACTTGATGCAATCAGAATGACATTAATGAGTGCCGACTCGAAATATGAAATAAAGATGAAAGATTACTTAAAAAATAGAATTGAGACCTCGCCGAATAATAAATCTGACAAACTATATGGCTTGCCAACTTATTTCAAACAGCCATCGTTTACAGCTGGTTTATTTAAAACCAGTGCAACGAAGAGTTTCAAACACGTTTGGGGCAAGGTAAGCGATTGTCGACATAATCGAGGATCTCCTGCTCCAGTACGCTGCGTACAGGCAACATCATCAAACCAAGATGCACTTCCAGTTCCAGGGTATCTTCGTCCAGGGTGAGAGTGCCATGTACCCCTGAGCCGCGAAAACGAAGCTCGGTCTCCTCTTCATCTGCCCATTCGCAATCGAGTTGATAGCTCTCGCTCATGTCCGCAGCGATGGCTTCGGCCGCGATCCGGGCGGCGGCCAATCCCAGCGGATGCTGACGGCTGATCTGGATGGTAGAGAGTGCGCTGCTGCCAGCGAGCGAGTTGAAGAACATGGTCGTTACTCTGGGTCATAAGTTAGTTATTGATATTAAACACATGTTCACAACAAATGAAAGGATGGTTCACATAAATGGGACTCACTTAACAGAGTCGAGAGGGATGCAGGCCATCAGCGGGGCATGGCATTTATTCCCTCCCCCGTGCGCGCTACACTTGTCACGGAACCTTCAGCAAAAGCTGCTTGTTTTTCATTCACTTGTATCTTCGTATCACCCAATTCCCATCAATGGGCCCAAGGCCAGAGAGCTGTAGATGACGCATCAAGAACATGCCCACGACGACGATAGCACCCTGGGTCGGCTATACCGCCAGCTCAAGCGGGTTGCAGCCTTGCGCGAGCAGATGCGTGCCCACCCGGAAGATCAGCAGGATCGGGATCGGCTACGCCAGTGGCAGGCCGACCGGTTGGGGCGAACCCATCGTGATCTGCTGGAGAGTGACCGCTACGGCCCTGCCGCCGAGTTTTTCCTGACCGATCTCTATGGCCCGGGGGATTGTGCCCGCCGCGATGCGGACGTGATGCGGGTGATGCCGACC
Source organism: Aeromonas sp. 600886 (assembly GCF_049174935.1). Taxonomy (NCBI): domain Bacteria; kingdom Pseudomonadati; phylum Pseudomonadota; class Gammaproteobacteria; order Aeromonadales; family Aeromonadaceae; genus Aeromonas; species Aeromonas sp. 600886. The sequence goes on along the minus strand of NZ_JAAKUB010000001.1, from coordinate 389,880 downwards.
GCCGAGCGGTTGTTGCCGGAGTCCGGTCTCAAGGTGCTGGCGCAGGCGATCGAGCTAGACGCTCTCTCCGAAGAGCTGGATTACCTGATGGTGGTGGCGCTACGGCGCATTGATGGCATTGCTCCCATCACACCGGACCATTACACCATCGCCTATCGTGCCGTAGGTGAACAGGCGCGCCGGGAACATCAGATTGCGCTGGTGAGCGAGCTTGGCATGACGCTGGACAGGCTGGCGAGAAAACCACTGCTGGGGGCGACCCTCAAGCTGGTGTCAGGTCCCGCCCATCTGGCGGGGCTTGGCGAGCTCTTCTCCTTTGTCGAGCGTGGTTATCAGGTGTGTCATCAGATGGGGTGTGCCAACGAGTTTCTCGAAACCATCGCCAGTCGCGAGACGGCCATCATGACGGCGCTTTTTAACGGCGACAGCCGTGTGCTGGGGTGAGGCTTATCGAGGGATAAGCCGCCAGAATAACAAAGCGGGCCGATGAGCCCGCTTTTCGTTTATCACTGTTTGCCGATATGTTGGCCAATGCAAGACCGGTCAGATCACCAGCAGATCCATAAAGGCGTGTACCGGGGTGGCGGCAAGACGCGGCCCATCCTGACAGAGGGCCAGAATGTCGCTGACCCGTTTGGCCGGGAAGCGGGTGGCCAGATTGTGTTGGAATTTCTCCACCAGCAGCGGGATCCCCTCCTCCCGACGGCGACGATGGCCGACCGGGTACTCCACCTCCACCTTGGCAGTGTGAGTGCCGTCCTTGAAGAAGATCTGGATGGCGTTGGCAATGGAGCGCTTGTCCGCCTCCAGATATTCGCGGCTGTAGCGTTTGTCCTCCTGCACCACCATCTTGCTACGCAGCGCGTCGATGTGGGGATCGGCCGCCACGTCATCCTCGTAATCCTCGGCTATCAGGCGCCCAAAGATGAGCGGCACCGCCACCATGTACTGCAGGCAGTGATCCCGATCGGCCGGGTTATTGAGGGCACCCACCTTGCTGATGATGCGAATGGCCGACTCATGGGTGGTGAGTTCGATGCGGTCGATCTCATCCAGCCGCCCCTTCACCTGACCGTGCAGTTTCATGGCGCACTCGACCGCGGTCTGGGCATGGAACTCGGCGGGATAGGAGATCTTGAACAGCACGTTCTCCATCACATAGCTACCGTACCCCTGATGCAGGGCGAACTGGTTGCCCTTGAACAGCACATCGTAGAAGCCCCACTTGGGGGCGCTCAGCACACCGGGATAGCCCATCTCGCCGCTCATGGTGATAAGGGCGAGGCGCACTGCGCGAGAGGTGGCATCCCCCGCCGCCCAGCTCTTGCGCGACCCCGCATTGGGGGCGTGACGGTAGGTACGCAGGCTCTGGCCATCGACCCAGGCCTGGGAGACCGCATCGATCACCTGATCACGGGTGCCACCCAGCATGTGAGTCACCACGGCGGTGCTGGCGACCTTGACCAGCACCACGTGATCGAGACCGACCCGGTTGAAGGAGTTCTCCAGCGCCAGCACCCCCTGAATTTCGTGGGCTTTGACCATGGCCATCAGCACATCGCTCATGGTGAGCGGTGCCTTGCCCTCTGCCACGCGAGTACGGGAGAGCCAGTCGGCGGTGGCCAGAATGCCGCCCAGATTGTCGGATGGGTGACCCCACTCGGCGGCCAGCCAGGTGTCGTTGTAGTCGAGCCAACGTATGATGGCGCCGATATCCCAGGCCGCCTTGACCGGATCGAGGCAGAGCTGGGTACCGGGCACCCGGGCGCCGTGGGGTACGAGGGTGCCGGGTACGATGGGGCCAAGGTGTTTGGTGCACTCGGGAAAGCGCAGGGCCAAGAGGCCACAGCCCAGCGTATCCATCAGGCAGTAGCGGGCGGTGTCGAGAGCCGCCTCGCTGGTAATGGGGTGGTTGCAGACATAATCGGCAATATCGACCAGCACCTGATCGGGGTCTGGTCTGTGGTTGACGTCGACGTTGGCGGACATCGTGACTTCCTTATCGTTGTTGTAGAGAGACAAAGTGACGGGGGGCCGGGCCGACATAATCGGCGCTCGGACGGATGATCCGGTTGTGCTCGCGCTGCTCCATCACGTGGGCGCACCAGCCGGTGACCCGCGAGCAGACGAAGATGGGGGTGAACAGCTTGGTCGGGATCCCCATGTAGTGATAGGCGCTGGCATGGAAGAAGTCGGCGTTGGGAAAGAGCTCTTTCTCCTCCCACATCACCTTCTCCGCCTCGCAGGAGACGCGGTAGAGGCGATCATCGCCCACAGCCTCGGCGAGCTTGGCCGACCACTCCTTGATGATGACGTTGCGCGGATCAGACGTGCGGTAGATTGCGTGGCCAAAGCCCATGATCTTCTCCTTGGCCGCCAGCTTTGCCAGCAGTTCGCGCCTTGCCTGCGTCTCGTCTTGCCAATGTTCGATCATCGCCATGGCCGCCTCGTTGGCGCCGCCGTGGAGCGGGCCGCGCAAGGTGCCGATGGCGGCAGTGATACAGGAGAACATATCGGAAAGGGTCGAGGCGCAGACTCGCGCAGCAAAGGTGGAGGCGTTGAACTCATGCTCGGCGTAGAGGATGAGGGAGACATGCATCACTCGGCGCTCCAGCTCGCTCGGCGCTTTCTGGTGCAGCAGTGCGAGGAAATGGCCACCGATACACTCTTCATCGGTATCGAGGGCGATGCGAATTCCCTCGTGACTGAACTTGTACCAGTAGATCAGAATGCCCGGGAAGGCGGCCAGCAGCCGATCCGCCACTTCATGTTCATGCTCGAAGCCATCTTCCGGCTCCAGATCGCCGAGCATGGAGCAGCCGGTGCGCAGCACATCCATGGGGTGGGCATCGGCGGGAATGCGCTCCAGTACCTCCAATAGCGGCTGGGGCAAGGTGCGCAGGCGACGCAGCTCGCGCTTGTAGGCGTCAAGCTGCTGCTCACCGGGCAACTCCCCCTTGAGCAGCAGATAGGCGACCTCCTCGAACTGGGCGCTGTCGGCCAGCTCCTTGATGTCGTAACCGCGATAGGTAAGACCGGTGCCACTCTTGCCCACGGTGCAGATACTGGTCTCCCCTGCGCTTTGGCCGCGCAGACCGGCCCCGCCCAACGGTTTTTGCTGTCCCATAAGCTGCCTCCTATTCCTTGGCTGTAAACAGACGATCCAGTGTCTGCTCGTAGTGGTGATATCCGAGGAAGTCGTAGAGTGACTCCCGGGTCTGCATGGTCTCCACGACGGCCCTTTGATGGCCATCCTGGCGAATATGTTGATAGACGTTGAGGGCGGCCTGATTGGCGGCCCGGTTGGCACTCAAGGGGTAGAGCACCATGTCGACCCCGTGGGCGGCCAGTTGCTCTTTGTCAAACAGTTCGGTTTTGCCGAACTCGGTCATGTTGGCGAGGATCGGCACTTTGGCCGCCTGCTTGAACTGGTCGTACTGGGCCAGTTCGGTCACCGCCTCGGCGAAGATCATGTCGGCACCGGCGGCCACATAGGCGGCGGTGCGCTCAAGAGCAGACTCCATCCCCTCCACCGCCAGTGCATCGGTGCGGGCCATGATGACGAACTCGCTATTCTCGCGGGCATCCACCGCTGCCTTGATGCGATCGCACATCTCCTCCAGCGTGACCACCGCTTTGTTGGGACGGTGGCCGCAGCGCTTTTGGGCCACCTGATCTTCCATATGGACGGCGGCAACCCCGGCTCGCTCGAACGCGCGAATGGTGCGGGCGATATTGAATGCCCCGCCCCAGCCGGTGTCGATATCAACCAGAAGCGGCACACGGGTCGCCGCTGTGATCCGCTCGGCATCGATCAGCACGTCGTTGAGGGAGGTCATGCCGAGATCCGGCAAGCCGTAGGAGGCATTGGCCACTCCGGCGCCGGAGAGATAGAGGGCTTGAAAACCGCTGCGCTCGGCCATCAGCGCCATATAGGCATTGATGGTGCCGACGATCTGCAGGGGATGTTCATTGGCAAGGGCGGTGCGAAAGCGCAGGCCTGCCGAGGGGGACAAACTGGACATCATGACTCCTTTCACCTGTCTAGTCTGGCTATCTAATATCACGTTTACGTTAACGTCAATTATACTTTCGTAACATTCTGGCCGCAGGCAAGACAGGAAACCGGTTTTAGGGTAAATTTCACCAATTCCTTCAACAGGTTGAATTGTATGATGGAGCCCGGTTCCGTGATTGTCTGTCCGGCGTGCGACTTGCTGATCCAGCGCAAAGCACTGCCGCTGCGTCGCCATGCCCACTGCCCGCGTTGTCACCAACATCTCTATGGCCGTTATGCCTTTCGTCCCTCCCAGTTGATGGCCCTGACCATCACCGGATTTCTGCTGCTGCCCTCCGCATTTTTTGAGCCGCTGATCTATCTGCGGCTGGCTGGGGTCAACACCGATGCCGACCTGCTGCGCGGTATCCTGGTGCTGTTTGGCGAAGGTGAATGGTGGGTAGCCAGCCTGGTGCTCTGGTGCGCGGTGTTGGCGCCAGTGGGGTTGTTGGCGGGGATCTTTGCGCTGGCTTCGGGTCTGGCCAAACGTTGGCACATTCTTCCCGTCACCTTGAAGCTGGTCGAGGTGTTTCGCCACTGGGCCATGCTGGAGGTCTATATCGTCAGCTTGCTGGTTGCCCTGTTCAAACTGATCGACATCGCCGATGTGCGCCTCGGTGGCGGCTTGCTCAGTCTCGGTATTTTGATGCTGCTCAACATGACCCTGCTGATCCTGTTTGACCCCGCCCCCTACTGGGCGCGGATCCCGTTAAAGGAGCCGGAACATGACCAACGCCCGTGAGATGGGGCTCTGCCGCTGCCATACCTGCGGTCTGCTGGTGCGCTATCAAGCCGGGGCAGTCTGCCCCCGTTGCAGCAGCAAATTGCAGGTGCGCATCCCCCGCTCCCTCGCCTGGTCGTGGGGCTTGCTGGCGCTCGCCACCTTCATGTTGTTGCCTGCCAATCTGTTGCCCATAACCCATTTCTACAACAAGGGGTTACTGCAGTCAGATACCATCTTCAGCGGTATCATGATGCTCTATCGCAGCAAAATGAGTGGGATTGCCACCATAGTCCTCACCGCCAGCATACTGGTGCCAGTGGGCAAAATATTGGGGCTGGGCTGGATCTGCTGGCAGTTGCAGCGGGCCAAACCGGTGCGGCGCAAGCGCCAACTGGTGATGTATCGGGTGATCGATTTTATCGGTCGCTGGTCGATGCTGGACTTGTTCGTGATTTCGCTGATGGTGGCACTGGTCGATCGGGGTGTGCTGCTGAGTGTCCGCGCAGGCCCGGGGGCCACCGCCTTTGCCGGTGTGGTGGTGCTGACCATGATGTCGGCCCGCATGCTCGATACCCGTTTACTGTGGGACAAGGCGGCCCGTTGATGATTTCTCTGTTTTTGTCTGATGTGCTGTTTAATCCAGCCAATAAGGAGTCACTATGATCGGGGCTGAACCCGTCATCGAAAAGCGCCGCTGGTTATCGCCGGTCTGGCTGTTACCCCTGATAGCCCTGCTGCTGGCGGGTGGCTTTCTCTATCAGCAGGTATTGAGCCGTGGCCAGCTTATCCAGATCAACTTCGCCCAGGGCAACGGCATCTTGCCGGGTAAAACCCAGGTTCGTTATCAGGGGGTGGCCATCGGTGTGGTGCAAGAGCTGGAGCTGGCTGAAGATGGCCGCAAGATTGCGGTGATGGCCAAGATTGACAGCCGTGCCAGACCGCTGATCCGCAAGGGATCCGACTTCTGGCTGGTGAGCCCCAAGGCGTCGCTCACCGAGATCTCCGGCCTCGATACTCTGGTCTCCGGCAACTACATCAACCTGCAACCGGGGCGTGAAAGCAATCCGCTGGAGGAGACCTTCGATGCACTGGAGGGCCCTCCTCCCGGCTATCAGGCTCAGGGTCGCATGCTGCACCTGACCGCCGATTCGCTGGGATCGGTTGGGATTGGCGCTAAGCTCTATTTCCGCGGCATCGAGGTGGGCAGCGTCATCAATACCCGCCTGGGTCAAGACAACCAGAACGTCATTCTGGATCTGGTGATCGAGCCGCGTTTCGAACACCTGGTCAAAGCCGATACCCGCTTCTGGAATATCAGTGGCATCAAGGGCTCCTTCAGTCTGGCTGGCGTCAACGTGGAGGCCGGCAGCCTCACCTCCATTCTGAGCGGCGGCATTGCCTTTGACTCGCCCAAAGATTCACCGGAGCCGGAGAAGGGACAGACTTTCGTCCTCTACAAAGGGCTGGCGGAAGCGGCACGCGGTGCGCGTATCGACATTGCGGCTGGCGATCTTCCGGTCAAGGAGGGGATGCCCATCCTCTATGAGGGGATCGAGATTGGTCGTATCGACCCCATTCGCCTTACCGATAAAGGCCGGGTGGTGACGGCGCTGATCAACCCAGAACAGGCCTATCGCATTACCGACAAGAGTCAACTGGTGTGGGAGAGCGTCTCCCTCTCCGCGACCGGCGTGCAGCATGCAGATCGCCTGCTCTCCGGCCCGGCCATTCGCCTCGACTATGTAGCGGGCAAACCGGTACAGAAGATGACCCTGACCGATCGCGCGCCCCAGAGCGGCACCAAGGTGACGCTGCAGGCTGACGATCTGGCGGGGCTCAATCAGGATGCACCTGTCTGGTACAAGGGATTGCAGGTGGGCCGTATCAGCCAGCTCACCCTGGATGCGCGCGGCAATGCCAGCGTCGAGCTGGTGATGGCGCCGAACTATGGTCATCTGCTCAACCGTGCCCGCTTCTATCGCGCCACCCCGTTACAGATCGATGCCGATCTGAGCGGCATCAAAGTAGAAACCAGTCCGGCCAGTGCCTGGTTGGGGGGCGGGATCAAGCTGGTACAAGCCAGCAGTGGCGAGCGGATTAACCGTCTCTACCCGAGTCAGGAGCTGGCACTGCTCGGCACCCGTAATGCCAAGCCCCAGCGCTGGTTGCTCAAGGCAGATCAGGCCGATGGCATCGGCATTGGATCGCCTGTGCTCTATCTGGGGCTGGAAGCGGGCAAGGTCAAGCAGCTGCGCGCCGCCAAAGAGGGGGTCGAGATCGAGCTAGAAATTGATGGCGTATATGCTCCCCTCCTCGCCCAGCAACCCCAGTTTTGGAAAAAACCGGCCATCGACACCAAGGTGCGGGTCGATGGGGTGCAGGTCAAGGTGGGCAACCTCGGTACCCTGCTGCGCGGCGCCATCGAGTTCGACCGGCTGGCCAATGGCCGCAGCAGCCATCAACTGTTCGATTCCAGGGAGCAAGCCAAGGCCAAGGTGCGCCAGCTGTCACTGGTAGCAGATAGCAATCCGGGGCTCGGGATTGGCAGCCCGATCCGCTATCGCGGGGTCGATATCGGCAAAATTGAAGAGATCGAGCTGGAGCCGTCTCTGGGTCAGGTGATCTTCAAGGCAGAGCTCGATGGCCACTATGCCGAGCGCTTCCTGCAGTCCGGCGCCCGCTTTACTCTGGTGCAGGCCAAGCTGGGGCTGGGCGGTGTCGCTCACCTCGATACTCTGATCAAGGGGGCGTTTGTAGAAGCACAACCCGGTAAAGGCGCTGGCAAAGATCGCTTCCCCTTGAGTCAGGTCGGCCCGGTGGGTCTGGCCCTGACCCTCAAGAGCCCCTCCGTCAATGGCCTGAGCGTCGGCAGCCCGCTGCTGTTTCGCAAAATGGTGGTGGGCAGTGTCACCAAGGTGGCGCTGGCTCGGGATGGCAGCGAGGTGGTGATCGATGTCAACGTGGATCAGGAGTATGCCCATCTGGTGCGGGCCAACTCCCGTTTCTGGAATGTCTCTGGGGTCAAGGCGGATATCGGGCTGACCGGTGGCACTATCGAAGTGGAGACCGTGCAGAGCCTGCTGGCCGGCGGCATCGCCTTCAATACGCCGGAGAGAGAGATGGGGGCGACCGTCAAGGCGGGACACAGCTATCCGCTCTACGGCAAGGCCGAGAAAGAGTGGCTGGAGTGGAGTCCACGTATCCAGCCCTGATCTCTTCCCTTTGTATCTCATCCAAGCCCGGCACAGTGCCGGGCTTTTTTATATTCCGGTGCCTGTTGATAGGGGTCAGATTCAGAATATTCTTAGCTTTGTGGTAGGATATCGCCCCTCTTTTTCGGTCAACGAGACGGCACAGTGCACGACAACACCTTCCTTCCCGATTATTTTTTACGCCACATTGCGGCCATCATGCCGGCCCATCTCTCGATGGATGAGTTTGTGGCCAGTTGTCGACGTCCGCTGCGCCGCAGCATTCGGGTCAATACCTTGAAGATAGCCGTCTCGGATTTCGTCGCCCTGATGGAGCCACTGGGTTGGCAGCTCGACCCTGTGCCCTGGTGTGATACCGGCTTCTGGCTGACACGCAGCGATGAAACCGTCCCCCTTGGCAACACCGCCGAGCACTTGAGCGGGCTCTTCTACATTCAGGAAGCGAGCTCCATGCTGCCGGTGACGGCGCTCTTTGCCAGCGACAAGATCAAAGCGGATGGTATGTTGCTGGATGCGGCGGCGGCCCCCGGCTCCAAGACCACCCAGATAGCCGCCTTGATGAACAATCAGGGGATGTTGGTTGCCAACGAGTTTTCCAGCAGCCGGTTGAAAGTGCTCAGCGCCAATATCCAGCGCTGCGGCGTGACCAATGTGGGTATGACCCATTTTGATGCCAAGGTATTTGGCCAGTGGTTGCCTGAGACCTTCGATGCCATCCTGCTCGACGCCCCCTGCTCCGGTGAAGGTACGGTGCGCAAGGATGAAGATGCGCTTCGCAACTGGAGTATCGAGAGCATCGACGAGATCGCGACGGTGCAACAAGGGTTGCTGGAGAGCGCCTTCCATGCCTTGAAACCGGGTGGTGTGCTGGTCTACTCCACCTGTACCTTGAGTGAGCAGGAGAATCAGGCGGTCTGCCAATCCCTGCTGGACAAGTTTGGCGATGCCTTGAGTTTTGACTCGTTGGCTGACCTGTTCCCTCATGCAGAGCAAGCTTGTACATCCGAAGGATACCTGCACGTTTGGCCCCAAATCTTCGACAGTGAGGGATTTTTCGTCGCCAGATTGCGCAAGCATTACTCGGTGCCCAACACCATGTTCAAGCCGGGCAAGCTGGGTAAATTCCCCTTTGCGCCGCTTCCGGCCAAAGAGGCTGACCCTATGTTGCGTGAGATTGAAGCCAACTTCGGGGTGGCACTGCAGGGTCAACTGTTTGGCCGCAATGACGAGATCTGGCTCTTCCCCCAGCGGTTTGATCAGGTGCAGGGCAAGCTGCGCTTCGATCGCATCGGCATCAAGTTGGCCGAAACCTTCAAGAAAGGCTATCGCCTCACTCATGAGTGGGCTCTGGCCTATGGCGATAAAGCGAGCAAGGGTGTGGTCGAGCTGGATAGCGCCAATGCGCGGGAATTCATGATGGGTCGGGACGTCTGGCCAGAGCTGGCTGCTGGCGTTGGCGAGGTGATCGTCCGCTATCAGGGGCATACCCTGGGCATGGGGAAATGGGTGGGTAGTCGGGTCAAGAATGCCCTCCCCCGCGAGCTGGTGCGTGACAACAATCTGTTCAATACGTAGTGGGCCGTTCGGTGCATAAGCACTTGAACGAGTCTGAAATACCCACACTCTGGTTGAACTTTTATTCGGATCTTGAAAAGCCTCGAGCCTTGTCTAAGCTTAAGGCAATCCGAACACCAGTTAGCGCACGGCTCTGCAAGGAGCCAATTCCCCTATGCCAGGTACAAGGAATTCGTACCTGGCTTTTTTTATCTCTTCACGTATCGCTGTTACTTCACTCTTGGCTCTATTCAACAGTCTCTTCGAGCTGTGTGGAGACTCTGTTTTCAAACGGAGGTTCTCTACCCAGCTCATGTTGGTAGAGCATATCGATCGCCTGCTCGATGAGTGATGCCTGACTGTCTTCTAAATGAAGACCCAGAGCGGCCAATCGCTCGGCGTGGCGATTGCTGATCCAGCATTGCAGTCGGGTATGGGTCTCCTGCTTGCGTTTTACATGTTGGCGCTGCCGCTCGGCATTGTTTTGGGGCCCCGCCTCTTGCACTTCACGCCCTGTCATTTCTTGGCTCATATGTCCTTGCGATGTTCCATTTCCGGATTTGTTATCTCTCATCACATGCCATTATCCATAGGAAGATGGCCCTTCCACCTTGGGCTGCTGGCTGCACGGCAAATATATCATCAGATCAACAAGATATCATTTAACATAAAAAACGAAGTGACGCAGTTGTGTCAAAGCAAGCCATCAAGGGCATGATCGGAGAATTTGTGGGCGTCATCGAAGTACTCCTGCAGGGTTCGCATATCCTTGTGGCGCGTCACCTCGATGATCTTGTTCATCGGTTTGCCGGCAGTTACCGCCGAGGTGATAAATCCACGGCGCAGGCTATGGCCACTGACATAGAGATCGTCGATGGTTTGACCGGTTCGCCGCTTGATCATCAGATTGATGCCCTGGGGGCCTAGTGGTTCAGCCATCAGTTGCCCCCAGCGGTTCATGCGCCGAAATAGCGGCCCCTCGCTGATCCGGCTTTTGCTCAGCCAGTTTTGCAGTGCCGAGACGGGACAGTAGTGCTTGCCCGGGATTAAAGCTATCTCGGTTTCATGCAGCTGATGCTTGCTCGGTTTGAGGCGAAGACGGATCCCCTGCCCCACAAAATCGAGATCGCTCACCTCAATTCGGGCCGCTTCTGAACGGCGCAAGGCGCCACTGAACATCAGCAGTAGCAGGGTGTGATCACGCAAACCCGCGAGGTCACTGGTGTCGATGCCATCCAGCACCTGGGTCAAAGGCTGCAGCGTCAGGGCACCGGTTTTGCGCTTGCGGTTATCCCCCAACCTGACAATGCCGCGCATCATCTCCTTTATTTCGGGATGTTCGGTCGGCATCGGGTGAATGCCTTTCTGCTTGAAGGCATAACGGATCCCCGCCAGCCGTCTCACCAGGGTTGCTGGTTTTCGAGGCTCGCCATTACGCAGTTCTCCCTTCCCCTCCTCTTTATCCAGCCATACCCAGTCGGCCAATACGCCGTCGGCTTGATCAGCGAGAAAATTCATGATGTCGTGATGGGTCGTTTGCAGCGGATCCAGCCCGTGTAATTGACACCAGAAGACAAAAATACGGGTATCCGCCTGATAGGCATTGAGGGTGGAATCCGCTTTTGCACTGCGCAAAAAGCGGCGTGCCCGACTATTTAGCTGTGCATCGAAAACAGTCTGCAGTGACTGATGAGCCGGATTGGATAAGGATGGATATGCCACGGAACACTATGATTCATATGAATTTTGATAGGATCTTACAGGATCTTCCACACACATCAAGTATCGATAATGAATATTATCGATACTTAGAGCATCCTATTTTAATACCCATTGACCACGCTGAATAAAGGAAACATAGGAATATCATTCGACCCGGTTTAGCAAAAACGAAAAAGTAACATTTGCAGGAAGAAGTGAGAGATAATGAAGCTCGGTGTTGATATTCAGGTGGGTAATCAGCTTGGTATTTGAAAATTAAAAAGCCCCGAATAACGGGGCTTGGGGATTATTTTTTCGCCAGCTTGAACAGTTCAAAGAAATTCCGGCTGGTGGCTTCTGCCAATTCATTGAGCGGAATATGACGCAGGTCAGCAATAAACTGCGCAACGTCTCGCACAAAGGCGGGTTCGTTCTCCCTCCCCCGATGCGGTACGGGGGCAAGATAGGGCGAGTCGGTCTCGACCAGCAATCTGTCGAGGGGCAGAGCCTTGACCACCTCTTGCAGGGCGGACGCATTTTTGAAGGTGGCGATCCCGGAGATTGAGATATAGAACCCCATCGCCATCGCAGCTTGCGCCATTTCGAGGGATTCGGTGAAGCAGTGCAGCACACCGCCAACCTGATCAGCGCCCTCTTCAAGCATGATCTGCAAGGTATCTTGCTGGGCATCGCGGGTATGGATGATCAGCGGCTTGTTCAACGCGCGAGCAACCCGGATATGTTCGCGGAAAGAGGCTTGCTGCACCTCTTTGTTCTCGGGTGAGTAAAAGTAATCGAGACCGGTCTCACCGATGGCCACCACACGTGGATCGGCAGCTTGCTTGAACAGCAACTCGGCATCGACACCGGGTTCCTGATTGAGCGGGTGTACCCCGCAAGAGGCAAATACCTGGGGATAGGGAGCGATCGCCTCGAGCATGGTCGGGAACTGTGCCTGAGTCACACTGACACAGAGAAAATATCCCACGTCCAGTTTCGCGGCCTTTGCCAGTACATCAGCCATGCTTGTCTGCTTGCTGCCATAGCTAAGGCGATCGAGATGACAGTGGGAATCAACGAGTAACATATAAAACCTTTCTGCTTGTCGGTACTTATAACCAGCGACTGAGCCAGTTCATCAGATGGATGGTGGGATTGGAGAGCTGGCCCGGCTGGCATGCCGCTTTCAGGGCTACCAGATCTTGTTCTGCCTCCAGCAGTTTTTCGCTGGAGTGCTGCTCCGCCAACCGTTGACTCAAGATGGCCAGATCAGGCATGGCCAGCTGATGGTGACCGCATCCTGCCTGGGTTTTCAGGGCATCGCACAAGAAGAGCTGCAACCAGTGCAACCTGACCTGCGTCTCCTGACCAAGCTGGCTGCACAGTGCCGTCGCCTTGACCGGACTTTGACTCAGGGCGACAAACTGCTCCAGCAATTCGCGGCGAGTACCGTCCTGTTGCTGCTCGATATAGTCGAGTACCCGCAGCGGGGCCCCCTGACAGATCCGCACCTGAGCCAGAGTGGCCTGATGACCCTGCTCGGCCAACCAGCGTACTGTTTCCCCTTCCGCAGGCAACGGACAGACATGTTTGTGACAGCGACTGAGAATGGTGGGAAGCAACCGGGACACCTGGGAAGCGATCAGCAACAGCAAGCTGTCGCCGGCCGGCTCTTCCAGGGTTTTCAACAGGGCATTGGCTGCCGATTCGGTCATCCGCTCCGCATCAGGAATGATCACCACCTTGCCACGGCCGAGCTGGGCAGAGCTCTGCAGCCGGGTGCAAATCTCGCGAATGGCCTCGACCCCGATGGTCTTGCTGTCGCGCGTTATGGTGCCGAGATCCGGGTGGTTGCCCTTGTCAAACAGCTGGCAGGAGTGGCACTGACCACACGGTTCTCCACGATCCGGTTGTTGGCAAAGGTGCAAACGCGCCAGCCGCTCAGCCAGTTGCTCCTTGCCAAGACCGGGATCGCCCAGCAACAACCAGGCGTGGCCGAGACGACCGGACTGGGCCGTCTGGCTCAGGGCATGCCAGTCGGGGATCAGCCAGGGATACATAGCGGCTCGTTCGACAGATAGTGATCCAATGCACGCTCGATGGCAGCTTTGACCTGTTCCGGCGTTTGCGCCGCATCGATCACCACAATGGAATCATCCTTGGCGGCCAGTTCGAGATAACGAGTTCGGGTACGCTCGAAGAAGCTCAGTTGCTCCAGTTCGATGCGATCCAGCTCGCCACGATGGCGGGCGCGCTGCAAGCCAAGGGCGGGATCGATATCGAGATAGAGGGTGAGATCCGGCTTGAAGTTGCCGAGCACCGCCTGCTTGATGGCTCCGATAAGCTGGGCATCGATACCACGGCCGCCACCCTGATATGCCTGGGAGGAGAGATCGTGGCGATCTCCCACCACCCAGACACCGTTGGCCAGTGCCGGCTTAATGCGGGTCTCCACCAGTTGTACCCGGGAGGCGTACATCAGCAGCAGTTCCGCCTCGATGGTGAGGCGCTCGTCGTGCACCTCTTTGACGATGGCCCGCATCCGCTCGGCCAGTGGCGTACCACCCGGCTCGCGGGTGCACTCGATCCGGTTGATGCCGTGGCGCTGCAGATAGTCGGTCACATAACGCACGGCCGAGCTCTTCCCTGCCCCTTCCAATCCTTCGATCACAATAAATTTAGACATTAGGGTTTCTTCAATATGTATTCGCGAACCGCCCGATTATGTTCGTCGAGGGTCTTGGAGAAATAGTGGGCACCGCCCCCCTTGGCGACAAAATAGAGATAGTCGGTCGATTTGGGGTTAAGCGCAGCTTCGATGGAGGCCTTGCCCGGCATGGCAATAGGCGTGGGCGGCAGGCCGTCGATCACATAGGTGTTGTAGGGATTCTTGTCGGTCAGATCGCTGCGGCGAATGTTGCCATCGAAGCGATCCTTCACCCCGTAAATGACGGTGGGATCGGTTTGCAACTTCATGCCCAGACGCAGACGGTTGACGAATACGGAGGCGATCTGCGCCCGCTCGTCCGGCTGGCCGGTCTCTTTCTCGATGATGGAGGCCATGATCAGCGCCTCATAAGGGGTCTTGTAAGGCAGGTTGGCCTGACGTTTCTCCCAGCTCTGCTGCAGGAAAGTCTCCATATCCTGATGGGCGCGACGCAGGATCGAGAGATCGCTGGCATGGGTGGTATAGGCATAGGTTTCCGGCAGGAACCAACCCTCCAGCTTGCCATTCTCGATGCCGAGTTCCTGCGCCAGGTCGGCTTCGGATTGCTCGACGGTCAACCGCTCAAGGTATGGGGCGCTGGAGAGTTGCTTTTGCCAATCCTCGAAACGGGAACCTTCGACGAAGGTGAGGCTGAAGTGAAACTCCTTGCCCGATGCGAACAGGGAAAGGGTCTCCTTGAGAGGGGCCCCTTCCTTGATTTCATAGGTGCCCGATTTGATGGCCACCAGTTCGGGATGGCTGCGCAGCCAGAGCCGCACCGCCCAGGGGCTGGTTTCCCCCTCACCCAGTTCGGCGATCAGGCGCGCCGCATGGGCGCCCTTCTCCACCGTAAAGAGCCGGGTCGGCCCCTTGTTGGTGAGCGTCTCTACCTGTTGCCATTTGTAATGTACATAGCCCCCGGCAGCGGCTACCGTCAGTGCCGCCCCCGCGAGCAGGGTGTAAAGCCGATTAAACTTCAATGACCAAACGCTCCTGTAAACGGCGACTCAATACCGCTGGGGGATAATGGATATCCTCGATGCCATTGACCGGCACGACCCCCATCAGGGTATTGGTGAGCCACACCTCTTCCGCCTGCCATAGTGACTCCAGCGGAGCCTCTACCACACGCAACTCAATACTCATCTGTTTCAACATCGCCATCACCTGGCGGCGCATGATGCCATCGACACCACCGCGGGCGAGATCGGGCGTAAACACCGTCTTGCCCCGACGCCAAAACAGATTGGCACTGACCCCTTCAATGAGAAAACCGCGACTGTTAAGCACTATCCCTTCGACTGCATTTCGGCTGACAAGTTCGCTTTTTAGCAATACCTGCTCCAGACGATTCAAGGTTTTAAGCCCGGCCAGCATGGGGGCATCGCCGATCCGCTGGCGGCACACCACCATCTCGATCCCCTCCTGTTGCCACTGGCCATAGTGAGTGGGAAACGGCGCCAGAGTGACAATCCGGGTTGTGTGCTGACATCCGCTGCCGTCATAGCCCCGCCCCCCCTCGCCGCGGGTCAGGATCACCTTGGCCACGCATTGTGGTTGCTCGGCCACCATCTCTTCAACCTCCTGGGTCAAGAGCTCCCAGTCCGGTTCAACCAATCCCAGCCGGTTGTTGGCCAGCTGCAACCGTGCCAGATGGGCAGGCCACTGCAACACGCGACCCTCCCTGACCGCCATGGTGGTAAAGTGACCATCACCATAGGCCAGCCCCCGATCATGGGCCGAGATGGTATCAAGCTTCATTCCATTGATAAGCAAAGGGATCCCTCCGATAAAAAAGGCCCGATACCGGCAGTATCGGGCCTGTGTCTTTGCCCTGCGGCAAATTATACGCGTTTGAAGATCAGTGAGCCATTGGTGCCGCCAAAACCAAACGAGTTGGAAAGGGCGAACTCGAAGCTGCCTGGCTTGGCCACATGGGGTACCAGATCCAGATCGCACTCATCATCCGGGTTGTCGAGGTTGATGGTGGGCGGAGCCACCTGATCACGCAGGGCCAACACAGTGATGATCGCCTCGATGGCACCGGCGGCGCCAAGCAGGTGACCGGTCATTGACTTGGTAGAACTGATCATCAAAGATTTGGCGTGCTCACCAAACACCGACTTCATGCCACGCAGTTCAGCCACATCACCCAGCGGGGTGGAGGTACCGTGCGCGTTGATGTAACCAATCTGCTCGGGGGCAATGCCGGCATCCTTGATGGCATTTTTCATGGCGCGAGCACCACCGTTGCCATCTGCAGGAGGCGCAGTCATGTGGTACGCGTCACCGCTCATGCCAAAACCGACCAGCTCGGCGTAGATCTTGGCGCCACGGGCCTTGGCGTGTTCGTACTCTTCCAGCACCAGTACACCGGCACCGTCACCCAGCACGAAACCGTCGCGATCCTTATCCCACGGACGGCTCGCTTTTTGCGGCTCGTCGTTGCGGTTGGAGAGTGCCTTGGCGGCAGCAAACCCCCCCATCCCCATCGCGGTGGAGGCTTTCTCGGCGCCGCCAGCGACCATCACATCGGCATCACCGTAAGCTATCATCCGGCCAGCCATACCGATGGCATGGGTACCAGTGGTACAGGCGGTGGTCACAGCGATGTTCGGCCCTTGCAGACCTTTCATGATGGAAAGATGACCGGACACCATATTGATGATGGTGGACGGAACGAAGAAGGGACTGATCTTGCGTGGGCCGCCGTTGACCAAGCTTTCGTGGTTCTGTTCAATCAGACCCAGACCGCCGATACCGGAGCCAATGGCCACGCCGACACGTTCGGCATTCTCTTCATTGATGGTCAGGCCGGAATCATCCAGCGCCTGCATACCGGCCGCGATGCCGTATTGAATGAAGAGATCCATCTTGCGAGCGTCTTTACGGTTGATACCGTACTGCTCGGGATCGAAATCTTTGACCAGACCCGCGAAGCGGGTTGCAAACTCGCTGGCATCAAAGTGTTCGATAAGGGAAATACCGCTCTGCCCGTTGAGCAGTGCTTGCCAGCTGGATTCGGCAGTGTTACCCACCGGGGAAAGCATCCCCAAGCCGGTCACCACGACTCTGCGTTTTGACACTGAGGTAGTCTCCGAGAGGTGTTTTGAAAAGGAACAAATACAAAAGAAGCGGCCCTTGGGCCGCTTCTTTCAGAACAGGAACTTATTCCTGATTAGCGGTGATGTAGTCGATAGCCGCTTGAACAGTGGTGATCTTCTCGGCTTCTTCATCAGGAATTTCGGTATCGAATTCTTCTTCCAGCGCCATTACCAGTTCAACGGTATCCAAAGAGTCAGCGCCCAGGTCGTCGACGAAGGAGGCAGCGTTCTTAACGTCTTCCTCTTTAACACCCAGTTGTTCGATGATGATTTTCTTTACGCGTTCTTCGATGTTGCTCATGACCTGAATTTTCCTTTAAAAATACGCTATTTGCGTCTGGTTGGGGTAGTTTATTCAATTGACGTGAGTTTGCAAGTAGCTTGCCGCTGGTCAAACCACGATATGTGCCAAACTTCGGCGTACTATCGCAAATTTGAACAGATCTTACGACAAATTGATTACACCATGTACATCCCGCCATTAACATGCAGGGTTTCGCCGGTGATATAGGCTGCTTCATCAGAAGCCAAGAATACCACAGCTGCGGCAATTTCTTTTGGATCACCCAAACGGGCGGCAGGCACCTGACTCATGATGCCGGCACGTTGATCGTCATTCAGGGCACGGGTCATGTCGGTTTCGATGAAACCGGGGGCAACCGCGTTCACTGTGATACCACGGGATGCCACTTCCCGCGCCAACGATTTGGTAAAACCAACCAGACCGGCCTTGGCGGCAGCATAGTTGACCTGACCCGCATTGCCCATGGTTCCCACCACGGAGCCAATGCTGATGATGCGACCGTGACGTTTCTTCATCATGGCACGCAACACAGGTTTGCTCAGACGGTAAAGCGAGGTCAGATTGGTATCGATGATCTCGTTCCACTCGTCATCTTTCATCCGCATCAACAGGTTGTCACGGGTGATACCCGCGTTGTTGATCAGGATGTCGATGTCGCCAAAGCGCGCCTTGATGGCGGCGAAGACGGCTTCGATGGATTCCTGGCTGGTCACGTTCAGTGCCATGCCGCAACCATTGTCGCCCAGATAGGCGCTGATCGCCTCGGCACCGCTCTCGCTGGTCGCCGTACCGACCACTTTCGCGCCACGGGCCACGAATGTTTCGGCAATCGCACGGCCGATGCCACGACTGGCACCGGTCACCAACACAACCTTATCGGTAAAACTCATCACTTGCTCCTGTTTACTTGATCTGGGCCAGCGCCTGCTCGAAAGAGGCGGCATCGTTGGCGTGAATACCTTCCACGCGCTTGTCGATGCGCTTGGCGAGCCCGGTCAACACTTTGCCCGGTCCCATCTCGATCTCGAGGGGAACCCCCTCATTGGCCATCCGCTCGACAGTCTCGGTCCAACGAACCGGGCTGAACAGCTGACGTACCAGTGCTTGCTTGATGGCGGCCGGATCCTGTTCACAGGATACGTCGACATTATTGATGACCGCGATGGTTGGAACCTTGATCTCGATCCCGTCCAGCGCAGCTGCCAGTTTTTCTGCGGCAGGTTTCATCAGCGCGCAGTGAGACGGCACGGAGACCGGCAGCGGCAACGCACGCTTGGCGCCCGACTCTTTCATCAGCACGTTGGCTCGCTCAACGGCCTCTTTGTGACCGGCGATAACCACCTGGCCCGGGGAGTTGAAGTTGACCGGAGAGACCACCTGCCCTTGTGCCGCTTTTTCGCAGTTGGCGGCGATGGATTCGTTATCCAGACCGATGATGGCCGCCATGGCGCCGGTGCCTTCCGGTACCGCTTCCTGCATGGCCAGACCACGCAGCTCGACCAGTTTGACCGCATCGGCAAAATCGAGTGCACCGCTGCAAACCAGCGCGGAATACTCACCCAGGCTGTGACCCGCCATGACGGCAGGGGTTGCCCCACCCAGCTGTTGCCACAGGCGCCACAGGGCGACAGAGGCAGTCAGCAGTGCAGGCTGGGTGCGCCAGGTTTTGTTCAGATCTTCAACCGGACCATCCATCACCAGGGCAAACAGGTCATAACCCAGCACCTGACTCGCCTCGGCGAAGGTCTCCTTGATCACGGCATGTTGTTCGGCCAGCTCGGCCAGCATGCCAACGGACTGGGAACCTTGTCCCGGGAAGGCAATGGCAAATTGGGTCATCATTGATTCCTTTTAGATAAGACAAAAATGAAATCGGTGACGGGATGATGGAGACACCATCCCGCCGAAGATCAGAGGCGAACCAGCGCCGAGCCCCAGGCAAAACCGCCGCCAAAGGCCTCCAGCAGTACCAGCTGACCCGGTTTGATCCGGCCATCCCGAACCCCTTCATCGAAGGCGATGGGGACGGAAGCAGCGGAGGTATTGCCGTGTTTGTCGAGGGTCAACACCACCTTATCGAGGCTCATGCCGAGCTTCTTGGCAGTGGCGCTGATGATGCGGAAGTTGGCCTGATGTGGCACCAGCCAATCCAGCTCGCTCGGCTCGATGCCAGCAGCGGCCAACGTTTCGGTGACGATCTCGCTCAAACGGGTGACCGCGACCTTGAAGACATCGTTGCCCTTCATATACATGTAGGCTTCGAGCTCGGCACCCGGCATGCCGCGACGAGGGTGCGGCAGCTTGAGCAGCTCGCCATAACGGCCATCGGCATGAAGATGGGTAGAGAGAATGCCCGGCGTCTCGCTGGCACCGACAATCACAGCCCCTGCCCCATCACCAAACAGGATGATGGTGCCGCGATCTTGCGGATCGCACATGCGGGAGAGCACATCGGCCCCAACGACCAGCACATGGCGGGCTGCGCCGGATTTGACGAACTGATCGGCAATGGAGAGCGCATAAGTGAAGCCTGCGCAAGCAGCAGCCACGTCAAAGGCAGGAATGCCCGGAACGCCGAGCAGCCCCTGCAGCTCGCAGGCGGCAGCCGGGAAGGCATTTTCAGCACTGGTAGTGGCCAGCACTATCATATCGAGATCGGCAGCGGTCAGACCGGCTGCATCCAGGGCGCGCAGGGCGGCCTGGTAAGAGAGGGTGGCAACGGTTTCGTCAGCCCCGGCAATACGGCGCTCACGGATACCGGTACGTTCCACGATCCACTCATCACTGGTCTCAACCATCTGCTCGAGATCGGCGTTGGTACGCACTGAACTCGGCAGGTAGCTGCCAGTACCCAGAATTTTGCTATGCATAGAGTTCTTATAGATCCCTGTCAGAGAAGACAGCTTCAAGGCGATCTGCTATTTGCAGTGGAAGTTGATGTTTGGCCTCTTGTGCGGCCAGCAGGATCGCATTACACAGAGCGCGCCGTTCGGCCCGCCCATGACTTTTTACCACAATGCCGCGCAATCCTAACAGACTTGCTCCGTTATACTGGTCGGGGTTCAGGTAAGAAAAACGCCGTTTGAACATAAATCCGGCGATCCGGCCAAGAAAAGTGCGTTTCTTGCGGGGATATCCGGCCAGCTGGGCCATCATCCGCACCACCCCTTCTGCCGTCTTGAGGGCGACATTGCCGACAAAACCGTCGCAGACGATCACGTCGCTATCGCCGCTGAAGATACGATCCCCTTCGACGAACCCGACATAATTGAGTGCGTGGCACTGACGCAACAATTCGGCGCTGTGACGCACCAGATCGTTGCCCTTGATCTCCTCCTCGCCGATGTTGAGCAAGGCAACACGAGGTGACGCAATGCCTTCGACCTTTTCGGCCACGACGGAGCCCATCACCGCAAACTGCAGCAAGGTATCCGCATCGCAACTGACGTTGGCGCCTAGATCCAGCATCACGGTACGTTTGCCGCTCAATGTCGGCAGCGCCTTGATGAGGGCGGGTCTGTCTACCCCGGGCAAGGATTTGAGCACGCACTTGGCCATCGCCATCAACGCACCTGTGTTGCCAGCACTGACGCAAGCATCGGCCTCACCGGCTTTAACCAGATTGAGTACCACCCGCATGGAGGAGTCTTTCAGAGTACGCAGCGCCACGATCGGTTTATCGCCCATGCCAACCACCTGGGATGCATGTACGAAACGGACTCGGGGATGATTCAGCAAGCCATGTTGCTGCAGCAGAGAAGAGGTCTGGTGCTGGTCGCCGACCAGGATCAGTTTTAGCTGGGGTAAAAGAGACAGTGCCTGCACGGCGGCAGGCACTGTTTCCGAGGGGCCAATATCTCCCCCCATGATGTCTAGCGCGACAGTTTGCGTAGACAAAGGCAATCCTTAAGCGATTACCTTTTTACCGCGGTAGAAACCATCGGCAGTCACGTGGTGACGACGATGAATTTCGCCACTGGTCTGATCAACAGTCAGGGCAGCGGTGGTCAGCGCATCGTGGGAACGACGCATGCCACGCTTGGCACGGGTTTTACGGTTCTGTTGTACGGCCATTGTAGGCTAACTCCTAAATTCACTTACGTTTAAGCTCTTCAAGAACTGCAAAGGGATTCGGCCGCTCATCAGCAGGTTCGATTTCACCCCAGGTCATCTCCATGTTTCCTCTCGGGCATGCATCCAGAGAATGCATTGCAACTTGAGGCAACGAGAGGATGAGCTCATCCTCCAGGATTTGATGAAGATCTATCTCGCCGTTTTCGTCCAACTCAATGGGCTCATAAGCTTCCGGCAGTTCTTCCTCGTTTGTTCTTTCGAACAGCGGAGTGTAGATAAATTCAGCTTCACAGAGGTGTTCGAATGTCTCCCCGCAACGTTGGCAAACCAGGTCAACCTTGGCATGGGCAGTGCCTTTCATAACGGTCAACTTCTGGACATCTTTGCCAAAATGCAGTGATACATCGATATCACTCTGCAAGCCAGCGGTTGATTCCTCCAGCCTGGGCATCTGCGACTTTTCCACTATCCCGATGTAATCGAGCAGCTTCAAGGCACTACGGACTGGATCAACCTTAACGGGCAACTTCACCTTTTGCATAGGGCGCGAATAATATAGGTCCAACAACTGATAGTCAAAGGAAAAAGTCCTTACCGCCGATGATTTTAACGTTACAAGTCCCTAGAATGCCGGTACTCGCTTTCATCGGTAACTCGATTATGCCACAGAATCTGATCCTCGCCTCAACTTCTCGCTATCGCAAAGCCCTGCTGGAGAAGCTCGGACTCCCCTTTGAATGTGCCGCGCCCGATGTGGATGAGCAACCACTGGCTGGCGAATCCGCCGAGGCGCTGGTGGCCAGACTGGCTCGTGCCAAGGCTGATGCCATCGCCGGGCAACGTGATCACGGCTTGATCATCGGATCTGATCAGGTGTGTGTCTGCGATAATCACATCCTCGGCAAACCGGGCACCATAGACAATGCCATCGCCCAGCTGATGGCGGCCCAGGGGCGCTGCGTCACCTTTTACACCGGGCTGTGCGTACTTAACGCTGCAACCGGGGAGGCTCATCAGTTGGTGGAACCTTTCACCGTCCATTTTCGCAACCTCGATGAAGCCGCCATTCGCCGCTATGTAGAGGCAGAATTGCCCCTAGATTGTGCGGGCAGCTTCAAATGTGAAGGGATGGGGATCGTGCTGTTCAAGGGGCTGGAGGGGCGCGATCCTAACGCCTTGATCGGTCTACCACTGATCGGCCTGATCGAGCTGCTGGAGCGCCACGGTATTGCCCTGCCCTGATCGCGAACGAATAGATAAGCTAGATCGAGCATATAAAAAGCCCGGTCAATAGACCGGGCTTCTGTTATCAATCAGATCGACGTCTCTTAAAGAGAGGCGTCTATAACAGCCCGCGAAGAGCCGCCATAGAATCCACCACCGCCACTGGCCCGTGACGACTGAGGGCATCGCGGCTATCCACCCCCCAGGTGACACCAATACGCAGCATGGCGATCGCCTCGGCCATCGCCATATCGTGAACAGAGTCGCCGATCATTACCGCCTGCCGGGGTGACAGCCCCAGCTCGTCCAGGATCTGCTCAAGCATCAGCGGATCAGGCTTGGAGCGGGCCTCATCGGCCCCTCGGCTAGCCACAAACAACGGGCGTAGCCCGGTTTCATCCAATACCCGATCCAGCCCGCGGCGTGATTTCCCGGTCGCGACGGCCAGTTGCAGCCCTCGTGACCGCCAGTCATGCAGCAACTCCCCTGCCCCGGCAAACAACGGGCTGGGGGTGGCATCGTGCAGATAGTGATGACGATAGCGATCGATGAGTGCGGCAATCTGGCGCTCACCGCTGGTGGCGCCACTGCCACTGCATAAGGGGAACAGACGGGACATGGCGACATCGAGGCTCAATCCGATGATCTGCCGGATCTGGGCTGGTGCAGGTACCGCCAGCTCACAATCTCTGGCGGCCCCTTGCACACAGGCAACAATCCGGCCTACCGAATCCATCAGGGTGCCGTCCCAATCGAAAATGGCGAGCCGGATATCCTGCATCAACGTGGCAAGCCGTTGAGGAAGTTGTCGAGCTCAGGTGCCAGCGGCGCTTCTACCTGCATTTCGCGACCATCGGCCGGATGGGTGAAGCTGAGCTTCCAGGCATGCAAAAAGAGCCGTTTCAGACCTTGGCTGCGCATTTTATCGTCAAACGCCGCTTCACCGTACTTATCGTCACAGGCGATCGGGTGACCGGCATGCTGGGTGTGCACGCGGATCTGGTGGGTACGGCCAGTGATGGGGCTGCACTCGACCAGAGTCGCTTCGGCAAATTGACGCACGATACGGAACCGGGTTTCGGAGGGCTTGCCATCGGCACTGACCCGCACTACCCGTTCACCGGATTGCAGATCGTTTTTGCGCAGCGGCGCATTGACCACCTTGACGTGAGCCTGCCACTTGCCGCGTACCAGTGCCAGATACTGCTTGCGCATGGTCTTGACCCGCAACTGTTCATGCAGGCTGCGCAGGGCGCTGCGCTTCTTGGCAACCAGCAATACCCCAGAGGTGTCACGATCCAGTCGATGAACCAGTTCGAGGAAGCGGGCTTCCGGACGCAGTGCGCGTAGCCCTTCAATCACACCAAAGCTCAGGCCGCTGCCACCGTGTACGGCCATGCCGGAGGGCTTGTTCAACACGATCATGGCATCGTCTTCGAACAGGATCTGGCTCTCCAGACGCTGGATAACCCCGAGGTTGGCTGAAGGCAGCTCATTCTTCTCGGCAACGCGCACGGGGGGTACCCGCACCTCGTCACCTGCGCAGAGTTTGTACTCCGGTTTGATGCGCTTTTTGTTTACTCGCACTTCGCCTTTACGAAGGATGCGATAAATCAGGCTCTTGGGGACGCCCTTTAGCTGAGTCTTGAGAAAATTGTCGATGCGCTGCCCGTCATGCTCAGCTTCGATGGTGAGCAGCTGCACTTGTTGTTGTATCTGTGTCATGGCGCGGATTTTAACACTGCCCGCGCCCCTTGGCTGCATGGTTTGTTGAAAAATGGCGCCTTGCTATAAAAGAGGTTTAAATGGGATAATAAACAAGGTTTTGTCATTGTGTTCAAGCCTTGTACTAAGTGGCCAAAAAGTATGCCACCCAATCCCGAAACACCGTGTATACAAGAACATGACGGTTCCCGGGTGCGAGGTACAACGCATGGAGAACACAAACATCACCGTTTATTTGTCTCCATTTCGGCATCCTTATTCATTCCTTCTCGAGAAGTGATGACCAGAACGCCCTTAGTTTGCGCCTCATGCATACCCCAACCGGGAGGTTGCCCCAGTATGCTGAAGACCCGAGGCCGGCGCTGGCAGGACCCAGATGGAGGAAATCAAAATGACACAATAATGAGAACTCAATGAAAAGAATGCTTATCAACGCAACTCAAGAAGAGGAGTTGCGCGTAGCGCTGGTTGACGGACAACAGCTCTACGATTTGGATATTGAAAGTCCGGGACACGAGCAGAAGAAAGCGAACATTTACAAGGGTAAGATCACCCGCGTAGAACCCAGCCTTGAAGCTGCTTTTGTCGACTACGGCGCCGAGCGCCACGGTTTCCTGCCGTTGAAGGAGATCGCCCGCAATTACTTCCCCTCCGGTTACTCCTATCAGGGTCGTCCCAACATCAAAGAAGTGGTCCGCGAAGGTCAGGAAGTTATCGTCCAGATCGACAAGGAAGAGCGAGGCACCAAGGGTGCAGCCCTCACCACCTTTATCAGCCTGGCAGGTAGCTACCTGGTACTGATGCCCAACAACCCCCGTGCCGGTGGTATCTCCCGCCGCATCGAGGGTGATGAGCGGACTGAACTGAAAGAAGCCCTGAGTGGATTGACCGTGCCGGAAGGCATGGGGCTAATCGTGCGTACCGCTGGTGTGGGCAAGTCTCCGGAAGAGTTGGAATGGGATTTGAACGTTCTGCTCAACCACTGGGACTCCATCCACAAGGCCTCTCAGGAGCGCGCTGCGCCGGTGCTGATCCACCAGGAAAGCAACGTCATCGTGCGTGCCATCCGTGACTACCTGCGTCGCGATGTGGGCGAGATTTTGATCGACAATCCGGTGATTTTCGAACGCGCCAAGGCCCATATCGAGCTGGTACGTCCCGATTTCCTCAACCGCGTGAAGCTGTACAAGGGTGAAGTTGCCCTGTTCAACCACTTCCAGATTGAGAGCCAGATCGAATCAGCCTTCCAGCGTGAAGTGCGCCTCCCTTCCGGTGGCAGCATCGTTATCGATCCGACCGAAGCGCTGACCTCCATCGATATCAACTCCTCCCGCGCCACCAAGGGCGGCGATATCGAAGAGACTGCGCTGCAAACCAACCTGGAAGCGGCCGACGAAATTGCCCGTCAATTGCGTCTGCGCGACCTGGGTGGCCTGATCGTTATCGACTTCATCGACATGACGCCGGTTCGCCATCAGCGCGAAGTGGAAAACCGTCTGCGTGAAGCAGTTCATCAGGATCGTGCCCGCATCCAGCTGGGCCGGATCTCCCGTTTCGGTCTGCTGGAGATGTCTCGCCAGCGTCTGCGCCCCTCCCTCAACGAATCCAGCAGCCACATCTGCCCCCGTTGCCAGGGTCAAGGCGTGATCCGTGACAACGAATCTCTCGCCTTATCCATCCTGCGTCTCATCGAAGAAGAGGCCATGAAGGACAACACCGAGCAGGTTCACGGTCAGGTGCCGGTAGATGTTGCCGCCTATCTGCTTAACGAGAAGCGTGCCGCCATCGCCAGTCTGGAACAGCGCAATGATGTGCGTGTTTACATCATTCCGAACCAGCATCTGGAAACCCCGCACTACGAAGTGACTCGCATTCGTCAGAACGAGATCCCGGAAGCGGCCAGCTACGAGCTGAAAACCGAGATTGCCAAGCCGGTCTACCAACCGAAACAAGCTCAGGTGATCGAGCGCGAGCAACCGCTGCTGCAAGGCTTTGCCCAACCGGCACAACCGGCCCCTGTTGCACCGCAACAGCAAGCGGCTCCCGTTGCTGCGGCCCCTGCCGAAGCCGGTTTCTTCAGCAAGCTGATCAAAGGCATTACCGGCCTGTTCAGCAGCGATGCAGCCCCTGCCGACGTGAAAGCGCCCGCCGAGAAACCTGCTGCTCGTGAAGCACGCAAGGATGAAGGTCAACGTCACCAGCGCGAAGAAGGTCGTGGCCGTGGTCA
Organism: Aeromonas sp. 600886; assembly: GCF_049174935.1. Taxonomy (NCBI): domain Bacteria; kingdom Pseudomonadati; phylum Pseudomonadota; class Gammaproteobacteria; order Aeromonadales; family Aeromonadaceae; genus Aeromonas; species Aeromonas sp. 600886. The sequence goes on along the minus strand of NZ_JAAKUB010000001.1, from coordinate 363,267 downwards.
GCGTCCTCGTCGTGACGACAATCGTGGCAACCGCAACAATGCGGAAGCTGGCGAGAAGCGTGAAGGTGGCAACCGCGAAGCCGGTGAAAACCGCAATCGCCGTCCCCGCAAAGAGCGCGAGCCTCGTCAGGAGCGTGAAGCCCGTGGTGAGGGGCGTAGCGAACAGCGCATGGAACGTGAACCCCGTCAGGAGCGCGAACCTCGCGAGCCGCGCCAGGAACGTGCGCCACGTCCAGCCCGTGAACCTCGTGCTCCCCGTGAGCCGCGCGCCGAAGTCGTTGTTGACGCAGTAGATACTGTCGATGCAGCTGCTGCCCAGCCACGCCAGGAGAAAGAGCAGAAAGTAGCCGAGCGCCGCGAACGTCGTCAACTGCGCAAGCAGATCCGCGTCGATGTCGCCGCTGCTGACATCCCTGCCCTGCCGGTTGACGAAGTACCAGCGCAAGCTGACGTGATCGATGCCACCGTGGGTAACGAGCAGGAAGAGCAGAGTGAAGGCCAGCGCCGTTCACGCCGCACTCCGCGTAGCCAGCGTATCGAAGGTCAGCGCCGCAAGCGCATCAACGAAGATGCCCGCAGCCAACGTGACGAAGAACAGCAAGATACCACAACTCTGACCACCGCAGCCCAGGCAGATATTGCCAAAGCACAGGTTGAAGAGCCGGTAGTGCCTGTTGTTACCATCCCGAGCGCTGAAGCCGTCGCTGCTGCCCTGCAAGCCTCTGCTGCACTGACCGAGCATGTGGTTGTCGAAGCCGTTGCTGAAGAAGCTGCCGAGCAGGCTGCTGCCCAGGTCGAAGCAACTCAAGCCGATGTGGCTGCCAGCCCGGTTGTTGCAGCTGTCGCAGAAGTCGTGGTTGCAGCAGAGCCGGAAGTTGCCGTTGTCGCCGCGCCGGTTGCCGACATGGCTGCCACTGAAGTCGTTGAAACTGCTCCGGTTGTTGAAGAAACCCCTGCTGTCAGCACTCCTGTCGTGGAAGCTGTACCGGCTGCAGTCGAAATACCAGTTGCAGCCCCGGCACCTGTCGCTGCGGTTGTGGTGGAAGAGACTTCGGTCGTGACCAAACAGGTAGCTCACGGTGCTGGCCTGCTGGCTCGTGCCCGCAAAGCATCCGCGCCGATGGCAACCCCCGCCGAAGCCCCTGCCCTGCCTGCTCGTGAGCCGGTTAACTACCCGCCGCTGGTACGCAACGAAGTGAGCACATCAGGTCGTCACGGTGGCAGCACTGCCGCCGTCAACGTGGCCACCTGCCCGGCCGGCCGCCCCTGATATCCACCGGTAACGACTAAATCGAGAGCCACACCATTGTGTGGCTCTTTTTTTATCTTCATGACATAGATTGCTCGAGCTTCATCGATAAGGAGTTTGGATGAGGAACCTAATGCAAATATCCTCTTGAACACCCGACTCCGGTCAGTAATACCTCGGATATGGACAAACAAATCCGCTACCGACACGCTGCATGGCATTGACCAAGCCACAGACTGGCTCATGACTCTCTCCTCTGTTTGAACCGGGAGCTTGGCGACAGCAAACTGTGTCTGTGTCGTAAAGGTTTGCTAAACCGGCTCAAGATTTTCATTCTATCTTCCGACTCGTTAAAAATGATATTCTACTTCTAGTCTGTTGGCATATAACAGCAAAGCATCGCTCAGTACATACAAAATACAAACAGGGATTAATCGGCATTACTGCGCGACGAGGAAACCCTAGACTGGGCTGCACCAGTAGCGGTACTCGGCCAATATCCGAAACAGCCTGTCCCGCCCGACCTTGAACTAGGCATCATCCTGACCCTGAAGCAGATAATGCAGCTTGCTAGTGCCGACCTGCAGTTGTCGCAGCCGAACCTGACGCACAAATCGCACCACCTGCAGCCCCTGAGCTTAGATGTCCGTCCGCAACCCGATTGCGCTTGTAGAAAGCCTGCCGGCTTATTCCCAGAAACAGGCAAGCCCTGACAATGGTCAGTCTCTCGACCTGCCGCTGCGAGAGGACTTGTCGGGTCGCTTTTTTACGATGGAAACGCCTAGTCGTTCTTCAGCACATCGACGACTTGGGCCTTCAGGCTTATCAGCGCCAGCTGCTCGAGCTCTTTGATACATTGTTGGTGCGTCTGTTTGTCGGGGTCAGGCATGGTGATGCTATTGCCGGCGGGTACAGATACCTCAGGCTCCAATCTTGCCAACCATGTTTACGCAAACCACACCAGAATGGTCGAATTGCCCTGAATGCCATATCGGGGTTGTGCTTGCAGGCAGCTGAGCTCGCCTTTTTCAATCTGTTCGACCAACGCCAGTTTAAACGTCAGCGAGTCATCGCGCGGTGTCCGTTTCACACCTTATCCCATAGGACTGTTCATTTATTGGGGGGAAAGGTGTAAACCGTATTCAGGAGAGGACAGGAAACACAAAAAAGGGCCCGCAGGCCCTTTATCGAATATGGTATTGGCATTTAGCCAAACAGATGATGGCTGACGATGAACAGGCCGCCGGAGAGCAGCATGGTCAGCGGCAGGGTCAGCACCCAGGCCATCAGGATGGTCTTGATGGTCTGGCTCTGCAGGCCGGATTTGTTGGCTACCATGGTACCCGCCACCGCAGAAGAGAGGATGTGGGTGGTGGACACCGGCATACCGGTCAGACTGGCGACCCCGATGGAGGTAGCAGCCGTGATCTGGGCCGCAATGCCCTGGCTATAGGTCATGCCGGTAGTGCCGATCTTCTCGCCCACGGTATGAACGATACGACGCCAGCCCACCATGGTGCCGCAACCGAGCGCCAGCGCGATGGAGACGATCACCCAGGTCGGTGCGTATTCAGCGGTCGCGGTCAGATCCTTGCGCCATTTGGCCAGATCGGTCAGCTCCTTGGCTGGCAGCGGCAGCTTGGCAGCCTTGCGGGCGGTGTCATCGATACAGAGCAGCAGACGACGCACTTCGCGGCGGTCGGTCAGGCTCATCTGATCATAAGTACGCACGGCCCCCAGACGGGCATCCAGAGTGGCCATCGCCTGCAGCACGCCACCGGCGGAGCAGTGAGTCATCAGCTCTTCCTGAGCCGTTGCCGGTGCAGAGAAGTTGATGACACCAGAGAGGGCAGACTGGTTGCGCTGGTAGATCTCCATGATGCGCTGGTTGGCATCCTGGGTCCGGTCCAGATCATAGGCGCGGCTGTTCATGTCCAGTGCGAAATAGGCTGGCGCCATACAGATCAGCACAAGCATCACCAGACCGATGCCCTTCTGGCCATCGTTGGAGCCGTGTACGAAGCTGACGCCCATGGCCGAGGCCACCAGGGTCAGACGTGCCCAGAATGGCGGGTGCTTCTTGCCATCCACCAGCTGACGCTCTTCCGGCGTTTTGTGGATCTTGTTGCTGGTCCAGATGCGTTTCATCGCCAGCAGCAGCAGCGCCGCGATGATGAAGCCGATGGTGGGAGAGATGATGAGGGAAAGCATGATGTCGATCGCTTTGCCCACGTTGATCCCTTCTGTCACCGGTTTATGGGTGATCCAGGCATAGGCGCCGCCTACCCCCAGAATGGAACCGATCAAGGTATGTGAACTGGAGGCCGGGATCCCGAAGAACCAGGTGCCCAGGTTCCACACGATGGCGGAAAACAGCAAGGAGAAGACCATGATCAACCCTTGGGTGGAGTCCATCCCAAGCAGCAGGTCGATGGGCAACAGATGGACAATGGCATAGGCCACACCCAGTCCACCAAACATCACGCCAAAAAAGTTGAAGATCCCCGATGCGACGACCGCCAGGTGAGCTGGCATCGCCTTGGTATAGATAACCGTTGCTACCGCGTTGGCGGTATCGTGAAAGCCGTTGATAAATTCATAGGCAAGCACAAAAAAAACGGCCAATACCAAACCGATTGACCACCACAAACCCAAACCACTAAACATTTCAAACATAAAAAAAAGCCTGTTTATGAGTTGCGGCGGATTATGCCAGATGGCGGCCAACACCATAGCCACCATTGAAATATTTCAGCCATAAAAAAAAAGAGCTTTTTGGAAAAAAATATCCTAGAGCCAGTCTTCATGCGGCTTGCCATCGATTAATTAAAGCCATCAATGATTGCAGAAAATGGCAAAATTAGCTGACAATTAAGCCAATGATTTCATTTTTATGACGTTTTTATGACATAAAAACAGGCAAAATTGGTGATAAAACGCCCCTACCCCACCAATCTCATCCGACCAGCACCATCAATCCCATATCCGTTTGATTCCAGATGCAAAAAGGGAGCACCTTGTGCTCCCTTGAATAGTTGCCGTGTTGCCAGTTATCAGTCCTGATTGATGCGGCTGGCAACGGCGCCCTGTTGGCTCTTGTACTTGGCATTTTCCCGCTTGTTGTAGGGACGGGCCGCGACGCCGGAGAGCATCTCGAAGTTCAAGGCGCCAATTTTCATCTTCGGGCGCAGTGCCAGCGGCAGTTTGCCGCCGTTGTAGAACTCCAGCACGATGCGACCGGACCAACCCGGATCGATGCGGTGCGCGGTCACGTGCACCATCAAACCCAGGCGCGCCAGTGAAGAGCGGCCATCCAGCCAGCCGACGATATCGGCAGGCAGGGTGACGGATTCGTAGGTCACCGCCAGCGCCAGCTGACCCGGGTGAAGGTAGAAGGCTTCGCCATCAGGGATGTGGATCTCGTCACTCATCACCCGATCGATGGCATCGGCCATCTCGCTGCTCGGGCCGCTCAGGTCGATATAGGGCGCGGTATGATCGCGAAACACCCGAAACTCGTTACCCAGCAGCACATCGACACTGACACCACTGATCCGCTCTACCCCGGGCCGTGGCTCAATGACGATCTTGCCTTCATCCAGATGGCGTTCAATATCGGTATCACACAGACGCATTGGGCGACTCTCCTGACAAATTGTGCTTTTAAAAAAGCCGGGCATCACCCGGCTTGTTTCATCTTAACCAATCAACATGTGGCGAATACGCGCCTTGAGCATGTCGATGGCGATGCGGTTCTTGCCACCACGGGGCACGATCACATCGGCATACTGTTTGGACGGCTCGATAAACTGCAGGAACATCGGACGCACTGTCTTCTGGTACTGCTTGAGCACGGAGTCCATGGTTCGGCCACGCTCCTGCACATCACGCACCAGACGGCGAAGCAGGCAGATGTCGAGCGGGGTATCCATAAAGATGGAGGCATCCATCAGATCCCGCAGACGGCTGTCGGTCAGCAGCAGGATCCCTTCCAGAATGATCACCCGGCGCGGCGCAAACGGGGTCACTTCGCTCATCCGGGTGTGTTCGGTGTAGGAGTACTGGGGAATGGCAACCGCGTCACCTTTAACCAGCTGGCTCAGGTGCTGTACCAGCAAGTCGTGATCCAGCGCGTTGGGGTGGTCATAGTTGGTCTTGACCCGCTCTTCCATGGTCAGGTGGGTCTGATCACGGTAGTAGCAATCTTCGGTGATCACACCAATCTGACCTGCGCCCAGTTCGGCCACCAGCTCTTCATAAATGGTCTGGGCTATAAGACTTTTGCCAGACGCAGATGCGCCCGCAATACCGATGATCACACACGAATGTTGAGTATCAGACATGACAAATACCTAAAAGAGAAGAGCAGTGGGGATGGTTTAAACCGATCCATTATATAAAAAAGGGTGGGTCATGCCCACCCTCAATTCCCTTTCAAGTGACCGACCGCCGATTATTCATCCAGCGCCATGGCATAGAGGGGGGTCGCAATCGGTTTTGCGCTGAAAAAGAGTTCAGCCCCTACCCTACGCGCCAGCTTCAAATAGGCCTGAGCGAGGCTCCCTTCCGGTGCGCCGAACACCGTCGGGCAGCCATCATCCATGTGTTGGCGGATGTCGATGTGCAGCGGCAACTGGCCAAGCAGCGCCACTTGATACTGCTCTGCCATCTTCTGACCGCCACCGGTACCGAACAGCGGCTCATGATGACCGCAGGCGCTGCAGACGTGATAACTCATGTTCTCGATGATGCCGAGCACCGGCACATTGACCTTGTTGAACATGGCGATCCCCTTGCGGGCATCGGCCAGCGCCACATCCTGCGGGGTGGTGACGATCACTGCCGCCGAAGTCGGCACCTGCTGGGCCATGGTGAGCTGGATATCGCCAGTGCCTGGCGGCATGTCTACCACCAGATAATCCACCTCGCCCCAGCGGGTCTCATGAAGGATCTGCGCCAGCGCCTTGCTCGCCATCGGGCCGCGCCAGATGGTGGCATCCTGCTCAGAGACCAGATAGCCGATGCTGTTGCTCTTTAGGCCGCAGGCCATCACCGGCTCCATCAGCTTGCCGTCATGGCTGACCGGGCGCTCTGTGAGGGTGCCCATCATGGTGGGAATGGAAGGACCATAGATATCGGCATCGAGAATAGCGACCCGCGCGCCCTCTTTTTGCAGGGCCAGCGCCAGGTTGACTGCAGTGGTGGATTTGCCCACCCCCCCCTTGCCGGAGGCGACCACGATGATGTTGCGAATGCCCTGCACGGCATTGAGGCCCTGCGCCCGCGGCATGCTGGCGACGTCAATCTCCAGTGCCCAGTCGATACGGGAGGCGCCGGTGGCGCTGCGCAGCCTGGCATCGTAGTTCTCTTTGAGCTGATCGAGCAGCGAGAGACCGGCAAACGGCAATACCAGCCGGATAGTGAGCCCCTGACCCTGATTGATGATCTCGCGAACGAAGCCGGCATCCACCAGATCCTTGTGCCAGCCAGCTGGCTTAAATTCGGCGAGGATCTGTTTTACTGAATCAATCACCATTAACTCCTCATTATCTTGTCATTATCTTGAGGTGAACGGTTACCGCACACAAATCAGTGGCTTGCCTGCCATCGTAACAGCAGGTGCTGCCAAGGTTGGCATAGCCACAACCCTAGGCAGGCTACCCCCAATTCGGGTAACATGCACGGCACTCTATCATCCCAACAAGCACATCAAGAACGTAATATGGCAACTGATCCTCGTAAAATGCTGGTAACCTGCGCCCTCCCCTATGCCAATGGCTCCATCCATCTTGGCCACATGCTGGAACATATCCAGGCCGATATCTGGGTTCGTTATCAGCGAATGCGCGGTCATCAGGTGCACTTCATCTGTGCCGATGATGCCCACGGCACCCCGATCATGCTCAAGGCTCAGCAGATGGGGATCACCCCGGAAGAGATGATTGCCGCGGTCTCTAAGGAGCACCAGGCCGACTTCGCCGGGTTCAACATCAGCTTTGACAACTATCACTCTACCCACAGCGACGAGAACCGTGAGCTGGCGGAGCTGATCTATGGCCGCCTGAAAAATGGTGGTTTTATCAAGAGCCGCACCATCTCCCAGCTGTTCGATCCGGAAAAATCCATGTTCCTGCCGGATCGTTTCGTCAAGGGGACCTGCCCCAAGTGCAAATCTCCGGAGCAGTATGGCGACAACTGCGACAGCTGCGGCGCCACCTACAGCCCAACCGAGCTGATCGATCCGAAATCTGCCGTCTCCGGCGCGACTCCGGTAATGAAGGACTCCGAGCACTTCTTCTTCGACCTGCCACAGTTTGAAAAATGGCTCTCTGAGTGGGTGCGCGGCTCCGGCGCCATTCAGGAAGAGATGGCCAACAAGATGCAGGAGTGGTTCGAGAGCGGCCTGCAGCAGTGGGACATCACCCGCGACGCCCCCTACTTCGGTTTCGAAATTCCCGGCGCCCCGGGCAAGTACTTCTACGTCTGGCTCGATGCCCCCATCGGCTACATGGCTTCCTTCAAGAACCTGTGCAACAAGCGTGGCGACATCGACTTTGACAGCTACTGGAAAGCGGACTCCGACGCCGAGCTCTACCACTTCATCGGCAAGGACATCGCCTACTTCCACTGCCTGTTCTGGCCGTCCATGCTGGAAGGTGCCAACTTCCGCAAGCCGACCAAGGTCAACGTACACGGGTATGTGACCGTCAACGGCGCCAAGATGTCCAAGTCCAAGGGCACCTTTATCAAGGCATCTACCTACCTGAACCACCTGGATCCGGAGTGCCTGCGTTACTACTACGCCGCCAAGCTCAACAGCCGCATCGACGATCTGGACTTGAACCTCGAAGATTTCGTGCAGCGCGTCAACGCCGACGTGGTCAACAAGCTGGTCAACCTTGCCTCCCGCAACGCCGGCTTTATTGCCAAGCGTTTTGGCGGCAAGCTGGCGGCAACCTGCGCCGAACCCGAGCTCTACGCCGAATTCGCCAATGCTCGTACCGCCATTGCCGAGACTTATGAGAGCCGCGAATTCAGCCGCGCCATCCGCGAAATCATGGCGCTGGCCGACAAGGCCAACCGCTACGTGGACGACAAGGCGCCCTGGGTTATCGCCAAGCAGGAAGGGGCTGACGCCGAGTTGCAAGCGGTTTGCTCGGTCGGCATCAACCTGTTCCGCGTGCTAATGGCCTACCTCAAGCCCGTCATGCCGCTGCTGGCCGAACGTGCCGAAGCCTTCCTGGCCGAAACCCTCAGCTGGGATGGCATCGAGATGCCGCTGGTCAATCACACCGTTGCGCCGTTCAAGGCCCTCTTCTCCCGCATCGAGCCGGCGAAGATTGAAGCCATGATCGAGGCCTCCAAGGAAGACCTGGCCAAAGAGCAGGCACCGAAAGTGACCGGCCCGCTAGCTGATGACCCCATCAGCGAAACCATCACCTATGACGATTTTGCCAAGATTGACCTGCGCGTCGCGCTGATCAAGAAGGCCGAAGCGGTACCGGAAGCCGAGAAGCTGCTCAAGCTGCAACTGGATATCGGCGGCGAGACCCGTCAGGTGTTTGCCGGTATCAAGTCCGCCTACAACCCGGAAGATCTGGAAGGCAAGCTGACCGTGATGGTGGCCAACCTGGCGCCGCGCAAGATGCGTTTCGGCATGTCCGAAGGCATGGTGCTGGCCGCAGGCCCGGGCGGCAAGGATCTCTGGATCCTGGAGCCGCAGCAAGGCGCCCAGCCTGGGATGCGCGTCAAGTAAGCACATCGCTGACTGCGACCACAGCGAGATAGAAGAAGAGAGGCCAAACGGCCTCTCTTTTTTGTCTCACCTGTTTGGCTTGGTTAGTTTTTGTAGATGCTGGTCGCGGATGACTTCCGCAGATTGCGGTCTCGGGGCTATCCACAACAGGGATTCGCGGGCGATACATTTTGTTCTGAATAGCTGACCAGCCGACTTGGCATGTCATTCATGTTGTGGCCTGCCAGCATCGCCAGTTTGAGCGCCACCAGCTCCGCCTGCTGGCAGTCCAGTTGACACAAACGGGCGGTGATCTTCCCCTTCAACTGCTGCCGCAGTTTCGTCTGCTTGCGGGTGTTCCCCTGCTCTGCTCGCAACCTCCGCCGCCATTGCCGCCAATCCTGCAACTGGCCGAGTCGCTCCTGCCAGTGAGTCAGGGTGCTCAACCAGCCGGGCTCCCCACTCCCCAGATCCAGCAACAGTTCCACGCCATAACGGGCCTGCTTGATCTCGAGGCGCAGCCGATGCCAGCGGCGCAACTGTTGCTGACGGGAGCTGGCAGATTTCCCAACGCAGGAATTAGGTTCATCGAGAGCGCTCTGTGCCTCATCAAGGCGCAGGGCCAGATGCTGCTGATAGAGGAACGCCAATGCCCGCGCATCCTGCACCTGCGCCACCGCTGCAAGCCAGCGGGCCAGTCGCCGCGACAACAGGGGTACGCGAGAGGCAGATTTGTGAGTATTGCCCGTGCTGGCAGGCGGCTTGCCAAAACGCTCGGCGTAGACCTGAGCATCCCGCAGCGCCGAGAGCCGCCCGACCGAGCGCAGCAGACGCCGCTCCAGCTCGGGATGATAGGTGAGTGGCCGCCACAGGGCGAGCAGCGCCAGCAAGCGGCGCGCCGCGATACGGTAGCCATGCACAGCCGGTTCGCTGGCCTCTTCGCGCACCGCTCGCGCTGCCTCCTGATAACGGGCAACCCAGCTTGTTGCCTGAGTCAGCAACAGACCTTCCTTGTCAGCGTCCATCTCGTCCCCGCCCCTTCAGTTGGTGTGAAAGCCCTGACCGGTGGGCGGCAGCGCCTCTTCATACTCCATCCGGGTCACCCTGGCGGTGCGCGGGCCATGCTCCAGCCAGCCCAGCATCATCTGTACCCCCTGCGCGGGGCCGCTGATGAGGATCTCCACCGAGCCATCCTCCAGGTTGTAGGCATGGCCCCGCAAACCCAGTTGCAGCGCCCGCTCGCGGGTGAAGTAGCGAAATCCCACCCCCTGCACCTGCCCCCACACCCGAATGACAAACGATTGCTCTCCCATTTCTCACACCTTCCGCTTAAGAAAAAAATTCCCGAGACGATAATGTGCCCGACACTCTATCTCTGCAGGATGCAGCTCCATTATGAAAGAAGTTAAATTCCGGTGGGTTGACCGCTATCTCATTCACCTCACCATCAGTGAAAAATTCCATATCGCGTTCTGGTTACCTCTCTTCATCATCGCCTTCCTCAGCTGGTATATGCTGGCGGCCAGCCATCAGCAGGAGATCTCCCTGCGGGTAGCGCAGTTGCAGCAACGGGTCGAGACCACGGCGCAGCTGGTCAGCCAGCAGCCCACTCTGGTGTTGCCTGCTGATCTGCGTCTGACCGGGCAAGGCCGCAGCGGGTTGCAACAGCAAGGGGAGCATTACCTCTTTACCGCGCCAGCGGGTCAGGCGGGCTACGTCACCGGTGATCTCGATACCGGCAACCTCTCCATGTGGGAGGGTCAGGGCTCGACCCTACTCCTGATCGGCGCGCTGGCCGCCCTGATGGCGCTGGTGATCCACTACATGATGACCTTTGTCTCCGGTGCGCTTTACTCCACCAACAAGGCGCTGCAAACCGTGGCGGACGGCGATCTCACCTTCCGACTCAACTTCTTCCCGGTGCGGGACGAGTTCTCCACCCTGGCGGGCAGCATCGACCACTTTACCGACCGCCAGCACCAGATCGTCAAACTGGTGGAGGAGTCTGCCGAAGCGCTGACCATGGCCGCCGACGAGTTTCGTGACCATGCCCGCGAAGGCGAGACCATGGCGCGTTCCCAGCGCCAGCACATGGATTCACTGGCCACCGCCATGGAGCAGATGTCGGCAGCGATCCGCGAAGTTGCGCGCAATGCCAACGACACCCTGCAGCAGACCCGCCAGTCGAGCGAAGAGGCTGCCAATGGCGCCAACCGGGTAGCCCGCACCATCGAAGCGATCCGTACTCTGGCCGACGAGATTGGCAACGCCTCCGGCGCGGTCGAGCGGCTCACCCACAACGCCAACCGGATCAACGAGGTGGTCAACGTCATCAACGCCATCTCCCAGCAGACCAACCTGCTGGCCCTCAACGCCGCCATCGAGGCGGCCCGTGCCGGTGAGCAGGGTCGCGGCTTTGCAGTGGTGGCGGATGAAGTGCGTACTCTCGCCAGCCGTACCCAGCAGGCGACGGTGGAGATCCAGCAGATGATCGAAGAGCTGCAGACCGGTACCGGGGCGCTAAACGAGATCATGGAAAAGACTGTAGGGCGCGCCGCCAGCAGCCAGCAGCTCATCAGCGAGGTGGGGCTCGATATCGAGAAGCTGAGCAACCATAGCGATGCGGTGCTGGAGATGAGCACCCAGATCGCTACCTCGAGCGAGGAGCAGAGCTCGGTCGCCGCCGAGATCACCCACAATCTCGATCAGGTGCGCCATGAAGCGGCGCAGGTGGAAGAGTCCGCCTGCGCCTCGGTAGCCGGTACGCAGGGGCTGAAAGCCACCGCCAGCGAGCTGACCCAGGCACTCAAGGGGATCACTCTCTGACGCTGCCGAATAGCATCCGGCAACAGGAAGCAATAAGAAAAGAGGCCACCCATTGGGTGGCCTCTTTGTCTGTATGGATAGTGACCATGAATGATAGCGACCAATTGCTATGCTGGCTGGCAGCCCCGCTCAGGATTGCAGCAAACTCAGGGCCGCATTGGGGCGACTGTTTGCCTGACTCAAAATCGAAGAGCTCGCCTGCTGTAAGATTTGAGTGCTGACCAAACGCGCCGATTCTACCGCCATGTCGGCGTCCCGGATCCTTGAACGGGCAGCGCTGAGGTTCTCATTGGCATTGGCCAGATTGCGTACCCGTGAATCCAGCGCGTTGGCTTGGGCCCCGAGCCGAGAACGCTGAACACCCAGCTGTTTCATACCCACATCCAGGGTTTTGATGGCCCTGCTGGCGTTGTCGTAACTCAGGACATCAATGTTATCAACGGTGTATTTCTTCTTGTCCTCTTGATAAAAACCAAGCGCATTCAAACTCGCTCCCTGCATGTCAATATTGGAATACTTGTCGCCTGATGAACGAAGCTCCATCTGACCGATATATGTCGTCGGTGTGACGTCGGGCAACAGAGAGGTCAGAGAGGAATTGCTGATCACCGGAGGCGCCGGTGGTGCTGGTTGCGGAGGGGGGGTTGTGCCATTGGCCAGCGCAAGGCTGTTGCCCTGAGCGCTATGCATGGTCAATGCATTGCTGGCGGGATTGCTGTTGTTGGAGGCACTCACATAAAAACCCAGACCTGCCGATTGCGCAGTACTGTTGATGCGTTGAACCACGGTTGCCATGATGGCACTATTTTTTGCTGTCGGATTGACCGGATTCCATCCGGTCATATCAATGCCTGTGGTCAAATCCACAGAGTGACCCGCCACATCGATATAGGAGGGTAATGCGGATAAATCGACCGCGGAGGCGACAGAAAATGGCAGTTGTTGCGCTTGTACCGGCCCCTGATTATTGGGAAAGGTGGTGCCATTAATATCTGCCACGAACGCTTCCAGGGTTGAATAGTCCTTGTCAAAAGTGACGCCATTAAGGGTGATAGGCTGAGATGAAAGCTTGAGATCAGCAATGTCATACGCCCCTGGCTTGCTTCCTGCCGGACTGCGCGCTTGCCACTCCATCTCCCCCAGATTTTTGGTCTGGGCATTGAGATCGGTAATGACGGTATTCTGTCCTGCATAGGCACCGACCAAGAAGATACCTTCGTAACTCCCCGCCAGCAGGTCCTGTCCGGCAAACCGGGTACCTGTGGCAATCCGGTCCATCTCCAACTGCAGTTGCTTGAACTCAGCATTCAGGGCTACGCGATCCTCTGCCGTATTGACACCGCTTCCCGACTGCAGTGCCAGGGTGCGCATCCGCTGCATCAGGTTCACCGACTCATCAAGCGCCCCATCGGCGACGTTGATCACCGAGATCCCATCATTGGCGTTGCGAATAGCGGTGTTGGTCCCGTTCACTTCACTGGTGAGGCGATTACTGATCTGCAAGCCTGCTGCATCATCAGCGGCACTGTTGATGCGCAAGCCGGATGAGAGTCGTCGATATACCGAATCCAGCGTGTTGGATGATTGACCAAGATGGCGAGAAGCATTGAGGGCAGAAATATTGGTAGCGATGGAGAGGGACATGGACAGCTCGATACAGGAAAGATTCAAAATGGTCTTCCCCACTATCGACATCATCAAATGACTCTTTAGCGAAAATCACTATAAAGTAAGGTTAAAACGCTTTATTGGCTACATTGTGCACACATAGCGACCAGAGCTGAACAAAAAAAAGCACAACCAACTGTGACATATAAGATAAACAGCGTGAAACGCCAACATTGAGATTCTGCAAATTTTGCATATGCAACACTCGGGCGTGGTCCAGACGTACAATTCGTCACTCTGCCATATACCAGCAAAGGCTGGCTTAGCCGCACTATTGCACATAGAATGTGGCCCCTTTTCTTTTGACCATCTGGCAAACATCCATGAGCGCTTCCATCTATCTCGTCAAAGGCCGCGAAAAATCCCTGCTGCGTCGCCACCCCTGGATCTTCTCCAAGGGGATTGAGCGGGTTCAGGGCAACCCCATTGACGGCGATACCGTCGAGATCCTCACCCATGACGGCAAATGGCTCGCTCGTGGCGCCTGGTCGGGCAGTTCCCAAATCCGTGCCCGGGTCTGGACCTTCGACAAGGATGAGACCGTCGATCTCGACTTCTTTATCCGTCGCCTCAAATATGCGCAAGAGTCCCGTGACGGGCTCATCAAGCGTCAGGGCCTCACCGGTTATCGCCTCTGCGCCGCTGAATCCGACGGTCTGCCGGGTCTGACCATCGATCGTTACGCCGATTTTCTGGTGTGCCAAATTCTCTCTGCCGGTGCCGAGTTCCAGCGTGAGCTGATAACGCAGGCACTGCGTACCCTCTACCCCGAGTGCAGCATCTATGAGCGCTCCGATGTGGCAGTGCGCAAGAAGGAAGGGCTGAAAGAGCGCACCGGCGTCATCTATGGCGAGACCCCGAACGAGCCGGTGGTCATCGAGGAGAATGGCGGCGTCAAGATCCTGGTGGATATTCGCAACGGCCACAAAACCGGCTTCTATCTGGATCAGCGGGACAACCGTCAGGCTGCCGCCAAGTACACCGAAGGCAAGCGGGTGCTCAACTGCTTCTGCTACACCGGCGGTTTTGGCGTTTATGCCCTCAAGGGCGGCGCCAAGGAAGTGGTCAACGTCGACCTCTCCCAGAATGCACTGGATATCGCCCGCCAGAACGCCGAGCTGAATGGGCTGGATACCAGCAACACCCAGTTTGTCCGTCACGACGTGTTCAAGTTGCTGCGTGAATATCGCGAGAAGGGCGAGAAGTTCGACGTCATCGTGCTGGATCCGCCCAAATTCGCCGAGAGCAAGGCGCAGCTGCTTGGCGCCTGCCGCGGCTACAAGGACATCAACATGCTGGCGTTCCAGCTGCTGGCGCCGGGTGGCGTGCTGTTGACCTACTCATGCTCCGGCCTGATGGAGCAGAGCCTGTTCCAGAAGATCGTTGCCGATGCAGCGCTTGATGCCGGTCGCGATGCCCAGATCCTGGAGCTGCTCTCCCAGGCCTCTGATCACCCTATCGGTACCGCCTATCCGGAAGGCTTCTACCTCAAGGGTCTGGTGGTACGCGCCCGCTGATCGGCCACCACCCTCCTCTTGTGATCAATCAGGCCCCTTGCGGGCCTGATTGTTTTGCTTTACGCCTATAGACCAGCCCCTTGCTCCGTTGACCACCCTCTCTGCTTTATGGGTGTTCTCTCTCCTCCTCCTTCCCTGCCTGCGTCCCACGTTCTTATCTGTTTAAATTTTTTTGCACAATAACTGCACATTTATGATTTAAATCACACCCGTATGGCTCTCTTTTCCGTAGTGTGATCCCGCCTGCGGCAGCCAAGCCGGGGCAACCGTCCCATCAGGATTGATGGACGGTACAACAACAAAAATCGATGTCAGGCCAAGCTGAACATCACAAGGGATCCCGTTATGAATCAATCATTGCCGCTGTTAACGCCGCTGCGGGGCATCGCTGCCCTGATGGTGGTGCTATTCCATGCCCGCTTGCTGCTCTTTCCCCAGTGGATGGAGCCGATCGCAGGCCACACCCAGCTCATCGAGAATGGCTACCTCTGGGTCGACCTGTTCTTTATTTTGAGCGGCGTGGTGCTGGCCCATG
Organism: Aeromonas sp. 600886; assembly: GCF_049174935.1. Classification (NCBI taxonomy): domain Bacteria; kingdom Pseudomonadati; phylum Pseudomonadota; class Gammaproteobacteria; order Aeromonadales; family Aeromonadaceae; genus Aeromonas; species Aeromonas sp. 600886. Next base: position 347,737 of record NZ_JAAKUB010000001.1, on the reverse strand, counting down.
TCTATGGCGAGGCCTTTACCCGCGCACCCCGCACCGTGAGCTATGGCCGTTTTCTCTGGCTGCGGCTGACCCGCGTCTACCCCCTCTATCTGGTGACCCTGCTGCTGCTGGTCGGCTGGGAGCTTTACAAGGCGCAGCACGGGGTGGGCTTCTACGCCGGCCCCTTGTTCAAGATGTGGGAGTGGGAAGGGATGCCCCCCTTTGGTTCCCCCTTCACCCCGGTCGAGGCGCTGCCGAGCGCCTTCCTGCTGCTGCAGGTGGTAACCGATCACGGGTTGACCTGGAACTTCGCCGCCTGGTCCCTCAGCGTAGAGTGGATCAGCTACCTGCTATTCCCGCTGCTGATCCCGCTGGCGGTGACCCGCAGTCGCTGGAGCCATCTTGCCCCCCTGCTGGCGCTGACGGTGCTGGCCTTTATCGTGCACAGTCGCGGCACCCTGGATGTCACCAGCGGGGCGCTGGCGGTGGGGCGCGGGGTAAGTGAATTTGTGCTCGGCCTCTGGCTGCTGCCGAGGGTCAAGGCCGCGCAAGGCTTGCCCATGATGAAGCATGATCTGCCGCTGCTGGTCGCCTTTGTGCTGCCCTTCGCGCTGATGCAGTTCGCCATGACGCCGCAGCTGACCCTGCTGCTGATCGCCTCCTACGTGCTGCTGATCTGGATTGCCGCCGCCCAAGGGGAGCGCCAGAGCCCGCTGCTGCACCTTTTGGATAACCGCTTCACCAACTGGCTGGGAGATCTCTCCTACTCCATCTACCTGCTCCATGCGCTGGTGCTGCTCACCGGTTGCGAACTTATCCACTATCTGGCACCGGGGCTCACCGAGTGGTGGTATGGCCAGACCAATCCGCTATTGGGGGTAGTGGCAACCTTGCTGATGCTGGCGGTGCTGATCGGGCTCTCGGCGTTGAGCTACAACCTGCTGGAGCGGCCACTGCAACGGCGCCTGCGCCGCTGGGGCAAGTCACGGCAACCGGCGCTGGAGCAAGCCGGATAAGTTAATCTCGCCCTATCTGGATGAGTTGACGGGCTTATGCCAACTCATCCAGTACCAGTTCATCCAGACTGCTCATCACCCAGGCGCTCAGGTGCTGGCTAAATCCGAGCTTGGGGTAGTACGCCACCGCCTGCGGCGCGGCCAGCAGGATCAGCTTGCAGCCCGGCTGCAATTGCAAAAACGTCTCGCGAATAAGGGCTTTGCCAATCCCCTGCCCCTGCACCGACTCGGCCACCGCCAGATCCGAGAGGTAGCAGCAAAAATGAAAATCGGTCACCAAGCGGGCCACACCGACCAGGGTCTCGCCTTGCCAGGCGGTGATCAGCAAATTGGCGTTATCCAGCATGCCCTGCAGGGTGGCGGGACGGTCCAGCGGCCGTCTCGCTCCCAGCGAGGTCTGCGCCAACAACGCCGCAAACTGCGCCGTGGTAATGGGGTGGTTAACCAAAAATGTGGTGGTCACTAAGCTCTCCTCCTGATGACGCAGTGGTTGCGTGCGCCATTGCTCTCAATTGACGTTCTCTTGGCTGCATCTGTACTGCAATCAAGCAGTGCGCGGCGGTTCCAGCCCGATGACAAGCAAGTGCGGGCAATTCCCTGCTGTTTATGTGAATTCCTGTTCGAACCCCAAGGGGCAAATGTGGCATAATGCCCCGTCCTGTGGCCCTTGGCGGGGCTGCGCTGGCGCACCTTGTCGCCCTTTTCTTCCCCGTCTGGCCTGGCGGTCCTTCATAACTGCCAGTCATCGCTGCCCCTGTTGGCACCGAGGCCACCCATATTTGCGGCTTCTTGTCTTCCTCTCTACAAGGCCGCCCATTGACCAAGACGGCTCCACAGAGCCTCTGCTCTGTTTGCAAATAAAAGGGGTAAGTATGTCTTCCATTCGTCTGACCCAATACAGCCACGGCGCTGGCTGTGGCTGCAAAATCTCTCCCAAGGTGCTCGACACCATTCTCAAGAGCCAGATCCCGGGCTTCAACGACCCGACCCTGATCGTTGGCAATAGCAGCAAGGATGACGCGGCCGTGGTCGATATCGGCAACGGTCAGGGCATTGTCTCCACCACCGACTTCTTCATGCCCATCGTCGATGACCCCTTCACCTTTGGCCGCATCGCCGCCACCAACGCCATCAGCGATATCTACGCCATGGGCGGCAAGCCTATCGTTGCCATCGCCATCCTCGGCTGGCCCATCAATACCCTGGCGCCGGAAGTGGCCCAGCAGGTGATCGACGGCGGCCGTCAAGTGTGCCACGAAGCGGGGATTTCGCTGGCCGGTGGTCACAGTATCGATGCCCCAGAGCCCATCTTCGGCCTCGCGGTCACCGGTATCGTGCCTCTGGATGCCATCAAGCAGAACGACACCGCCAAGGTGGGTGACACCCTCTATCTGACCAAGCCCCTCGGTATCGGTATCCTCACCACCGCCCAGAAGAAGGGCAAGCTGAAGCCTGAACACGAGCAACTGGCCCCCAACGCCATGTGCACTCTCAACAAGATTGGCCAGCGCTTTGCCGAGCTGCCGGGTGTCCACGCCATGACCGACGTCACCGGTTTTGGTCTGGCGGGCCATCTGCTGGAGATGTGCGAGGGATCCAATGTCAGCGCCCGCCTCGACTTCAAGGCGCTGCCGCTGCTGGACGAGGTGGATTACTACCTCGCCGAGGGCTGCGTCCCGGGCGGCACCCTGCGCAATCACGACTCCTACGGCCACAAGCTGGATGCCATGGACGATCGCACCCGCAACATCATGTGCGATCCGCAAACCAGTGGCGGCCTGCTGGTCGCCGTGGGTAAAGAGAGCGAAGCCGAGCTGCTCGCCATCGCGCGCGAAGCTGGCCTTGCGCTCTCGCCCATCGGCCAGATCAAGCCCCTTGAGGGCTCCCGCTTTATCGAGATTGTCCAATGAGTGAATTGCCACTGGCCACGGACTACGCCCAACTCTTTTTGGACGATGTGCCGTTGATTGATGTGCGCGCCCCCATCGAGTTCAAGGAGGGGGCCTTCCCCTGCTCGACCAGCCTGCCCTTGATGACAGACGATGAGCGCGCCCAGGTGGGGACCTGCTTCAAGAAGCAGGGTCAGGCCGCCGCCATTGAGCTTGGACACAAGCTGGTGGGGGGAGCAGTGCGTGCCGAACGACTCGAAGGCTGGCTGGCGCAGTTGCGCAAGCAGCCCGATGCCCTGCTCTACTGCTTTCGCGGCGGCCTACGCTCGCAAACCGTACAACAGTGGCTGGCTGAAGCGGGGGTGACTCGCCCCCGCGTCGCCGGTGGCTACAAGGAGCTGCGCCGCTTCCTGATCGACACCCAGGACAAGGCCTCTGCAGAGTGCCGCTGGAGTGTGCTGACCGGCATGACCGGCTCCGGCAAGACCCATATGCTGGACCATGTGGCCCAGGCGCTCGATCTGGAAGGACACGCCCATCACAGGGGCTCGTCGTTTGGTCAACTGCCCGGCGGCCAGCCCAGCAACATCAATTTTGAAAACAACATGGCCATCGAGCTGCTCAAGCGCCGCCATCAGGGCGAGCATGCCTTCGTGGTCGAAGATGAGAGTCGCCTGATTGGCCGCTGCTGCCTGCCCCTCTCCCTCCATGAGGCCATGAGTCAGGCACCGCTGGTGGTGGTGGATGTACCGCAGATCGATCGCGCCGAGCAGATCCGCGAAGATTACGTGCACGATCTCTGGCTGCGCTATCAAGCCATGTATGGCCAAGAAGAGGGATGGCCGCTGTTTGCCGCCTATCTCACCGATGCGTTGGCCCGTCTCAAGCGCCGTCTTGGCGATCTGGCCCACCGCGAGCTGGATGCCCTGATGCAGACCGCCCTCACCGAGCAGGAAAAGAGCGGCGATACCGGACTGCATCTAGCCTGGATCACCTTGCTGCTGACCCGCTACTACGACCCCATGTATCTCTACCAGCTTGGCAACAAGCAGGAGCGCATCGTATTCCGCGGTGACAAACAGGCCTGTCTCGACTATTTCGCCGAGCAGCATGCCAGCGCGCTGCGCGGCTGACCCATCCCAAGAGAGGAACTCTATGTTGAAATTCGAGGTGATCCCGGTCACCCAGTTCGCCCAGAACTGCTCCCTCATCTGGTGTGACGAGACCCATCAGGCCGCCCTGATCGATCCGGGCGGCGAAGCGGACAAACTGCTGGCTGCTATCGCCAAGCGCGGCCTGACCCTGACTCATATCCTGCTGACCCACGGTCATCTGGATCACGTAGGTGCAGCCGCCGAGCTGCGGGAAAAGACCGGCGTCGCCATTACCGGCCCCCACAAGGAGGACGCCTTCTGGCTCGACATGCTGCCCCAGCAGAGCCAGATGTTCGGCTTCGCCCATACCCCCGCGTTCACGCCGGATCGCTGGCTGGAGCAGGGTGACAAGGTGCAGGTTGGCCAGTGCGAGCTGGATGTCTACTTCTGCCCCGGCCACACCCCGGGCCATATCGTGCTGCTGAACCAAGCCGAAAAACTCGCCTGGGTTGGCGATGTGCTCTTTGCCGGCAGCATCGGCCGCACCGACTTCCCCCGTGGCGATCACGGTGCGCTGATCAAGTCGATCACCGAGACCCTGCTGCCGCTGGGGGACGAGATCATCTTTATCCCAGGCCACGGCCCCAGCTCCACCTTCGGTCGCGAGAAGGCGAGCAACCCCTACCTGACCCAGCCTATCTGGTGATCAAAAAAGGCAGCGGTATTAGCCGCTGCCTTTTCAATTCGTTACGCTGCAATCCCCCGGTGCGTATCACTCACAATGTCTTTATCCGGACGACACCGAGAAGCCTCTGGTAATCACGATTTTCCTCAAGAAGCGGATCGCTTTGCACAATCGCTGTCAGACATAAACCCAACTCGTCTGATACCCACTGCGGCTCAGCGATAATAGCGTTCAGCAAAGACAATGCATGTGTAGGGAATTGTTTGCATAAGCCTGATTGATGCAAAAGGTGTATAACGTAATGAGTGTTTTGAATCGGCTGTAATCCAGCATGAACTGTCGCTAATGCATCCGGAAACTCACCGCGAGCGGCAATGACCAATCTGGCCAAAGTTTCAGCGATTGTACTCGTGAAGAATGCGTTAGATTTAGGCCAGATATTTTGCCAAAAAGGCTTGGCTCGGTTTATCCAGTACTCCTCACGCTGCTCACCCGCGCCATCAAGCGCTTGAACCAGTGCATGAAAAACACTTTGGAATCCCTCAGGTGGCATCACTTCAATCGCTGCACGGAACTCTTCTGGTTTATAACCATCAGCTTGTGCCAAGGCGACATACGTCATAAATGTTGCGAATTGCTGACTGTGTTCGCCCAGTTGATTGTAATGGCCAGCACAGGCGAGCAAATGTGGTTTAAAGGCCATTAATAAAGGAAGGTAACGACGGGGTGACCAGAGAAAACCCTGCCAATATGCATTGGCATCAGCTTGATTCTCCCAATCAAGCAGAGGCAACAGGATTTGAGTCGTCCATTCTTGATCCACACGGAAAAATGTAATCAATCGAGAACAGAGTACTATGCGACCATGACGAAATACCGCAACAGTGGTATCACATAACTCTGTAAATATTGGAGCCAAATCGGCAGGCAGTCCGTCATTATCGTTCAGCTGCTGTTTAAACCACTGGTTCAATAATGCTTGAGTAATATGCCCAACGGGATGGTTAATGGCAGAACCAAGTGGATCATCAACCTCAATTCCATTACGAATGGTACGTCTCCCAGCATCGACCTCCATTGGAAGCACCAATATACGACGACAAATGGCAATGATGGATTTGTCGTTATGCTCTTGGGTGCTTGCCCTCTCTATCCACCAAGTTACTGCATGGATTATTTGTAGCAACACAGGCTCGGGCATTGTTAGCACTAATGGAGCAACGAATCGCCATGAACGAAGCAGCATTTTTTCATCAGACCAACATTGCAGAGCGACTCGCCATCGGTCGACAGGCCACTCCCCCTCTTGCGAAAGGTCATACAGGGCTAACAGGCTGTGAAAGAAACGGGTACGGCACACATCGTGCCATCCATCTCGATAAGAATCGGTCCTTCCAGATGATTGTTGCTTCAGCCAGTCGACCAATAACTTACGCTTTCGGGGAACAATATCATCATCTCTGCTATCACCAGTGAAACTATTACATTCCTCCGCCCCCCATTCGGGATGAATGTCGGATAGCATGGCGAAGTGTTCTGCTGCCTCTTTTCCCAACACAAGCCCTGAATCATGCAATTTTGCCAATAGCTGCCAAATGGCGTGTTCTATATATATTCGTGTTGATTCCAACTCAGATGGTGGCCCAGCCAAAATAGCCGCCTCCAGCTGTGTTTGAGCATTTCCTGTCAGTAACAGTCCTTGCGTTTCAAATAGGTTGAAGAGCTCGGATTCAGTATCTCTGGCCCAAAGCCACCGTCCATTATCAGAGCGTAGCCATTCCGACCACAGTTCAGATGAGATGCAGTTATCCTGGCTGGCTGCAAATAAGGCTAAACGTTTAAAGAGGGGATAAGGTAACGAGAACCAAGACTGCGCAATATTGATTGCTTGTACTCGATCACTTTTCAGTACCATTAACCAAGCTTCGCGCAGTAATTCAACAAGAACAAGCCAGTCATAGTGGCCACTATGGGAGTCATATAGAGCAACAGAAGGCAATACAAAATAAGAAAAGTCTTGATACTCGCTGGCATCATTCAGTTCACGCTGCAGATCTAGTGCATCGCGGAGCAGTTGTTGGAATTCATCCAGAAAATAAGGTAAGGCTGTTTTCCATTGTTGGTTATTTACATCATGTGGAATCGCATACCTCACATCATCTGTGGCAAGCACAAGCGCCCAATCTACCTGAGCTCTAACATTTATTGGCTCTTGGTTCGTTTTGTCACCACTTAAGTAATATGTTTTTTTCAATCCTATTTTTGGCGCAAGTAACTCTCGCAATTCCAAACGTAACATCAAATTTAATGGTTCTCTCCCCAGGCGCGACATCCACTGAAAGATATTGCCATCACAATCTGAACACTTTATCCGACCAAGCAGCAACAGACGCCACAAGGTGCGCATCATAGGGTCTGGAATTGCATACTGTGACTTATCCTTGACTTCGTCAATTTCGATAAACTGACCGTCACACATCATTGAATCAAAGCGGGATAAGGCATTTTCCACTAACCTCCGCCATCGTCTATGCAATTGACCTCCATTTGAGACAACCCAAAGTAGTAATTTTGGGTTCCCCAAGTGGCGAGTAAGCCAATATGCCAAAGGTGGCATCACTTCATCCCAATCGCCTGACAAGCCATTTGTAACCACACTCATGGCTGGCGCAGACATATAGGAAGCAGGATGTTGTAGCAAGCTAAAGCTCAAGCTTTCATTTATTTTACCCTGCGGTTGCACACCAAAACATGTTAAATCATTGTGACCAAAAAATTTGCTGGTAAATACATCAAGCCAGTCCAGTGATGGAGTCGGATTAAGCTGGGCAAAGCATTTGGCGGGCAAGCCTGATGGATCGGCTAAAGCCCATCGCATTCGACTAACAAAGTCGTTTTGTGACGAACTCTGATTGGGTTGCTTATATGCATACCGAGCAACTAATCGCTCCTTGCCCCTTACACCATCACGATATATAGATGCCCATACATGCAAAGTCTGATGTAACATGCGATGATAATTTACATCGTCATACATAATAGGGATGACATGTTTGTCTTGCCATTTCTGCTTCGTGATATCCAATTCATCACGTTTATAGGATGCAAAAGCAAAAATCTTCCGTGAACCATCCAATGCATGGGCGGCGGCCATATATCGCAATACAGGATCATCAATGCTGTAACCGACAAAACAGAGTGTGTAATCTCTGAATAGGCCAGCGACAAACCGAGCTGCCCAACCTTCAGTAAGATATGCCTGTCCAAAATCGCCATCAGACAAGATCAGCTGATCAAGGTCTTCTTCTGAGGCTGAATCTGGCATACGTCCGTGCAAATGCACCACTCCATTCCAACGGGATCGGGAGGGTGGGGCCTGATGAATGGTTATCGGTGATTTCCCCGCCTTTTCAAACAAGGTATCGAAGTTAGTGGTAACGAGTTTCAGGTTATCTTTTTTATCCTTGCCAAGAGTCAGCAAAGCAAGATGAGTAGTGAGAGCTCGTGGCTTTGATAAATCAGCAGTCAGGCAGGATGGTAAACCACGACGTACCGCAGCTCTCCCGCCTTGAATGCGCTTCTCATAATGTCCGATTGCGCGATCAAGTCCACCCTGTGTGACCATGTCTTGCTCAGACCTATCTAATGGCTCGCCTGCATGCTTTGACATCCTAATAACGAGCTCACCGAATCCAGGCAAACCCGCTGGATAGGAAATGCCCGCCCCACAAAAAAACAACACACGTCCCTCTTCATGGGCATGCAGCAGCTCATTGGGAATATCGGGGCCATTGGGGATAAATTGCATTTTCCTGTTTCCTATCCAGTAGATACGGTGGCTTGACTGGAATATGGTACCGCAATACCCCCCTCGATCGGCGAACCCATTTCTAGCTTTCGTCCAATAAAAAATCCCCACCCGAGGGTGAGGATTGATTTATAAGTGCAACCGTAAGGTGGCTTATTGTGCCAGCAGGTGACCGACCAGCTCATGACGCCACCCTTGCAGCAGCATCGGCTTGTCGCTGCGGGCCCGCTCTTCGTCGTTCATCCGCCAGCTCCAGGTGAAGTACTGGTGAATGATCTTCTTGCTGGCAATCAGCTCGGGCGGAATATTGCTCGCCTTGGCCTTCTCTTCCACCATGGCTTTGATGCGCTTGAGCTCGGCCTTGTACTGGGGGAAGTCGACCAGCCGACGAATGGGCTCGGGCCAGCTGTCAGGATCGCTTTGCTGCGCCTTGGCGACAATATCGAGCATCCGCTTGCCGTGGATCTTGATCTCGATGGGCGAGAGGCCGAGCTCGTTGAGATCCCGCAGGGAGGCAGGACGACGCTCTGCCACCTTGAACAGGTGCAGCTCTTTCACCACAAAGTTAAGGGCCAGATCGCGGCGCACCGCCTCTTGTTGGCGCCAGGCGGCCAGCTCGCGCAGAATGGCGAGCTCGCGGCGACCCAGCTGCCAGGCGTTGACGATGTCAAGATAAGCCTGACGGGGATCGCTACCCTGGGTCTTGCGGGCGGAGTGGTTCTGGCACTCCTGCTCGAACCAGGCAAACTTGCCGCTTTCCCGCAGTTTGGCCATCACCTTCTCGTAGAGCGGCATCAGGTAGAAGACATCCGCTGCCGCGTATTCGAGCTGACGCGGTGTAAGCGGGCGGGCCAGCCAGTCGGTTCGCGCCTGATCTTTTTCCAGCTCGACCCCGAGGAATTCATTCACCAGCGCACCAAAGCCGACCGAGACGCCGTAACCGAGAAAGGCGGTAGCAAGCTGGGTGTCGTGCATCTGGTTGGGCAGGTGGCCCGCCTGATGCTGGATAAGCTCCAGATCTTCGCCAGAGGCGTGCAGTATGGCGATCTGCCCTTCCCTGCCCAGTCGTTGCCAGAGGGCGGAGAGATCCAGGGTCAGCGGATCCAGCAGCGCCAGATGCTCGCCGTCATAGATCTGGAACAGGCCAAGCTGGGGGTAGTAGGTACGGGTGCGAACGAATTCAGTATCGATAGCCAGGGGAACGTCGGCCAGAGAAGCGAGATACTGCTCAAGTTCGTCTTGCTGAGTGATAAGTTGATAGTGCATCTGTGCCTGCGCGGTTGATCAGGGCCAAAAAGAAAAAACCGTGGGATGACCCACGGTTTTGCATAACGACGGTGCTGGTTTGCAGAAGATTCTGCAGCCGCAGTCCGGTTATTGCTTGGCAATCTCCTCGTCACGCAGTACGCGGCGCAGGATCTTGCCCACATTGGTCTTGGGAAGTTCGTCACGAAATTCTACCAGTTTCGGCACCTTATAGGCAGTCAGATGTTTGCGGCAGTGGGCAATAATCTCGTCCTCCTGCAATTTTGCATCTTTCTTGACCACAAAGATCTTCACCAGCTCGCCGGAGACCTTGTGTGGCACACCGACAGCGGCCACTTCCAGCACTTTCGGGTGCAGGGCAACGACATCTTCGATCTCGTTCGGATAGACGTTGAAACCGGAGACCAGGATCATGTCCTTCTTGCGATCGACGATCTTGAAGAAGCCCTGCTCGTCGCACACCGCGATATCACCGGTACAGAGCCAGCCATCCTGCATCACTTCGGCGGTCGCCTCGGGACGCTGCCAGTAGCCCACCATCACCTGCGGGCCGCGTACCTGCATCTCGCCCGGGGTGCCGAGGGCGTGGATCACCTGACCGTTGTCATCTACCAGACGGATCTCGGTAGAGCAGACCGGCAAACCGATGGAGCCGTTGTAATCGGTCAGATCGTAGGGACAGACGCTAACCAGTGGCGAACATTCGGTCAGGCCATAGCCTTCCAGCAGCGGAGTGTCGGTCAGTGTCTTCCACTTCTCCGCGACCGCGCGCTGCACCGCCATGCCGCCACCGATGGTCAGCTTGAGCTTGTCAAAGGAGATCCCCTGAAACTCTTCGTTGTTGACCAGCGCATTGAACAGGGTGTTGACCCCGGTAATGCAGGTGAAGGGATACTTCTTGATCTCTTTGACAAACCCAGGGATGTCGCGCGGGTTGCTGATCAGCAGGTTGTAACCGCCGATACGCATAAAGAGCAGGCAGTTCACGGTCAGGGCGAAGACGTGATAGAGGGGCAATGCGGTGACCACGAACTCCTTGCCACGCTCCAGCATGGGGCCGTAGACGCCGAGGCACTGCTCGACGTTGGCAATCATGTTGCGATGAGTCAGCATGGCACCTTTGGAGAGGCCGGTGGTGCCACCGGTGTACTGCAGGAAGGCGAGATCGTCGTTGGTGATCTCCGGCTTGATGTACTGCAGGAAACGCCCCTTGGAGAGTGCCTGACGCATGGTAGTGGCGTGGGGCAGATTGTATTTCGGCACCAGCTTCTTGACGTACTTGACCACGAAGTTGACCAGGGTGCCCTTGGCCAGCCCCAGGTTATCCCCCATCCGGGTCAGGATAACGTGCTTGATCGGGGTGTCGTAGACCACCTTTTCCAGGGTATGGGCGAAGTTGGAGACGATGACGATGGCCTTGGCACCGGAATCTTTGAGCTGATGCTCCAGCTCGCGCGGGGTATAGAGCGGGTTGACGTTGACCACGATCATGCCGGCGCGCAGGATGCCGAACACGGCGATGGGGTATTGCAGCAGGTTAGGCATCATCACCGCAACCCGATCCCCTTTCTCCAGCTTCAGCTCGTTTTGCAAGTAGGCAGCAAAGGCGCGGGACTGCTCTTCCAGCCGGCGGTAGGTGATGGTTTGGCCCATGTTGACGAAGGCGGGCTGATCGGCAAACTGGGTCACCGAGGATTCGAACATCTCGACCAGGGAGCTGTATTGGTCTGGATTGATCTCGGCGGGGACCCCTTCCGGATAACGTTTCAGCCAGACTTTTTCCACAAACTTCTCCTGCATAACTAGCACCTGTGCGCTCACTGTGTTGCCTCCGTCCCGGTTCACATCCATTTTAATCGGTTGTTTTAAGCTGATGCTCTAATGCCGCACATATTTACACAGCGCAACATCAATTAACAGCAAATTAACAACAGAAAAATGTGAGGGAGAAAACAAACCTGGAATTATTGAAAGCTGGCGATTCTACCGAACTTGACAAAACTTTACGATACAAACGGCCGTATCAACCGAATTTTCCATATGAAAATGGTGGTTTCCACCCAATATGACCCGCTCGATCTGCTGGAAGGCATCCTGACGGGCCTGCCATTGGGCTTCAAGTGCAGCAAAGCCCTGCTCCCCCTGAATCAACAGCACAGGACAACGGATAGCCGCCATCAGTGCCCGAGCCTGTCCTTCGCTCATTCTCAGGGGCGACAGATCCCGCAAACGGGGATCGCTGCGCCAGTGCCAGCGCCCTGCCCGCTCTTCAAGCTGCCGCTCACAGATAAGACGCGCCGCCTGCGGCGTGATATCCGCCACTTTGCAACGGGCGGCGACAGCCTCATCGATGGAGGCAAAGCCGTTGGCACTGCGCTCCCGGGTGCGGCTGCGGTTTAAAATTGCACGTCGCAGCTGGGCAGGTACCTCCTCATCGGGCTGGCTCAGCGGCCCCAGCCCCTCCAGCATGACCAACCGCTCCACCTGTTCGGGGAACACCCCGGCATAGGCGGAGGCGATCAGCGCCCCGAGGGAGTGACCGAGCAGAGTGAAGCGCGACCAGCCTGCCGCCTGCACGATCTGGTAGAGATCGTCCAGCCAGTCAACAAAGACATAAGGGGTGGTTTTGTGATCGGAGTGACCATGTCCCGGCAGATCGACACAGATGAGGTGAAAATCCCCCAGATGGGGCGCCAGCGGCAAGAAGCTGGCACTGTTGTCGAGCCAGCCATGCAAGGCGATCAACAGGGGTTTGCCCTGCTGATCATGCTCAGCGGATTGATTCTCCAGCAAGGCCACCTGCCGACCATCCGCCAGCGTAAGCAGCCGCTCGTGCATGGTGCTCATCATAGCGTTAATCATGGCAAGCCTTAGCGACGCAGCGGCCGTCTCGGCCAGAAGGGATCATAGAAGGGGTCATAGAAGTAGGGGTCCATATAGCGCACCTCCACCTCCTTGACTGGCGGCCACAGCTTGCTGCCCGTCACATTGAGCACCGAGAAGCGGTACTTGTGCTCGCCAATCTGGCTATCAACCGGTTGGCCTATGGTGCCAAGCACCGTCAGGCTGCGCCCCTTGGCGTAGAGGGTCGGATCGACAAAACCCTTCATGATGGCCAGAAAACGCCCCGGGCTCTGCTCGGTCTGCTCCGGCACACCGTTGGATTTAAGCGGCAGATAGACCACTTCAATAACGCTCTGATCCGCCTTGTTGTGCACCGCCGAGATAACGCCGCTCCAGCGGGCCGGTTTGCCCTCCATTCCGCCAAGGGCGGGCTGATAGGCCACCAGCTGGTTTTCTGGTTCATAGGCCAGCTCCTTGGGAACCGAGCTACAGGCCCCGAGCAGCAGAGCCAGCGCCCCGACCACCATAGTGCGTTTCATCATATCGCTTCTGGTATTACGCATCATGTCACTCTCCTGTTGCCAGCGTGGCCTGTCGGGGCCATCCGCTTTTGTTGCAGCTGATGAGCGGCAAGAGCGACATGCTATCAGTGCTCCTGCCCTTATTCGCGACCCGGCAGTTTTTTCCAGGTCACCTTGTCACGCAAATAAACCGGCGTCGCCTGCTCCACAGGCACCGCCTCCCCCGCCAGCCAGGCGGCGCGGGCCAGCGGCAGCATGTCCTCTGCCGCCGGGAAGCGCACCTGACTCTCCGCCAGCTCATCGGCCAGACCACTCAGGGTCTCGCCATAGGTTTCAAAACCGGTGCCGACGCAGGTCACAGGGCCCGCCAGCTTGCCACCGGCGTCAACCAACGCCACGGGATCGCTCACCACCTCGTCACCCACCAGCTGCATGCGGCCATCAATCAGCTCATAGCGGCCGAAATAGACCTCGTTCATCCGCGCATCGATGGCGGTCAGCACCTGCTGGGCGCCATCCAGTCGATAGGCTCCTTGCGCCATGGCAGCCAGGGTCGAGATGCCAATCAGAGGCACACCCGCACCAAACGCCAGACCTTGCGCCACACTGATGCCGATCCGCACGCCGGTAAAGGAGCCCGGGCCGCGACCAAACGCGATGGCATCAAGGTCACTCAAACTTATCCCGGCATCCTCTAACACAGCCTGAACCATGGGCAGGATTTTTCGGGTGTGATCCCGTGGCGCCTCCTCCCAGCGGGAGAACAGCTTGTCACCCACCAGCAAGGCGGCGGAGCAGGCTTCGGTGGCGGTATCAACGGCCAGGATCTTCAACTCGTTCATGCTTTCCAATCTCTATAAAATCAGTCAATTACATAACAGGCAAGCGAGATATGCTCACCCGTTGTTCAAATCTGTTAGCTGGCGGCACACTTATTCACCGCGTTCAGTGCGATCGAAAAAACTCCCCAACGTTCCCAACTCCCGGGTACGGGGGATGGCGGGCAGACTCTTGATAAAGGTGGCGCCATAAGGCTTGTTGACCATGCGTGGATCACAGATCACCAGTACCCCGTGATCACTGCGATCACGAATAAGCCGCCCCACCCCCTGCTTGAGGGCAATCACCGCCTTGGGCAACTGCAGCTCGGCGAAGGGATCACCCCCCTTGAGCTTGCAATCATCCACCCGCGCCTTGAGCAGCGGATCATCGGGGCTGGCAAACGGCAGCTTGTCGATGATAACACACGACAACGCCGCCCCTCGCACGTCGATCCCCTCCCAGAAACTGCTGGTCGCCACCAGCACGGCACGGCCATTCTCGACAAACTCCTTGAGCAGCCGCTGCTTGTTGTCCTCCCCCTGCAACAAGACGGTGCGGCCAATCTCCCGGCGCAGCACCTCGGCTACCTGACGCATCACCTGATGGCTGGTGCAGAGGAAGAAACAGCCCCCTGGCGTCTTGTTGATGAGGGGGATCATCAGATTGGCCAGCTGCTCTCCACGGCCAAAGGCGTTGGGCTCCGGTAGATAACGGGGCACACAGAGACGCGCCTGCTCGCCATAGTCGAACGGGCTGTCGAGAATAAGCTCGGCGCTATCCGCCAGCCCCAGCTCGGCCTTGAAGTGATCAAAACGCATATCCACCGTCAGGGTGGCGGAGGTGAAGACCCAGGCTACTTCCGGTCTTTGCACCTCGGCACTGAATCGCTCGGCCACCGACAGCGGCGTCAGATTGAGGGTGAAATGAAGCCGTGAGCAATCGTACCAGTAGGAGAAACCGGTCTGGTTAACCGCCAGCACCTCGCCAAGACGGGTGCGCAGTTCACTGATGCGCTCGAAGGCGTGATCCAGCTGCTCACCCCGGCCGAGAGCCAGTTTGAGCACTTCGTAGCAAAGCCCGATGGCGTCGTTGAGACGAGCCAAAGCCTGCCCCCAAAGCGGCTGGCGCAGCATGTCGCGGGTATTGCCGCGACCGCCATCCACTCCGAAGGCAAGACGCAAATCCTGACTGGCGATAGCGAGCCGGTCCGCCGCCTTGCCGAGCTGGGCCATGTCGTGCGCCTCTGCCCGATAGGCCAGCTGGATATCCTGCGCCAGATCCTGAATTGTTCGGCTGCCTACCGACTTGCCGAAGTAGTTGGTAGCGATCTCCGGCAACTGATGGGCTTCATCAAACACATAGACTTGCGCCTCCGGCACCAACTCACCAAATCCCGTGTCTTTCACCGCCATATCGGCGAAGAAGAGGTGATGGTTGATCACCACCACCTGGGCATCCATGGCGCGGCGTCGAGCCACCACCAGATGGCAGTCGTCGTAATAGGGGCAGTCGCGACCGAGACAATTGTCGTTGGTGCTGGTGACGTGGGCGAGGATCTCGGCGTTCTCCTGCAATCCCGGAATATCTCCCACATCGCCGTTATCGGTAGCAATGGACCAGGATTTGACCTTCACCAGATCGTTCAGGATTTCAGGCTTTTGCAGATGGGATTCGCTCAAGAGCCGGTTCATCCGCTCGATGCACAAATAGTTACTGCGCCCCTTGAGCAGGGCCACCGGCGGGGTGTAGGAGAGTGCGCCTGTGATGGTCGGGAGATCCCGATAGAAGAGCTGCTCCTGCAGGTTTTTGGAGCCGGTGCTGATCACGATCCGTTTGCCGGACTCCAGCGCCGGCACCAGATAGGCGTAAGTCTTGCCGGTACCTGTCCCCGCCTCCACCAGCAAGCGACCATGACTCTTGATAGCGCGGGCGACCGCCTCGGCCATCTCCAGCTGGGGAGCGCGAGCTTTGAAACCGTCGATATGGCTGGCCAGAGGGCCATCTGGCTTGAACAGGGTCTGGATGGTCAAAGGGGCGTCCCGCGGTCAAAGCGGCCATTATGCCAAAAGTGCGGCAAAAGCGGGACAGATAATCTGCTCAGACGAAGAGATCGATCTGGTGGTCGGGATCCGGCTTGTGATCACTCTCTTCCACCGTCTGCTGATCGTGCTTTTTCTGGCTATAAGCCTGCTCGCGCTGCTGGGAGTCACTGTTGTCAGTGCTGGTCTTGCGCAGCTGATGCTTCTTGCTGATCTGGTTCACTTCCCGCTTGATCTCTTCGCTGCCGGGGGTGGCGGGGGCCCGGGGCAAAATGGGGAACAACAAGTCCTGGCTGGGCATGATACGAACTCCTGCAAGGGGTTATTGTCTAGTTATCGACCAGAAAACCGTTTTCTCAACTTTAATCGACCAAATCACATTTTCAGGTTGCTTTTTCCGTCAAGGCAGGTAGTTTAAATCGGGCGTCAATTACGACATCTTATTTGTAAAGGATTGATTACATGCAGTTCACCAGCCTGAAGACTCATCACCACCATCATCATCCCGACTAGTCTTTCAGGAGGTTGACTGCTGGAAGACACTTAACTGGTGACTTCCAAAAGGACCGCAAGATTCATAAACCCTCGGAAGCACCCACTTCCGAGGGTTTTTTCGTTTTTGACTAGAAGGAAATCGAACAATGGAAACACAACGTCTGCGTATCGCCATGCAAAAGTCCGGTCGTCTGAGCCAGGACTCCCAGGCCCTGTTCAAGAGCTGCGGCCTCAAGATCAACCTGCGCGAGCAGCGCCTTATCGCCCATGTCGAGAACATGCCCATCGATATCCTGCGGGTGCGTGATGACGACATCCCGGGGCTGGTAATGGAAGGGGTGGTCGACCTTGGTATCATCGGCGAGAACGTGCTGGAAGAGGTGCAGCTGATCCGCGCTTCTCAGGGTCAGCCCTTTGCGGTCAAGACCCTCAAGCAGCTCGATTTTGGCGGCTGCCGCCTCTCGCTGGCGGTGCCGGAAGATGTGGCCTACACAGGGCCAGAGAGCTTGGCCGGCAAACGCATCGCCACCTCCTATCCCGGGCTGCTCAAGCGCTTCTTTGACGAAAAGGGTCTCGGCTTCAAGAGCGTGATGCTGGGCGGTTCGGTGGAAGTGGCGCCCCGCGCGGGTCTCGCCGATGCCATCTGCGATCTGGTCTCCACCGGAGCGACCCTGGAAGCCAATGGTCTGAAAGAAGTAGAGGTGATCTACCGCTCCAAGGCGGTGCTGGTACAGGCACCCAACCCCTTGTCCGATGCCAAGCAGAAGATCATCGACACCCTGCTGCCCCGCATTCAGGGGATGCAGCAGGCGCGCGAGAGCAAGTACATCATGCTGCACGCCCCCAAAGACAAGCTCGACGCCATCACCGATCTGCTGCCGGGTGCCGAGCGCCCCACCATCATGCAACTGGCCGGTGACACCAATCAGGTTGCCTTGCACGTCGTCTCCAGCGAGACCCTGTTCTGGGAGACCATGGAGCAGCTCAAGGCCCTCGGTGCCAGCTCCATTCTGGTGCTGCCCATCGAAAAGATGATGGAATAAGGAAGGGATATCATGCAGACCCTGATCTGGAAGACCCTCTCCTCCACCCAGCAGGCCGACGTGCTGACCCGGCCCGCCCTCAATGACGAGGCCGATATCGGCGTCGTGGTGCGGGATATCATCGCTGCGGTACGCAGCCGGGGCGACGAGGCCCTGCGCGAGCTGAGCCTGCGCTTCGAGCGCGCCCCCCGTGAACAGCTGCGTGTCAGCGAAGCCGAAATTGAAGCTGCTTGCGAACGGCTGGATGGCGACATCAAAAGTGCCATCGAAGCGGCGATTGCCAATATTCGCACCTTCCACGCCGCGCAACTGCAGCAGGTAGTGCGGGTGGAAACCCAGCCCGGGGTGGTGTGCGAGCTGCGCACCCAGCCCATCAGCCGGGTCGGTCTCTATGTGCCGGGCGGCAGCGCACCGCTCCCTTCCACCGTGATGATGCTGGCCATTCCGGCGGCTATCGCCGGTTGCCGGGAAGTGGTGCTCTGCACCCCGTCCCCCGCCAGCGACGAGATCCTGTTTGCCGCCCGCGCCTGCGGGGTCGAGAAGGTGTTCGCCATTGGCGGCGCCCAAGCCATCGCCGCCATGGCTTACGGCACCGAGAGCATTCCCAAGGTGGACAAGATCTTCGGCCCGGGCAACGCCTATGTGACCGAAGCCAAGGGCCAGGTGTCGCGCGACTGGCGCGGCGCCGCCATCGACATGCCCGCCGGCCCCTCCGAGGTGCTAGTGATTGCCGACGAGAGCGCCAACCCGGCCTTCGTGGCGGCGGATCTGCTCTCCCAGGCCGAGCATGGCCCCGACAGCCAGGTGGTGCTGGTGACCACCTCGCCCCTGCTGGCCGATGCCATCGCAGGGGAAATCAAGAGCCAACTGGCCAAGCTGAGCCGCCGCGATATCGCCGCCCAGGCGCTCGGCAGCAGTCTGGTGATCCTCTGTGACGATCTGGCCGAGGCATGTGCCATCTCCAACGCCTACGCGCCGGAGCACCTGATCGTGCAGACCCGAGCCCCGCGCGATCTGCTGGACCTGCTTGAAAATGCCGGTTCCATCTTTCTGGGAGCATGGACACCGGAATCGGTCGGCGATTACGCCAGCGGCACCAATCACACCCTGCCAACTTATGGCTATGCCCGCACCTGTTCCAGCCTTGGCCTCGCCGATTATCAGCGCCGCTACACGGTGCAGGAGCTGAGCGCCGAAGGCATTCGCGGCCTTGGCCCTATCGTCGAGCGTATCGCCCAGGCCGAAGGGCTCGATGGCCACAAAAATGCCGTCACCCTCAGGTTGAATGCCCTGGCCGCCGCGCCCCAACCAACAGCACAGCAAAAGGATTTGTCATGAGCATTGCCAATCTGGCGCGCCGCGTGGTGCGGGCCCTCACCCCTTATCAATCTGCCCGCCGCATCGGCGGCAAGGGCCACGTCTGGCTCAACGCCAACGAGGCGCCGCAGGCCTATCCCTTTACCATCGAGGGAAGCCGCCTCAACCGCTACCCCGAGTGCCAACCGGCCGAGGTGGTGAACGGCTATGCCGCCTATGCCGGGGTTAATCCCGATCAGGTGCTGGTGAGCCGCGGCGCCGACGAGGCCATCGAGCTCTTGATCCGCACCTTCTGCGAAGCGGGTGAGGATCAGATCCTCATCTGTCCGCCCACCTACGGCATGTACGCCATCAGCGCCGAGACCTGCGGCGTCGGTATCGTCGAGCAGCCGCTCACCGCCAGCCGCCAGCCCGACTGGTCCGCCATCGCGGACCGTCTGTCTGATGTGAAACTGGTGTTTCTCTGCTCTCCCAACAACCCCACCGGGGATCTGGTGGGTCGCGATGGCCTTATCGCCCTGCTGGAAAAAGCCCGGGATCGCGCCATCGTGGTGGTGGACGAGGCCTATATCGAGTTCTGCCCGGAAGCATCCGTGGTAGACCTGCTGGCCCGCTTCCCCAATCTGGTGGTGACCCGCACCCTCTCCAAGGCTTTTGCCCTGGCGGGGATCCGCTGCGGCTTTACGCTGGCAAGCCCCGAGGTGATCGCCATGCTGGCCAAGGTGATCGCCCCCTATCCCATCCCCGAGCCCATCGCCCAAATCGCGGCGCAGGCACTCTCCCCCATGGGACTGGAGCTGATGCGCGAGCGAGTGGTAGAGCTCAACAAGCAAAAAGCCGCTTTCAAGGCAGAGCTGGCAAAGCTTGCCTGCGTAAGGGAAGTGTTCGAAGACAAGGGCAACTTCGTGCTGGTGCGCTTTGTGGATGGCGCCGCCGTCTTTGCCGCCATGAAGGCCGCCGGCATCATACTGCGGGATTTCTCGACCAAACCCGGCCTTGATAACAGCATTCGCGTCACCATCGGCTATCAGGGCGAGATGGATGCTGTGCTGGCCGTATTGCGTGATCTGCCCTCTCCCTCTCTTTAAAACAAGGATGTAGCGATGAAGACCCCGTTTTTGTTTATCGACCGCGACGGCACCCTGATTGAAGAGCCAGTGACCGACAAGCAGGTGGATAGCCTCGCCAAGCTGCGCTTCGAGCCCATGGTCATTCCGGTGCTGCGCGAGTTGCAGGCCGCCGGCTACGTGCTGGTGATGGTGACCAATCAGGATGGACTGGGCACCGCCAGCCTGCCGCTGGAGAACTTCCAGCCCCCCCACGACCTGATGATGCACCTGTTTGAATCGCAAGGGGTGAAGTGGGAACAGGTGCTGATCTGCCCCCACTTCCCCACCGACGGCTGCAGCTGCCGCAAGCCCCACCTCGGGCTGGTGAAGGAATATCTCGCCTCCGGTCGCATCGACTTTGCCAACTCCTTCGTGATTGGCGATCGCCAGACCGATTTGCAGCTGGCCGAGAACATGGGCATTGGCGGTATTCGCTACCACCCGCAGGATCACAACTGGCTCGCCATCCGTGATCAGCTGTTGTCCAAGGGCCGCACTGCCTCGGTGGAGCGCAACACCAAGGAGACCCGCATTCAGGTGGCGGTGGATTTGGACCCTTCTGCCACAAACAAGAGCGGCGGCAACCAGATCGCCACCGGCATCGGCTTCTTTGATCACATGCTGGATCAGATTGCGACTCACGCCGGTTTCCAGCTCAAGCTGAACGTCAGCGGCGATCTGCATATCGACGATCACCACACGGTAGAAGACGTCGGACTGGCGCTGGGTCAGGCGCTGCGTCAGGCCCTTGGCAACAAGCGCGGCATCGGCCGTTTCGGCTTCGTGCTGGCGATGGACGAGGTACAGGCGGTGATCGATGCGCGCCCGCTGACCGAGCAGGAGGTGAGCACAGCGCTGGATCTCAGCGGTCGCCCCTACTTCGTATTTGACTGCCCGAGCGGCTTTGGTCGCGACAACGTGGGCGAGATGGCCACCGAGATGGTGCCCCACTTCTTCCGCTCGCTGTCGGATGCCATGGCCATCACATTGCAGATGAAGGTGGGCAGCGGCAACACCCACCATCAAGTGGAGGCGCTGTTCAAAGGCTTTGGCCGCGCCCTGCGTCAGGCCATTCGGGTGGAAGGGAGCGAGCTTCCCTCCAGCAAGGGAGTGCTGTGATGGATGTGAGCAAGCAGAAGCTGGTCATTATCGATACCGGCTGCGCTAACCTGGCCTCGGTCAGGATGGCGTTCGAGCGCCTCGGCGTGCAGCCGCTGGTCTCAAGCCAGGCCGCCGATATCGAGCAGGCGGACAAGCTGATCCTGCCCGGCGTCGGCACCGCGGTAGCCGCCATGAAAAACCTCAACGAGCGCGGGCTGGTGCCCCTTATTCGCGCCGCCAAGCAGCCGCTGCTGGGCTTTTGCCTTGGCATGCAGATGCTGGCGGAGGCCTCCGAAGAGAGCATGAGTGCCGATGGCAGTAAAGGCGATCTCATCGACTGCCTTGGCATAGTGCCGGGCAAGATCCGGCTGATGGAAGTGGGCAATCTGCGCCTGCCCCACATGGGCTGGAACCAGATTGAGCATGACGAAACCCATCCTCTGCTCAAGGGGATCCCGAGCGGCAGCTACTTCTACTTCGTCCACTCCTATGCGCTGGAGGTGACAGAAGCGACGCTGGCGACCTGCGACTACGGCAACCCTTTTACCGCGATTGTGGCCCGTGACAACTTCTTTGGCGCCCAATTTCACCCGGAGCGCTCAGGCGCAGCCGGTGCCCGTTTGCTGCAAAACTTTCTGGAGCTATGAATGATCATTCCCGCAATTGACCTTATCAACGGTCAGGTGGTTCGCCTCTATCAGGGGGACTACGACCAGAAGACCGAATACAGCAGCAGCCCGCAGGCCCGCTTTGATGAATATGTCTCCCAGGGAGCGGTGCAGCTACATCTGGTGGATCTGGACGGTGCCAAGGATGCCAAGGCGCGCCAGTTGCCCCTGCTGACCCAACTGCTGTCAGCCACCGAAGCACCGGTGCAGGTCGGCGGCGGCGTGCGTACCGAGCAGGATGTGGCAGATCTGCTGGCCGCCGGTGCCAGCCGGGTGGTGATTGGCTCCACCGCCGTCAAATCCCCGGATCTGGTGGCGAGCTGGATGGAGAAATATGGCCCCGAGCAGATCGTGCTGGCGCTGGACGTCAATATCGATGAGCAGGGCAATCGCCATATTGCGGTGGCAGGCTGGCAGGAGAACAGCGGCGTGACCATCGAAGCACTGATCGAGCGCTTCCTCCCCGCCGGGCTCAAGCATGTGCTCTGCACCGACATCAGTCGTGACGGCACCCTGGCTGGCACCAATGTCGAGCTCTATCGAGATCTCTGCGCCCGCTACCCGAGCGTCGCCTTTCAGGCCTCCGGCGGCATTGGCGGCATCGCGGATATCGAGGCGCTCAAGGGCTCCGGCGTCAAGGGGATCATCCTTGGCCGTGCCCTGCTGGAGGGCAAATTCTCGGTAGGTGACGCCATCGCCTGCTGGCAAGCACCCGCTGCCGATACCACAGGAGGTAACTGATGCTGGCAAGACGCATTATCCCCTGCCTCGACGTGAAAGATGGCGTGGTGGTCAAAGGGGTGCAATTTCGCAACCACGAGGTGATGGGCGGCATTGTCGAGCTGGCGCGCCGCTACGCCGAAGAGGGCGCTGACGAGCTGGTGTTCTACGATATCACCGCCTCCAGCGATGCCCGGGTGGTAGACAAGAGCTGGGTGAGCCGGGTGGCGGAGGTGATCGATATCCCCTTCTGCGTCGCCGGTGGCATCAAGAGCGTCGAAGACGCCCGCCAGATCCTCGAATTTGGTGCCGACAAGGTCTCCATCAACTCTCCGGCGCTGGCCGATCCGACCCTTATCAGCCGACTGGCCGAGCGCTTTGGCGTGCAGTGCGTGGTGGTGGGCATTGACTCCTACTTCGACGCCGAAACGGGTCACTATCAGGTCAAACAGTTTACCGGTGACGAGAGCCGCACCCGCACCACCGCCTGGCACACTCTCGATTGGGTACAGGAGGTACAAAAGCGCGGCGCGGGCGAAATCGTGCTGAACGTGATGAATCAGGACGGCATGCGCCAGGGTTATGATCTGGACCAGCTCAAGCTGGTTCGCAGCGTCTGCAAGGTACCGCTGATCGCCTCCGGCGGCGCCGGGGCCATGGCGCACTTTCGCGATGCCTTTACCCTCGCCGATGTGGACGGGGCGCTGGCCGCCTCTGTGTTCCACAAGGGCCTTATCCCCATTCCCGAATTGAAACGCTGGCTGAAAACCGAAGGAGTCGCCATCCGTGAATAACTTCTCAGATAACACACAAACAACCGCCAGCGCGCGCCCCCTTGCCGAGCGGCTCGACTGGGAAAAATGCGATGGCATGATCCCCGCCATCGTCCAGCACGCCGCCAGCGGCGAGGTGCTGATGCAGGGCTTTATGACCCGCGAGGCGCTGGAAAAAACCCTGGCTACCTGCCAGGTCACCTTCTTTAGCCGCAGCAAACAGCGGCTCTGGACCAAGGGTGAAAGCTCGGGCAATGTGCTTAACCTTGTGGCCATCAGCACCGATTGCGATCAGGACTCCCTGCTGATTGCCGCCAACCCCGTCGGCCCCACCTGCCACAAAGGGACAACCTCCTGCTTCCATGGTCACCCGCTGCCGCCCCTCGGTTTTCTAGCAGAGCTGGAGCAGGTGCTGGCCGCCCGCAAAGGGGCTGATCCGGCCACCAGCTACACCGCCAGCCTCTATGGCAAAGGGACCAAGCGCATCGCCCAGAAAGTCGGTGAGGAAGGTGTTGAAGTGGCGCTGGCCGCCATGGCCAAGGATCGGGAGGAGCTCATTAACGAATCCGCCGATCTGCTCTACCACCTGACCGTGCTGTTGCAAAACGAAGGGTTGGGATTACAGGATGTGGTACAGCGGCTTTATAAGCGGCATAATAAATAAACTGATAATAAAGCCGGGTTATCCCGGCTTTACTCATTTAAGATAAAAAGAACGCTCAACTAAAATTCTATATATAGACATATCATCCTCTAATTCCGACAAGATCATTCTTACCCAATCATTTTCTTGAAAACCATATTCACCTTCCTCCGTCAAAATATCAACCATGATTTTCCTAATATCAATCCCCCCATGATTAATAGAGCGCATCCAATGATATGAATTAATCAAAAAGTGATCAACATAGATATATCTTTTATCTGTAGCCCCTTTAGAGATATAATCGGGCTCAACATCAACACACTCAGCGTCAGTTATTATATAAGTATGTAATTTGGTTCCATACATGTTGATCTTCAGTTTAAATTCATCAACATCAAGTCTGAAATTTACAACATCACTGTAAAAGTTAGTATCGACCTCATTCAAAGAGATCAAGAAAAGTAACAGCGGAAGATTTAACTCTCTTTCATCTGAATAACTTAATAAGACTATTTTTAATCTATCCAACACAAGAGTAGTCAATCTCAGGTTTAGCGAGAAATGCTCAAACATCATCGTAACGAAATCAGTTAGTGAAGCGTTTTTCTTAAAACATGGCCATATGCCATCCATATTAACACTGAGTAATACAAGTTCATTTTCTATAAAATTCTTCAATGAATCTGAGTTTAAAATGAACCTTCTATGAAAAAATCTACTTAGGTAATGTTGAGCGTTAAACCCTTCTCCATATATGGCTTTAACTGAATGCTGCAACTGCTCGGTATCTGTTGCCAGCACAAATACCACCCTGGGAATATCAAAAATATGCTTGATAGTCTCCAGCATTTCCACAGCATAGGAAGGACGACAACGATCAAGCTCATCTATCAAAATAAATGCGGGATAGTCCAGTTCTCCTTCACTTAAACCAACAGCACCTTCCACCCATTGCCGGATCTCTTGTTTAAGATACTGGATAGATTCATAACGCTCTTTCTGATTATTGCATAAGGCATCGACCAGCAGATTGGCATCATCCCCTTCCAGAGAAAAATCATCTTCTTCCAATCCAGCCTTCTTGATTGCCGCTTTCAATGCCAGTTTGCCGCCCACTTTAAATAATCCAAGCAGCCGCTGACGCATCCCTTCTGGAATCGGGTTTTCTTTTCCCGCAATCATTTTTAACTGGTCGATAATCGACGAAATAACCGTCAATAAAGGATCGTCGGAAAAGTCCTGCTGCCAGGCATCGATATAGACGGTGGGATAGTACGCTTTCAGCTCCATATACCAGCGCTTGATAAACCAGGTTTTACCCGCCCCCCATTCGGCATTGAGGTTAAGCACATAGTTGCGCTGTTTGCCTTCGGCAGCGAGGTAGTTGGTCAGAAACTCGGCATAGCGGGCACGTTCCAGCCGATCGGCACTCAAGATCTCTTCGCAACCCGCAATGGCCCCCGGCCCGTCCCACTGAACTGCGTCATTCCAATTAAACGGTGCCACTACCATCTCGTATCTCTCCATATTGCGTTGCTGGAGATGATATCAGGGACACCGAGGAAATAGTTTGACTAAAGACCTGTTCGTTACCCTTTTTGCCACTCGGGGAGGTTTATTTAGCTGTTGTTCAACTTCTCTGTCGAGAGCCGATGATACGGGGTCGATACATGGTGGCAAGCTATCTCAACAACCATGGACTCAACTGATTTCCTTTGATTTGCTAAGAGGTTACAACCATGTGACATAACGCAGAACCTGCGGAAATAAATGAGAAATATGCCGTGAAGAGTGCTTAATTTAAAGCAGTTGATGCACGTTGGCCTCGCGTTCAGCCAACCCATCACAGCGACCCAAGGATGGCCAACTTCATGAAGGATGAACCCTTCTCCACCCGATTGCAGCACGAGCTGGATCACCTCAGATCCATCTTTAACGAGATGGGGGCTTACCTCTTTACCAAGGATCTGGATGGCCGTTATATCTATGCCAATCAGGCTGTGCTGGATCTCTTTGGTTGTACCCTGGCCGAACTGCAAGGCAAGGATGATCGCGCCTTTTTTGACCTCGACTTCTCGGAAGATCTGAGACGAAATGATCGTCAGGTGCTGGAGCAGCAGGTCGCCATCGCCCGGGAGGAGATCAACTACCTCAAACCCACGGGAGAGAAACGGGTCTACTGGAGCGTGAAAAAGCCGATGTACGACCGGGATGGCACGCTGATCGGTCTGTGCGGCATCTCCACCGATATCACGGAACACAAGCTGATTGAGGCCCGTATGGCCGAGCAGCATCAGTTGCTGGAGATCATCCTGGCCAACGTGGATGCCCATATCTATATGAAGGACAGCCAGCACCGCTTTCTCTACGTCAATCAGAAGGTGTGTGCCCTGCTCGGTTTACCCGCCGAACAGATCATCAACCGCAGCGATAATGAGCTGTTCTCCCCACACGGAGCCAACCAGCTGTGGCAGCTGGACAACCGGGTGTTCGAAACGGGTGAGCTGCAAGCCGGTGAAGAGTCACTGACCGATACCGAAGGCAAGCAACATTACTACTGGTCTGTCAAAGTCCCCTTCAAGCTGGCTGATGGTACCCCCACCCTGATCGGTATCTCCTCCGATATCACCGAGCTGCACCAGCTCAAGGAACAACTGCAATATCAATCGGTTCGTGACAGCCTCTCCGGACTTTATAACCGCCGTTTCTTCTTCGAGGTGTGCGAAAAGAACCTGAGTATGAACATGCGCCACCAGCTCACCTCGGTGCTGATAGTGCTGGATGTGGATCAGTTCAAATGCATCAACGATCGCTACGGTCACCCGCTGGGCGATCAGGCGCTGATCCATCTGGGCAGGGTGATGCAATCGGTGCTGCGCAGCGAAGATGTGCTGGCCCGCATCGGCGGTGACGAGTTTGCCATCTTGCTGCCCAACACCACCCTCTCGGCCGCCGCATCACTGGCCGAACGGCTGCGCAAGCAGGTGATGCAAAGCCCGCTACCCCTTGCCGATGGGGATGAGCTGGTTATCACCATCAGCGCCGGGCTGGTGGAAAATAGCAAGGGGGAGCAGATGGAGAGCCTCTACGCGCGCGCCGATCAGATGCTCTATCAGGCCAAACAGAGCGGCCGCAACTGCGTCGCGTGCAAGGCACGATAGCTGGCTGGCCAGTCAGGCACTCCCACTTCCCTTGCTGCATTTATCCCGACAGCTTAGTCATCCTATTGCACGCTGCTTTCACTCACGCTCGATTAGCACCTAACCCAGCTGTTTGCGCAGCACAAACTTTTGCACCTTGCCGGTCGAGGTCTTCGGCAGCGGGGTAAAGATGATCCGCTTGGGCGCCTTGAAGTGGGCCATCTGCTCACGACAAAAGGCGATCAGCTCCGCCTGGGTAGTATCTCGCCCCTCCTTCAATTTCACGAAGGCGCAGGGCACCTCCCCCCACTTCTCATCGGGCATGGCGATCACCGCCGCTTCGTCCACATCGGGATGGCGATAGAGCACATCTTCCACCTCCAGACTGGAGATGTTCTCCCCACCGGAGATGATGATGTCCTTGGATCTGTCCTTGATCTCCACATAACCATCCGGGTGCCACACCGCCAGATCGCCACTGCGAAACCACCCCTCCGCCATCGCCTCGGCGCTGGCCGCCGGATTTTTCAGATACCCCTTCATCACCACATTACCGCGCAGCACTATCTCCCCCATGGTTTTGCCATCTTTGGCTACCGGCTCGCCACTGACCGGATTGATAACCCGCATCTCCCCCTGCAGAGGCGATGCAACCCCCTGCCGCGCCTTGAGGCGGGAGAGCGTGGTGGCATCCTGACCTTGCCAGCTTCTTTGCGGTTCGCACAACACGCAGGGGCCATACGTTTCGGTGAGGCCATAGACGTGGGTCACAGCGATCCCCATCGCTTCCATACCGGCGATCACGGTGGCGGGGGGCGCTGCGCCAGCGGTCATCACCTTGATGGGGTGATCCAGCCCCTGCTTGAGCGCCGGGTCGGCATTGTTGAGCATATTGAGCACGATGGGCACCGCGCAGAAATGGCTCACCTTGTGCTCGTGCAGCGCCTCATAAATGGCGGCGGCCTGCACATGACGCAGGCAGACGCTCACCCCGGCGGTGGCCGCCAGGGTCCAGGGGAAGCACCAGCCGTTGCAGTGAAACATCGGCAAGGTCCAGAGATAGACGGGATGTTTGGGCAGCTCCCAGGAGAGCACATTGTTGATGGCGTTGAGGTGGGCACCGCGATGGTGATAGACCACGCCCTTGGGGTTGCCGGTGGTGCCGGAGGTGTAGTTAAGGGAGATCGCCTGCCACTCATCTTGTGGCAGCCAGCCGGGCTCATCGCCGTTACCAGTGGCAATAAAGGCCTCATAAGTCAGTTCACTGACAAGCGCCCCCTCCCGGTAGAGGGGATCATCGATGGCGATGACCAGCGGTTGGCTCTTCAGCAGATCCAGCGCCTTGCGCACCACGGCGCCAAACTCCCTGTCTACCAGCACCACCTTGCTCTGGGCATGCTGGAAGATAAAGGCCATCGACTCTGCATCGAGCCGGGTATTTATGGTGTTGAGCACGGCGCCGCTCATGGGCACCCCGAAGTGAGCTTCAAACATCGCCGGGATATTGGGCGCAACGATGGAGACGGTATCCCCCTCCCCGATGTCGTGAAGCCGCAGGGCCGAGGCAAGCTGGCGGCAACGGCGGGCGGTCTCGCCCCAGCTCTGGCGCAGCGGGCCGTTGATCAGCGCCGGATAGTCGGGATAGACCCGCTCCGCCCGCCCCAGAAAGCTGATGGGGGTCAGGGCCTCGAAATTGGCGGCGGTTTTGGCAAGGTCGCGCTCATAGATGTTCTGCACTGTCATCGGATTCCTTCCTCACAGGTGGCACAAAACGGGCAGTTTCGGGATGATTCAGAGATCAGACAGCGACATAGGCATCCTGCCCGTCACTGGTCTCTTATGGGGATGACAGCCTAACAGCGAGCCTGCGGCGGCAGGTATTAGCAAAACGTCTTAGACAGGGGCAGCCTGCTGCCAACAGAGGCCCCCTGTTTTCGTTGCAAAAAATATTTCATTACGGGAAAGCGTGCCATTTTTTTCACAGGCTGTTTTTGGCGAATAACGAAAAATGACGATAATGGAATATTATTCCGTCAAAACTGCTTTATATGTCATTTCATTCATCTCGGCACGCACTATTTTCATGCCATTTATTTAAGGAAAAGCACGTTAAATGAAAGCTGAAATAGTTATTGCATAACGCCATTTATTTCACCCCAGTCATTAAATTCATGACAAATAAATTCTGTGAGCCATCCCATAAAGCGAGCATGGCACCATGTTCATCAAGCCGCGCGCGGGTTACGGTTACAACGTGAAACAATCCACCGGATGTTTAATATCAGGCCAGATTTCTCGCCAATCACTACGCAATCTACAGTGATTTTGCGTACCTTGGATGTATGACGCAGAAACCCTATCGACCCGATATTCCGCCGAGCCCAAACCTGCTTTATCAAGGAGCATTTTATGTGTGCCGTGCCGAATACCACACCACGCAGACAATTCCCTACTGCATTTACCATTCTGTTTCTTATTATGTTACTGGCCATTGCACTGACCTGGATAATTCCGGCGGGCGCCTATGCCAAGCTCTCTTATAATCCAGCCAGTGAAAGCCTGATGGTCAATAGCCCACAGGGGGAAATAAGCCGACTTCCCGCAACCCAGGATGCCCTGGCAAAACTCAATATCAATATTGCGGTGGAGCAATTTACCAACGGCACCATCCGCAAGCCCATCGCCATTCCCGGCACCTATGCCCGATTGGAGCAAGCGCCCAAGGGGTTCGGTGACGTGGCGGTCAGCATGGTCAAGGGCACCATAGAGGGGGCGGATATCATCGTCTTTATTCTGGTGCTCGGGGGGCTGATCGGCGTCATCAACAAGACAGGTGCCTTCAGTGCAGGGCTGGTGGCGTTGTCGCGCAAGACCCGGGGCAACGAGTTCCTGTTTGTGGCGCTGGTCTGCTTCGTAATGGCGCTGGGAGGCACCACCTGCGGACTGGAGGAAGAGGCGGTCGCCTTCTACCCCATACTGGTGCCCATCTTTCTGGCGCTCGGCTATGACTCCATCGTCTGCGTAGGGGCCATCTTCCTCGCCGCCTCCATGGGTACCACCTTCTCCACCATCAATCCCTTCTCGGTGGTGATCGCCTCCAATGCCGCCGGCATTCCCTTTACCGAGGGGCTGATCTTTCGCGCCATTGGCTGTCTGGTGGGCACCCTGGTGGTGATCGGCTATCTCTACTGGTACTGCAAGAAGATCAAGGCCAATCCAGCCTTCTCCTACACCTATGAGGACAGAGAGAGTTTTCGCGCCCGTTTTCTCAAAGAGGGCTCTATGGACGAAGGGGTGCCCTTCACCCTGCGCCGCAAGATCATTCTGACCCTGTTTATCCTCGCCTTCCCGCTGATGGTGTGGGGCGTCTCCATGGCCGGTTGGTGGTTTCCGCAGATGGCAGCCTCCTTCCTGACCATCGCCATCATCATCATTTTTATCTCGGGTCTCAAAGAGAAAGAGGCGGTCGAAGCCTTTACTCAGGGGGCATCAGAACTGGTGGCCGTCTCCCTCATCATCGGGCTGGCACGGGGGGTCAATCTGGTGCTGGATCAGGGGATGATCTCGGACACCATTCTGGCCTACGCCTCCGATCTGGTCTCCGGCATGCACGGCGCCGTGTTCGCGGTGGCGCAGATGCTGGTGTTCACCCTGCTGGGGCTGGTGGTGCCCTCCTCCTCGGGGCTCGCAGTGCTCTCCATGCCCATCATGGCGCCGCTGGCAGATACCGTGATGATCCCCCGCTATATCGTGGTGTCGGCCTACAACTGGGGCCAATACGCCATGCTGTTCCTGGCCCCCACCGGACTGGTGCTGGTCACCCTGCAGATGCTCGGCATCCAGTTCAACAAGTGGGTCAAGTTCGTGCTGCCCATGGTGGGCTTTGTGCTGGGATTTGGCGCCCTGATGCTTGTGGCGCAAGTGATGTTGGCCTGATGGGCCTGTGATACATGAGTGACAACACCCCGTGCCTGGCGCGGGGTGTTCTTTTGTCAGCCTTAGTGGCGTACCCGCCCCTGCTGGCGGAAGCAGTAGAGCTTGAGGCTGATGTCGGCGATATCGGCGGGAAGCTCCTCTCCCTGCTCGGCAAGGGGCTGGTAGAGGGATGAGAGCAGACGTTCGGCCTGCTGCACCGTGATGATGTTGGCCTGGATGGCCGGGGTGATCCAGCTGGGTAACATTGACATATCTCCCCCTCGTTGATCCGGTGATCTCGGGTGAACATCTTCATATCAGGTCTTACGCAGTTGTCTGCCGACCCGTTCACCCTCTGCTTCACCCAATCAAAGCAAAATGCTTGCCGTGATCTCTTATCGGCCAACATCCGATGGGGCTGGAGCCATTTATCAACCACTTGCGTGGCCATCTCAACGAACAGAGTCCTTGTTCAAGACCTCCCTTGACCTGCCCCCGTCAGCACTTT
Source organism: Aeromonas sp. 600886 (assembly GCF_049174935.1). Classification (NCBI taxonomy): domain Bacteria; kingdom Pseudomonadati; phylum Pseudomonadota; class Gammaproteobacteria; order Aeromonadales; family Aeromonadaceae; genus Aeromonas; species Aeromonas sp. 600886. Next base: position 316,339 of record NZ_JAAKUB010000001.1, on the reverse strand, counting down.
GCCACTCTGGCATTCTGCTCACCGCCCGCCTTGCAAATTGCGACTCGAATTGCTCCTTATCACACTGGCAGAGTCCACCATGCGCCGGAAACCGGTCACTTTTAGTCCGTTGTCGCCAAAGCAAGACACTTTTTCGGGGTGGCTATTTTTTGACCTTGCCAGCGCCTGTCGCAGGCCCATCCCCCTCGCCTTGTCCGGCCAACCGGTTGTGACAAGATGGCGCCAGATTGGAACAGCCCGTATGGGTATGCAGGAGAACAACAAGATGAACAGATCCATGATGGCAGGTATCGGTATTGGCATCGCCTCGGCCCTGGCACTCTCGGCCGCGGCCAGCGGCTCCCTCTTTACACCCCAACCCACCTTTGCCGAGGTGATCGCCAGCAAGCCGATCACAGAGACCATCAAGACTCCCCGACAGGAGTGTCGCAACGTCACCGTGACCCACCGCAAGCCGGTACAGGATGAGCACAAGATCCTCGGCACAGTGGTTGGCGCAGCGCTAGGTGGCGTGGTTGGCCACCAGTTTGGCGGCGGCAGCGGCAAGAAGGTGGCCACTGCTGCAGGGGCCGTCGCGGGGGGTTATGCCGGTAATCAGGTGCAGGGCAATATGCAGGCGGGCGATACCTACACCACCACCGAGCAGCGCTGCAAAACCGTACAGGATACGAGCGTCAACACCATTGGTTATGACGTGACCTATCGCCTCGCCGGTCAGGAGGGGGTGATCCGCATGAAGCAAGCCCCGGGCGCCACCATTCCGGTCAAAGATGGCAAATTGGTGATCGACCAGCCAAAAGTGTGATTTCTCCTGACCCCACTCAGCAGCAGGCCCGCCTCTTTCGAGGCGGGCCTGTGTTTTTGGGCGGCTTGATTTCCTTTCTCACACAACAGCATGCACCACTCACGGCACCCGAACTATCACCCTTTGCAGCACTTCTTCACCGCCCGTACCACGTTCTGATAACCGGTACAGCGGCAGAGGTTGCCCGATAGCCCGCGGCGGATCTCCGCATCGGTCAGCGGACGGCGCTCGGTCTTGTCGAGCAGGGCGGCGCTCGCCATTACCAGGCCTGGGGTGCAAAAACCGCACTGCACCGCCCCCTCGTCGATAAAGGCCTGCTGCACATCAGAGAGCTCGTTACCTTTGCGTTCCCCCTCCACGGTACGAATGGATTTGCCATCGGCCCAGACCGCCAGATAGAGGCAGCTGTCGATAGCCGTGCCATCCACCCGCACGGTACAGGCGCCGCACTCACCGACACTGCACCCCTCTTTCACGCTGATAAGCCCCTGCCCGCGCAGAAAGTGGAGCAGCGACATGGTGGGCGGCACTGCATAGGAGTAAGGCTTGCCGTTGATCTCGCACTGGATCTCCACTGCGGGACAGCTTTGCGGTTGCATCATAGGATCTTGCCTCCGGCACGTTCGACTGCGCAGGCGACCACCCGCTGCGCCAGGGTTTTGATAAGGTGCAGGCGAAACTCCTTCTCCGCCCGCCAGGAGGAGCGCGGCGCCACATCGGCTACCACCGCCTCGGCAATGGCTGCCAGTGTGGCGCGAGTCAGCGGTTGCCCTTCGGCCGCAGCTTCCGCGTGAGGCGTGCGTACCGGTGTCGGTGCCGCCACCCCATAGGCCAGCCGCAGACTCTTGAAGTGACCATCCTCAATCTGGCAGTAGGCGGCGCAGCCGATGGTCGCGATATCCATGGCATCGCGCATGGCGTATTTGAAGTAGTGGGAGCCCACATGGGGGTGCGAGTCCGGGGCAAAGTGAAACGCCACCAGAATTTCCGCCGGTTGCAGCGCAACCTTGCCTGGGCCGGTATGAAAACCGGCGATGGGGATGCGGCGTGTGCCGTTAGGACCAGCAATCTCAAGCTCGGCCTCCAGCGCGACGGTAGGCGCCGCCGAGTCGGCACTGGTGGCGCCGTTGCAGATGTTGCCGCCATAGGTGGCGACGTTGCGGATCTGCGGGCCGGCGATAGTAGCGGCCGCCTCGGCCAGCATCGGCAGGCGGCGCTGCACCAGTTCGTTCTCGATGAGCTCGGTAAAGGTGGTGCCGGAGCCGATGCGGATAGAACCGTCAGCCAGCTCGCTCACCCCTTTGAGTTCGGGCAAGTCGTGAATATCGACGATATGACGATAGGCGGCGTTGAGGTGATGCAGCTGGATCATCACATCGGTGCCGCCTGCCAGCAAACGCGCCTCGGGGTCAGCCTGACGCAGGGTGACCGCCTCGGCCACACTGCGGGCCTTGTAGTAACGGGCAATATCAAACATGGTGTTGCTCCTCCCCTGCTCCCTCGCCAATTAGACCCGCCGTGACAAACTCCCGAAACAGGGTCTTGGGGGTAATGGGCAGCTCGTTGATGGCCACCCCGGTCGCCATGCGAATGGCGTTACGGATCGCCGGGCCCGGCGAGATGATGGGCGGTTCCCCCAGGGATTTGTGGCCATAGACCGACTGGGGCTCGTAGGTCTGCACGAAGTCGCATTCCAGCTCGGGCAAATCCAGCATGGTGGGGAACTTGTAATCGAGCAGGTTGGGGTTGCGCACCACGCCGGTTTTGGCGTCGATGATCATCTCCTCGAACAGCGACCAGCCGATCCCCATCCCCATGCCGCCATGCACCTGCCCCTCCGCCAGCTGTGGATTGAGGATCTTGCCGGCATCGTGCAGGTTGATGATGCGATTGATGGTCACCTTGCAGAGATCGATATCGACGCTGAGATCGACAAAGGTGCAGCCAAAACTGGGCGGGTTGGTGGTGGTCTTGTGGGAGACTTCCGACGTGATCTGGCCGCCGATCGTGAGGTGGTAGTAGGCGTTGACCGACACCTCGGCGACGCTGATCAGCACCTTGTCCGGCGCACCGGCCAGCACCACGTAGCCGTCGATCAGGGTGAGCGATCCCACATCCTGATGGCAGAGCTGGGCTGCCAGCGAGAGGATGCGGGCCCGCAGTTGCAGCGCCGCCTGATGAATGGCGGGGGCCGCCACATAGCTCTGACGCGAGGCGAACGAGCCCGGATCGTAGGCGGTAATGTCGGTATCCTGAGTCGAGATGACCCGGATCTGCTCAAACGGAATGCCCAATGTCTGGGCCGCCATCTGGGCAAAGACGGTATCCGATCCCTGCCCTATCTCGGTAGCACCGATCTGCAAATTGACAGTGCCATCCTGATTGAGCAGCATGCGGGCGCCCGCAATTTCAACCCCCACCGGATAGGTGTTGGAGCCGTAGCTAAAGCATGCAACCCCGATGCCGCGTCGCAGCCGGCTCGCCGGATCCTGCCCCAGACACTCGGCCTTGAGCCGATCCCACTCGAACATCTCGCGACCACGGATCAGGCAGTCGGGCAACCCGGCGCTGTAGATGGTCTTCTGGTTGACCTGATTGACGTCCCCTTCCCTCGCCACGTTGGCGATGCGCACATCAAGCGGATCCAGCCCCAGTTCGGCGCAGGCGTCATCCAGCATGCATTCGAGGGCAAAAATCACCTGCGGCGCGCCGTAACCGCGCATGGCACCGGCGGTGGGCAGGTTGCTGTAGAAGGTTTGGGCGTCGTAGCCAAAGGCGCTACGCGGATAGAGGTAGCTGATCTTGTTGGCCCCAGCGCTGGCGATGGAGTGGCCGTGGGAGGCATAGCCGCCGGTGTTGGAGAGCACGTCAAGCTGATACCCCTTAAGGGTGCCATCGCGGTTGAGGCCCATCTTGCCATCGATGGCAAAGCCGTGGCGGGTGCGGGAGGCAAAAAAGCACTCCTCCCGGCTCAAGGTCACCTTGACCGGCACGCCGCCAAGCTTGTAGCTCAGAAACGCGGCCATCGGCTCTTCCAGCACATCCTGCTTGTTGCCAAAACCGCCGCCCATATAGGGCTTGATCACTCGCACGCTCGACCAGGGCAGACCGAGGGATTTGGCCACCCGGCTGCGCACTATCTGGGGGATCTGGGTACTGCTGACCACTATGATGTGGTCCGGCTGATCCATGTAGGCGTAGCAGGTCACCGTCTCCAGATGGCAGTGCTGCACCACAGGCGTCCGGTAGTGCCCCTGAAACTGCAGATCGGCCGCCGCAATGGCCTGCTCCGGATCATTGGCACGAAGCTGGCTTTGGCGCAGCAGATTGCCGCTCGGGTGGATGGGATAGGCTCCGTCGGCCAGGGCACTTTCGGCATCCGTCATCACCGGCAGTAGCTCGTAGGTCACCTTGACCAAGGCGGCAGCCTTCTCGGCCACCAGCGGATCCCGGGCCACCACGATGGCGACGCCATCGCCGAAGTGGCGTACATGGTCGGTGAGCAGACGGCGGTCTTTCACATCCCGTTTCGCCTCATCGAGAGACCAGGCGTGACCGGCGGTGCGAAAACAGGTGGTGGGGACATCTTCATGGGTAAACACGGCTTCGACCCCGTGCAGGGCCAGCGCCTCGGTCGCATCGATGGCAAGCACCTTGCCGTGGGCAATATTGCTTCGCACGTACTTGGCGTGGCGCATCCCGAGCATGATGTTGTCATCGGTATAGCGGGCGCTGCCGGTCACCTTGGCCTCGGCATCCACCCGCTTGAGCGGTAATCCTATGGACATATGCAAGTCCTTTTTCGAATGGAAAAATCTGGAACCGGCATAAAAAACAGCAAGATATGCGCCTGTTTCCCGCCATCGTCAGGAGAATGGGGAGAAGTGTGAAGGGGATCCCATCTAGCCCGCTTTTGTTGGCCCGAAGCGACAAGCCAGGGGCAGCCCCTGAGCAAACGGGGCACATCAGCGGTGACAAAAGCGGCAGAGCGAGAAGAGCAAGGGTGGGAGCCTATCAATCTGGTAGGAGGATTTATCAAAATGGTATCGCGATACCCCCCCAACTTCGGAGACGGCCGAGACGTGATAGTCAGCATGAGCGGGCTAAAAATAACAGGCATAAAAATGGGGCCGCCAGTGCGGCCCCAAACGGGCGGGTTATCCCTAAATAGCCCACCCCCCAGCATAAAAGAGCACCAGCGCCAGGGCGATGACCACGGTGCCGACGTTGAGCTTGTGCCACTCCTTCGAGCAGATGCGGCCGATCACCAGCGAGCTGAAGCCGAGCATGATGCCGGTGACAATATTGCAGGTGAGCACGATAAAGACGGCGCACACCAGCCCGGACATGGCCCCGACAAAGTCATCGAAATCGAGTTTGGTGACGTTGCTCAGCATCAAGAGCCCCACATACATCAGGGCCGGTGCGGTGGCATAGGCGGGCACCAGATAGGAGAGCGGCGAGAGGAACAGCATCAGCAGGAACAGGCCGCCGACCACGGTCGCGGTCAGGCCGGTTTTGCCCCCCGCCGCCGTGCCCGCCGCCGATTCGATATAGACGGCAGCCGGAGCCGCCCCCACCAGACTGGAGAAGATGCTGCTGACCGAGTCGGCACTGAGTGCCTTGCCGCTGTTGATGATGTGACCATCCTTATCGAGCAGATTGGCCTGCCCCGCCACGGCGCGGATGGTGCCGGTGGCATCGAATACCGCCGTCATTACCAGCGCCAGCACGCTGGGCAACACCAGCGGCGAGAGGGCCCCCATGATATCCAGACTGAAGATGAGGGACTTGCCCTGATCGTCCGAGAGGCTCGGCAGGGCGAACAGTCCCTGATACTTCACCGCCGGATCGAAGATAAGGCCGAAGATAGAGATGGCGATAATCACCAGCAGGATCCCCCCCGGTACTCTCAGCTTCTCCAGCCCGAAGATCACCGCCAGGCCGATCAGGGACATGATGACCGGCATGGAGGTAAAAGCCCCCAGCGCCACCGGCAGTCCCTCAAGCGGGTTCTTGATCACCAGCCCCACCCCGTTGGCGGCGATAAGCAGCAAGAAGAGACCGATCCCGATACCGGTACCGTGGGCAATCCCCATCGGCAGGTTGTCGAGGATCCAGCTACGCACCCCGGTCACCGAGATGGCGGTAAAGAGTACCCCCATCAGAAAGACGGCCCCCAGCGCCACCGGAATGGGGATCTGCTGCCCCAGCACCAGACTGAATGCGGTAAACGCCGTGAGGGAAATAGCGCAGCCGATGGCCATCGGCAGCTTGGCCCAGAGCCCCATCAAGAGCGAGCCGAACCCCGCCACCAGACAGGTGGCGACAAACACGGCGCCGGGAGGAAAGCCCGCCTTGCCGAGCATGCTCGGCACCACGATCACCGAGTAGACCATGGCAAGGAAGGTGGTGAGGCCCGCCAGAACCTCCTGTCTGACATTGCTGCCCCGCTCGCTGATCATAAAGTAGCGATCAAGAGCCGTGAGCGGCTGTTGCTTTGCTGTGCTCTGGCTGGCGTCATCATTGGCCAGCTGTTCCACGCTGTTTGTCCTGCTGTTTGCTTGGGTCATACCCAACTCCTTCACACGCGCCTGAATGTTCCATGACGAAATGGCGACAGGATCTGCGGGTCTGCCGAACGCCAGTCTGATAAGAAATAGGCGATGGTGGCAGAGGATGCGACAGACAGACCAGGGCAGGCAGCCTTGACTCAAACGTTTGCCTTGCTGGTCAAAAAAACCGGGCCATTTCACGTTCTATGCGGGGAGATCCCCTGTGGTGCGGCAAGACTGGCGCCCCTGTGGGGCACGCCAGCCGCCGTATTCGTTGGGGCTGCGCCGCGGCAGCCCACTCCAGCCCCTACCCCCGTTCATGCACTAGTTGGCCATCCACGTAGGTGCGGTAGATGGATCTGTCATCCCCCAGGGTCAACAGCACAAAGAGCTTGTCCCGCAGGGTGGTGGAGTTGTCATAACGCAGCTGCTGCAGCGGGGTGGCGACCGGGTCGAGCACCACGAAGTCCGCCTCCTTGCCCACCGCAAAGCTGCCGATCTTCTCGTCCAGCCCCAGCGAATGGGCGCCGCCCAGGGTGGCCAGATAGAAGGCCTGATAGGCCGAGAGCCGCTCACCCTGCAACTGCATCACCTTGTAGGCCTCGTTGAGGGTCTGCAGCATGTTGAAGGTGGTGCCGGCGCCGATGTCGGTGCCCATCCCCACCTTCACCTGCTTGCGCCACGCCTTGTGCAGCTTGAACAGACCGCTGCCCAAATAAAGGTTGGAGGTGGGACAAAACGCGATGGTGGATCCGGTCTCCTTCAGGCAATCCCACTCCTGCTCTTCCAGATGGACGCAGTGGGCAAACACGCAGTTGTGGCCGGTGAGCCCATGCTGGTGATAGACATCGAGATAACCCTTGTGCGCCGGGAAGAGGGATTTGACCCAGGCGATCTCGTCCTTGTTCTCGCACAGATGGGTGTGCAGATAGGTGGTGGGAAACTCTTCGCGCAGTCGCCGCGCCATCGCCAGCTGCTCGGGTGTCGAGGTGGGTGCAAATCGTGGTGTGATGGCATAGAGTAGGCGACCATTGCCGTGCCAGCGCTCGATAAGCTGCTTGCTCTGCACATAGCTGCTCTCGGCGGTATCGAGCAGATAATCGGGTGCATTGCGATCCATCATCACCTTGCCCGCGATCATCCGCATATTGATACGACTGGCCGCCTCGAACAGGGCATCCACTGACTCGGGGTGAACGGTGCCGAACACCAGCGCCGTGGTGGTGCCGTTGCGCAGCAGCTGCTTGATAAAGAAGGTGGACATCTCGCGGGCATATTCGAGATCGTTGTAACGCCGCTCGGCCGGGAAGGTGTGGCGGTTGAGCCACTCCAGCAGCTGCTCGCCATAGGCCCCTACCATCTCGCTCTGGGGATAGTGAATGTGGGTATCGACAAAGCCGGGCACTATCATCTTGCCGCGATAATCGCGCACCCGCACCTCGGCCGGGATGCGATCACGGCCCTCCTCCCACTCACCGAACCAGTCGATGCAGCCGTTGCGAATGATCAGCAGACCATCCTCGATAAGACGGGCGTTGGACTCAATCTCCTCGGGCTGATCCACCACCCGGGTGATATCGAAGAAGCTGCCGCGTACCGCTTTGACAGAGTTGTCGTTTTTCATAACCGTTTCCCTGTTTTTCTTGTTCTATTGACGTTTTTTGCCGGTTTAACCGTCAGATCCGTTCCACTTGTGGCGCCACCGCCTGCCCGGGTACTGGCTCTGGTGAACCCTCCTCCTTGCTGGCCGATGGCTGGCCCGCACTGCGGGCGGTAAAGCTCACATCCGGCTTGTCGCTCAGCTGGATCACCTCCACCGCCTCGGCATCCCTGACGGCCGCCTTGCGTTTGCGGCTTTGCGGCAGCACCAGATTCATGATGATGGCGGTGATGCCGCCAGCGCAGATGGGGTTCTCCACCAGCATGTAGATACCCGCTGGCAGCACCTTGAAGACGTTCGGGTCATAGGAGACGCCGAGCCCAAGGCCAAGCGAGGTGGCGACAATCAGAGTCTCCCGCCGATCGAAGCCGTGGCTGATGATGATGCGACCACCGGCGATGGCGATCATCGAGAACATGATGACCATGGCGCCCCCCATCACAGGTGACGGTATGGTGGTAAAGAAGCGCCCTACTACGGGGAAGAGCCCCAGCAGCACCAGGATGACGGCGATAAACTTGCCCACATGGCGTGAGGCCACCCCGGTCATCTGGATGACGCCGTTGTTCTGGGCAAAGGTGGTGAGCGGCAAAGAGCCGAGTGCCGAGGCGATCACCGATACCAGACCGTCCGCCAGTACGCCGCCGGAGAGCCGCTTTTGAAACTCGGGGCCCTGAATATCCCGGTGAGAGACCATGGCGGTGGCGGTGATGTCCCCCACCGCCTCCAGCACGCTCAACAGATAGATGGTGCCCGCCAACATAAAGGCGTGAAAATCGAAGGAAAAACCGTACTTGAACGGGATCGGCACTGTAATAAGCGGCAGGTTCTCAAGGGCGGTGAAATCCACCATGCCAAGCATCAGGGCCACCGCATAGCCCACCATCAGGCCGATGGCGATGCCGCTCATCCGCAGCAGCGGGCTTCGGCTGCAGTTGAAGGCGACGATAACGCAGAGCACCAAGAGCCCCAGCCCGATGTTCTCATATTTGCCAAAGGTGCCGCTGCTCATGGCGGAGAAGCCGCCGCCAAAGTCGATGATCCCCACCTTGATAAGGCTCAGACCAATCATCAGCACCACTACCCCGCTCACGGTCGGGGTGATCACCCGCTTGAGGTAGGGCAGCACAAAGGAGGAGCCCATCACCAGAAAGGCGCCGACAAAAGAGACCCCGAGCAGGGTCGAGACGATCAGCTCCTCATGGATGCCATCTTTTTTCATGGCGCCGCCGAGGGCGATCATCACGGTGACGAAGGAGAAGTTGACCGACTGGATGGAGAGCAGCCCCGAACCGATGGGGCCATAACGGTTCACCTGCAACCAGGTGCCGATACCGGAGGCGATCATCGCCATGGAGACCAGATAGGCGGTGATCTCGGTGGAGAGGCCCAGGGCGCCGCCGACGATCAGCGCCGGGGTCACCATGGGAACAAAAATAGCCAGCAGATGGGTCACTGCGCCCATCAGGGTTTGATAAAACGGGGGGTTGTCTTCCAGCTCGTAAATGAGATCCGAGTGCTTGCGTGTTGTTTTAGACATCGTGTTTGTCCCATCACACAGAATGTAGGCGGAGTACTCATTCCGCCGTCAGGCGCTGGGGGCGAGCTGGCGCCCGCCCCTCACCTTTTCTTTTGTTATGCCGACACTTTTTGCTCCAACTTGCCCAGCTCGCGCAGGATCTGCTCCGGCGTGAAGTGCCACTTGCGCAGCCAGACACCGCAGGCGTCGTGGATGGCGGTGGCGATGGCAGGCGCCGCGCCGTTCACCCCAATCTCCGAGATGGACTTGGCGCCGTAAGGGCCAACCTTGTCGTCACTCGGTACCAGGAAGGCCCGGAAGTCGCGCGGAATGTCGCCAATCTTGGGCGCGCCATAGCTCTTCAGATCCCGAGTGAGCGGGATACCCTTGCTGTCGTAGCAGATCTCTTCGGTCATGGTGTGGCCGATGGCCCGCATGGTCGCCCCGTAGATCTGGCCGAGGGCCAGCTCCGGGTTGATGGGGGTACCGCAGTCGAGCAGGGCGTAGAACTTGTCGAGGCGGATCTCGCCGGTTCTGACGTTGACCGCCACCTCGGCGAAGTTGGCCCCGTACGGGAAGGCAAGCTCAGAGGTGATATAGCTGGCAGTGCCCACCAGAATGCCGAAGCCGGTACCGGTCTCGGCCTTGTGGGCCAGCTTGGCGAGGGTCACCTCCCCCTGCTTGCCGCGCACGATCCCCGGGTGAACCAGCTCTACGTCTTCGACCGGCTCGCCCAGCATGGCGGCGCCGTGGAACAGGATCTTAGCCTTGAGGTTCTCGGCCGCCATCTTGGCCGCGTTGCCGGAGAAGCAGGTACCGGACGAGGCGTAAGCCCCCTTGTCGAACAGGGCGTGGTCGGTGTCGCCAGAGATCACATGCACATCGCCGAGCGGGCAACCGAGCACCTCAGCGGTCAGCTTGGCCACCACGGTATCGAGGCCGGTGCCGATATCGGCGCCACCGGAGTGGACGATAAAGGTGCCGTCAGATTCCAGCTTGACCATGCAGTTGGCCTGATCGATATCGGGGATCCCCGATTTTTGCATGATGATGGCGACGCCACGACCGATGCGCCAATCCCCGTCAGCGGGTTTGGGGCTATCCCAGGCAATCAGTTCGCGACCCTGTTTGAGGATGGGCTCGAGGGCGCAGCTGGCGGCGTGGGGCACCGAAGTAGGCATCTTGCCCTCGCCGATGGCACCCAGCACCTTGAGGATATCCCCTTCGTGCACCCGGTTGTGCTCCACCATGTCGAGCTGATCGATCCCCAGTTTATCGGCCAGTTCGGCAATGGCCATGGTCAGGGCAAAGTTGCCCTTGGGCGCGCCATAACCCTGATAGGCACCGGTCGGGCAGATGTTGCTGTAGTAGGTGTTGACGGTAAAGCGCACGTTGTCGCACGGGTAGAGCGGCAGGGAGAGCGCCGGGCCGTTACTCGGCACCGTTAATGAGTGGTTACCATAAGGGCCGGTGTTGGCGCGAAAATCCATCTCGATGGCGGTGATGGTGCCATCTTTTTTGGCCCCCACTTTCACCTTCACCTTGGCCACGTGGCGGGAGGTGTTGCTGATGAACTCCTCTTCACGGGTGTAGCGGAAGGTGACCGGACGGCCGGTGACCCTGGTCGCCCAGGCGCACACCTCTTCCAGCAGGATATCCTGCTTGGAGCCAAAGCCGCCCCCTACCCGCTCCTTGATCACGTGCACCTGATGTTGCTTGAGGCCGACGATACGCGCCACCTGACGGCGCACGTGCCACGGCACCTGAGTAGAGGCGTGAATGACCAGACGCTCCCCATCCATGTAGGTGAAGCAGATGTGCGGCTCGGTCGGGCACTGCTGGGCCTGGGTCGATTCGTAGGTGCGCTCGACAATCTCGTCCGCCTCGGCAAAGCCCTTGGCCACGTCACCAATCTGGCCATGGACGCTGGCGGCCAGGTTCTCGTGCGGGCGGGAGCCGATGGGGAAGTTGATGATCATGTGCTCGTCGCCGCGGCGCACCGAGCAGGCGTTCTGCTGCTCGAGATCCGCAGGCGCCCCGGCCATGTAAACGATGGGCTCGTCGTGCACCATCGGTGCATTGGGGGCCATCGCCTCATCGATATTCATGACCGCTGGCAGCACCTGATACTCGACCTCGATGAGTTTGAGGGCCGCCAATGCGATGGCTTCGCTCTCGGCCACCACGGCGGCGACCCTGTCACCTACGTGGCGCACCTTGCGGCTGAACATGCGGCGATCGAGCGGTGACGGCTCAGGGGCACTCTGACCACCCGGGGTGTAAAACACATCCGGGCAGTTGAGGTGGGTGATGACATGCACGACGCCCGGCAGCGCCTCGGCGCGGCTCACATCGAGTTTGGTGATCACCGCATGGGGATGGGGACTGCGCAGCATCTTGATGATCAGTGCATCTTCAGTAACCCGATCCTCCACATAGCAGGGCTTGGCCTGCACCATCTTGGCGGCGTCCACTTTTGGGCAGCTCTTGCCGATATGGCGCAGATCGTCGCGAAACTCCGGGGCGATCTGGCACAGGTAATCGGGATCCTTCATCCGTGAGCAGGCAAGTTCGATGGCCTGATAGAACTGCTGATAACCGCCATCGCGGTGAAACAGGCCCGAGAGGGCATCGTCGATTTGATCACGGGTGGGCTCGGGGTGGCGATCAAGCAGGTCGGTGACGATGAGCGCGGCGGCCGGATCGTTGTAGCCGGACTGCACCACGCCCACATCCACCATTGCCTGCTGCACCAGACTGAGCTGGTTCCAGCTGCCCAGCGACTCGGCGGTGCGCACTTCTGATCCATCCAGCTGGGCGGCGATCAGAAGGGAGGCGTTGATCACCTTGCCGTTGAAGAGAATGGCGTCGGAGCCGGCGAAGCCGAAGCCGTCGTCGCTGTTGCGCACCGAGTGCATCCGGCACTGGTTGAACAGCACCCGCTGGGCATTGTCACCGGCCTTGCAGATGACGGTGCGCAGGGCACCGTTCAGGGTAAAGTTGAGTTCCATCATGCTTGCACCTCCTGCTGCTGGCAGTCCACCAGCAGATCCGCCACTACCACACCGGTGATATACCGCTTGTAACTCACGCTGCCCGCCAGATCCTCACGGGGCGCAACCAGCTCGCTCACGGCCGCCTCCAGCGCGGCATCGTGCAGATCGCGGCGCTCCACATCACGCAGGCGCATCGGCTGCGGTGTAACGCCAGCAACGGCGACCCGCATCTCGCCAAGGGCATCGAGGGCCACAGCGGCGGTCATCACCGCCAGACCGTCGGCGTTGCGGCTGATGCGGCGAGTGGCGCAGCGCAGCGCGGGCTCCGGCAACACCACCCCCAGCACCAGCTCCTTGCGCTGGCCGGCCAGATAGGCATCGATGGGTTGCAGCTGGTTGTTCTCCAGCACTACCACGGCTTCGAGGACCAGTAGTACCGGCAACAGCGGGGAGTCCTGCTGTTGGCAGGCAATCTCGCCGCCGAGGGTGGCCTGATTACGCAGGTGGCGGGAGTAGACAAACCCCAGCGCCTCGCACAGGGCGGCCGGGGTACGGGGATCGTCTTTGAAGGCTTGCAGGGTGACGGTGGCGCCGATGTGGAGTTGACCGTGCTGCTGCTCAATCTGGCCAAGTCCGAGCTTGTCCAGCGAGATGGCGACCTTCTTGTCGGTGCGGGTCGGGGCTGCGTTGAGCTTGCTGCCACCCCCCATGTAGACGGCGTCGTTGCCAAAGCGGGCCTTGAGTTCCAAAGCCTGACCCAGTTGCTCGGGTCGGAAGAATTGCTCAATCATGTGTCGTCCTTACTCTTGCTGCCCGCCGCCGGGAAAATCCACAGGGCGGGCAATCCAGTCCAAACGTGCGGAGGGGGCCTTAGGCCAGCTGATCCATCCGTTGCCACAGGCGGCTCGCCACCTTGCTGGCCTGCTGATAAATGGGCTCGACGTCAAAGGCGAACTCGCGATCCTGATAGACCATGCGCCCCTCGACCATCACGCTGTTGACCGAGGATGAGCCCATGCCAAAGGCGAGATGGCCGCCGAGGTTGCGCGGTGCCAGCGGGGTCGGTGCGTCGTAGTCGCAGATGGTGAGGTCGGCCTTGTAACCCGGCTCCAGGCGGCCAAATTTGGCGCCGAAATTGCGCTCCAGCAGGGTGTTGCCGTTCCAGAGGAACCGGGCAAAGCTGTCGGGCCAGAGCGCTCCGCCGGCATCCTTGTGTTTGAAGTAGGCGAACTTGAGCTCTTCGAGCATGTCGGAGCCGATACCATCGGTGCCGAGCGCCAGATTGCGATACTCCGGCAGGTGCATGTTGTAGCCCACGTGGTTGTTCATGTTGGAGCGGGCGTTGTGCACCAGGAAGGCATCGCGGCTGTTGAGCAGTTCGATGTCAGCCGGGCTCAGGTAGATGCCGTGGGCGATCAGTGTCTTGCTGTCGACAAGGCCAAACTCGTCCAGCCGGGCGATGGGCTCCTTGCCATAGTGGTGGTGACCGTGGGCCATGTCGTAGCGGTCTTCCGCCACATGGATATGCAGACCACGACCGGTGACCTGTACCGCTTCGCGCAGCATGGCGAGCCCCTCGTCGGGCACGGTGAAGGGGGCATGGGCACCGATATGAGCCTCCACCAGATAGGGTTCGCTCCCCTTGGCCTTGGCGGCATCAATGGCCTGCGCGAACAGGATGTTCTCCTCCACCCCGGCCTGCAGCTCGGCGAGGTCGCCGTTGCGATCCGTGGTTTCGAAGCAGGTCATGCCGCGCAGACCCGCCTCCATAAACCCTTTGCGCAGCACATTCAGGGAGCCCTTGATGAAGTTGGGCGAGGCGTGGTGGTCGATCACCGCGCTGCAGCCGCTCTTGATCGCCTCAAGCGAGCAGATGAGACCGCTGTAGTAGAGGGACTCTTCATCGAGCGCCCGATCGAGCCGCCACCAGAGGTTTTTCAGGGTGGAGATAAAGTCTGGGCAGGGTGCGATATTGGCCATGATCCCCCGCGACAGGCCGGAGTAGAAGTGGTTGTGGGCACAGACGATGCCCGGCATCACCAGCTTGCCGCCCATCTCCCGATAGTTGGCCTCCGGGTAGAGGGCCCGCAGATTGGGCCCCACCGCTTTGATAAGCGATCCTTCGATGGCGATATCCACCCCTTCCAGCACCCGGGTCGGCTCCAGCTGGACAGCGGTGACGTTCTTCAGAATAAACATGGTTTGCTCCTTCGCTTATTCGTGGTTCGCTCAGGCCTCGACGGCCCCCAGCAGGTAGTGGTGATGAGCATGGACATGGCTGATGATGCGGCACATATCGCCAAGGGCCGCTGGCGCATCCTTGATCCGGCTCTGGGCGTCTATGGTCAGGCGATAGGTCTCGCCATCCTGACGCACCCGCAGTTCGCCACCATCCGCCAGATAGAAACCGGGGTTGCGGCTGTTGTCGAAGTCCTCGGGCAGGCTGAAGATGGTGACCTTGTCCTGATAGGGCTTGCCCTGCCACGGGCAGAACTGGGCGCAGTTGCCACATTCGTTGCAGTAGGCATCCAGGTGCAGGGTCTGGAACTGATCCTTGAAGCCCGGCACCGCGATGGCGACGTTGGCCCGGTTGGGGCAGACATCCACGCACTTGCTACAGAGGTAGTTGCACTCGAGGCAACGGTGCGCCTCTTGCGCCACGAAGGCATCACGCTCGTTCTTGTCAACCATGGTGACGGCGATGCTCCCTTTGCGGCGGTAGATCTCATCCTTGCCCGACGGCTGGATGGTCACTTCGCTCTGCTGGCTGGCGATATGCTCGCGAGAGAGCACAAGATCCGCGGCGCGGCGGGCACCACCGATGGCACCGACGATGGAGGACGGGCCGCTCTGCACGTCACCGATGAGGAATACGTTGCGACGGCTGGTTTCGCCGGTCTGGCCATCCACCTCGGGCCAGCCATCGCTGCCAAGGGGAATGCCCATGGCTTTGAGCACCTCGCAGTCAGGCTGCTCGCCGATGGCGGTGATCAGGGCATCCATCTGCATCACTTCGGTCTGCTCGGTGGGCACCGGACGGCGGCGGCCCTGCTCGTCAGGATCCCCCAGCGCCATCATCCGCACGGTGAGCTTGCCATCTTTCTCAAAACGCTCCGGATTGGTGAGGAAGCAGAAACGCACCCCATCCTCCACCGCTTCCAGATACTCCTCGCGATAGGCGGGCATCTCTTTTTCGCTGCGACGGTAGATAACGGTCACATCGCTGACACCGGGCACTTTAAGAGCCGCGCGGGCGCAGTCCATGGCGGTGTTGCCGGCACCGATCACCGCCACATGGCGGCCCAGCGGCAGCGGTTTGCCCTGATTGAAGCTGCGCAGGAAGTGGAAGGATTTGTAAATCCGCTCGTGACCCCCCTCGAGGCGCATGCCACCGTTCTTGTCAGCGCCGATACCGACGAATACATAGGTAAAGCCCTGGGCATGCAGCTTATCGACGGTGAGCGCCGGATCGCAGCCAAACTCGAACTTGACCCCGTGGGCGGCAACAAAGTCGATGTCATGCTGGATAAGTTCGGCCGGAATGCGGAATTCGGGGATGATGTGCTTGACCACACCACCGGCATCCGCTTCGCGCTCGAACACGGTGACCGGGTGGCCGGCACGGGCCAGGAAGTAACCGGCGGAGAGACCGGCCGGGCCGGCGCCAATGACCGCCACCGGATGCTTGTCACCACTGCCGGCCGGTTTGTGCCAGCGCGCCTTGTACCCTTCCCAGCCGCGCTCCAGCGCCACTTTTTTCAGCTCGCGGATATTGAGCGCGCTGTCGTAGTCGAGACGGGTGCAGTTGTACTGGCACTGGTGATCGCAGATGTGGCTGGTGATGGCAGGCAAGGCGTTGCGCTGATAAATCAGCTCAAGGGCTGCCACATACTCTCCCTCGCCCATCAGACGAATGTACTCGGGGATATCCTGATGCACGGCGCAGGCGGTGACGCAGGGCGCCACGTAGCAGTCGGTCAGCGGCAGGCCACCACCCACTTCGATCCGATCCTCGGACTTCCACTCCTTCTGGGTGTAATCCATGGTGAGCGCCTTGGCGGCAAGCGCCTCCAGCTTGGCCACGTCCACCTGACTCATGCCCCAGCAGTCAGAAGCGTCGATCTCTTTGAGGCACTCGATCTGGCGCAGGTAGCCGCCCGGTTTCAGCAGGTCGGTGGCCATGGTGATGGGACGGATACCGGTCTCGAAGATCTCCGCGATATTGAACTTGCTGGCACCGCCCGAGTAGGAGATGGGCAGCTTGCCCTCGAAGGCACGGGACAGCACGGCGGCCACGTTGATGGAGAGCGGGAACAGCGCCCGGCCGGACATATACATCTCATCGCCGGGCAGTGCCCCTTTGCGGTTGATGGTGCCAAGGGTATTGGTGAGTTTCACCCCGAAGGTGAGCCCCTTCTCGGCCCCCAGCGCCATCAAGCGAGTCAGCATGGCTTTGGCCTGATCCAGCTTGAGGTCGTGATCGAATGACTCTTCGCTCAGACCAATGTAATCAAAGCCGCAGGTATCGAGGATCTCGCGCACCCGCGGGTAGCCCAGCAGGGTCGGGTTGAGTTTGACGAAGGTGTTGAGCCCCTTCTCTTCCAGCATGTAGCGGCAGATGGCCTCAATCTCGTTGGGCGGGCAGCCGTGCATGGTGGAGAGGGTGACGCCGTGCACCAGATTGGCCGGGATACGATCCACCAGCTGTTGCAGGCGAGCGCGGCGCGCCCCCAGTCCCAGCTCGGCGATAAACTGCTCGTCGGCCACGAGGTCACGTACCACCTGCTGGTACTCGGCAAATTTCGGATTGCTGCTGGCATCCATCAGGCTGTGGATGAACTGCTGCATCGGTGGCTGTTTGATGCCATCGAGGTTGTAACCCACGCTCATGTTGAAGATAAAGGACTTGGCCTCTCCGTCGAGGCGCGGGTCGAACACCTCCTCCAGCAGATAGAGGGCAAACCAAGCCTTCAGATACTCGTCAAACGCCTTGGGCAGGGTGAACTCGGTAGACCACTCGGTGTTGAAACACTCGTCTTCTGCATCGATGCAGGGCTTTTCCAGTTCGAGACGGTCCAGGATCTGCACCGTCTTGAGCTCGATAAAGCGCCCGCCGGTCAGCCAGGAGGTGACGATGTTCTGGGCCAACTGTGTATGAGGGCCGGCTGCCGGGCCAATGGGGGTCTCACAGGTTTCACCGAACACCTTGATCTTGCGCTCGTCCTGCTTGCGATAAAATTGTGCGGCGGGAATACCGAAAATGCTCTGACTCTCTTTATATTCCGCAAAAATACGGGTCAGCAGGTTCTTGAAGGGAACGGGTCGCATAATATCGCCCATGGCTATCTCCTTGCAGCTGTTCTGCCCATTGGCAGCATGAATAAATGGGGTATCCCGCACGGGCATTACCCCTTGGCAAGGAGAGGAGCAACTATCAGGCCACTCCATCGGAAAAACTATTTTTTAGGGTAAAAGCGTGAGATGGCTCGAATTAATGAAGGCGGTTTGGCATGTCGCCATTATGATTAATGAGAGTGGTTCTCACTCACTTGAAATTTTATTCAAGGCAATGCCAGAGAAAAATGAAAAATATCAAATCGGCAGCGATAAATATCACTTTGATAGGGTGAAAATCATCCAGCATTATCGCAAGCCAGCCCCGGCCAATATGGCCGGGGCTGGCTTAAAAGTCACAGCCATATAAAAGGCAGTCGTCGTTATTTCGGTTTATCCAAAGGCTGCGAGATGACTCGGCGTTACCGCCCCGCTGGCTGCCATTGCACGCAAAGGGGCTTGGGTCCCAACGATGCGACTCAGCCCTGCTCGGTCGTAAGCTCGTCGGCAGAACGCAGCTCCAGTTCGCCGCGGATCAACGCCTGATAGCGCTCGGGGGTATCGATATCAAAGAGGATGGCAGGACTCTCGACCGGTATGCTTCGGTGTGGGCGTTGCAGCAACCAGCGTCGCACCGAACCCTGTGCCGGCGCGGCAGCCAGCTCCCTTGCGATGGATTTTGGCAGCAACACCGGATGACCCGCCTCCCCCTCAAAGATCGGGAACAGGGCGAGCTCTCCGCGCGCCTGCCACAACTGCTGATAGACCTCGCACGGGATACAAGGCAGATCCCCGTGGCTGATAAAGAGGTAGTCAGCATTGCTGGCCGCCAGAGCGCAGCGGATGGAACTGCCCAGCCCCAACTCATAGTCAGGGTTATGGACGATGAGGATGTCGGGGCGATTCCCATAACAGGCAGCGAGTTCGGCCCCGCGATGACCCACGACCAAAATAATCCGGGAGCAGAAGGCCAGGGCATTTTTGAGACTTGCATCAAGAATTGTCCCCGAGCCATAAGGTAGCATCATTTTCCATGCCCCCATGCGGGATGACAAACCTGCTGCGGTAATTATACAGTCACACTGTTCACGCCCCCGAGCCTGCACCTTTTCATTCACCTCGCTATTTATTTCGGTCATTGCCATGTCCTTGCCACACTCTGTTATTCACGCGTTTCCGAATATTGGTTCGCTTTTAAATCCACTGCTTGAAAATAGTGACAACCATACCACGCTAATTAGCCTTTGTGGTGCTGGCGGAAAAACCAGCACCTTGTTCTGGCTGGCGGAATATTTTTATAAGCAGGGTAAAAGGGTGCTAATTACCACCACCACCCGGATGTTTCTGCCAGCCCCGTCACACTATCGGGAATTGATTATCGAGACGGATCCCGTTCGTCAACTTACCCGCTGTCAGGCGCTGCCGAATGGCCCGACCCTGGTCGCCCTGTTCAGCCATCTCGACGAGCGCACCGGCAAGGTTGCAGGGCCGGATCTGCGCCAAATCGACCTGCTCAAAGGACAGCAGCGCTTCGATCTCATCCTGGTCGAAGCGGATGGCGCCCATCACAAGTTATTGAAAGTGCCCGCTTTGCACGAACCTTGCATTCCCCAGCACAGTGATTGGGTGATCGCCCTGACGGGCGGCGCCATGGTGGGGGCCAAGGCCGACCCGCAGCAGATCCACCGCTGGGCAGAGCTTCAGGCCATGTGCGGGATAGAGGCCGGTGACCCCCTCGACTGGGTTCTGTTTCACCAGCTGCTCTCCCACCCCGAGGGGCTGTTCAAGGGCACCCCGGCCAGGGCACGCCGGATCTGGTTTATCAATGGGGATTATCAAAATGAGGCGTCGTGGCTCGATGAATTGATAAAGCTGCATAGCCGCCACCCCGAGATCCATGCCATCTGGCAGGGGGCGGTTCGCGAACCACAGCCCATTCGCCTCGCACTCGGTTACTTCGCTCAGGATGAGGCACTGCCGCCTCGCCCATGATGGTTTAAGGATAAGAAGAGGTACCTTATGAATCTGTTTGCACACGCAGCCCGACTGGAACAGGAGAACACTCCCTTTGCCATGGCGCAGATCATCGAGAGCCGTGGCTCCACCCCCCGTCATCAGGCCCAGATGCTGGTTATGGCCGATGGCCAGATCCTCGGCACCATCGGCGGCGGCATGATCGAGCGGCTGGTGATCGAGGAAGCGATGGCCGCCATTGTCGAGCGCAAGCCGCGCATCTTCCACGGCCGGATGGCGCGCAACGGCGAACATGCGGTCGGGTCGGACTGTGGCGGCGCCATGTCGGTCTATATCGATGTCTATGGCCTGCGCCCACGGCTGGTACTGATCGGTGCCGGTCACGTCAACCGGGCGCTGGCCCATGCCGCCGCACCGCTGGGTTTTGATATCCATGTGGGCGACTGCTTTGAAGGGAGCCTCAATCCCGATCACTTCCCCAGCGGCACTCACCTCAAACAGGCCGATACCATCAGCGCGGTGATCGAGGCGCTGGCCATCGAGCCCGCCAACTTCGTCATCATCGCCACCAACCATCAGGACAAGGAGGCGCTGGAGCGGCTGATAAGCCGTCCCCTCGCCTATCTGGGGCTGCTCGCCAGCAAGCGAAAGGTACAGACCTTCACCCAGGCCCTGCGCCAGCAAGGGGTGAGCCAGGAACAACTGCGGCAGCTGCACGCCCCCATCGGCTACAACATAGGTGCCGAAACCCCCGAGGAGATCGCCATCAGCATCCTCGCCGAGCTGCTTCAAGTGAAAAACGGCAAATCGGGTGGGCTGATGCAGGATGACGTGCGCCTTAAGCGGGATCAACTGGTGGTGATGCGCGGCTCCGGCGATATCGCCACCGGCGTCGCGTTGCGGCTGCACAATGCGGGCTTCAAAGTGGTGATGCTGGATCTCGACAAACCCACGGTGATCCGCCGCACCGTCGCCTTCGCCCAGGGGATGTTCGACGGCGAAACCAGTGTCGAGGGAGTGCGCGCCCAGCGGGTTGAGAGCGTCGAACAGGTGTTCGAGCAGCTGGATCGGGGCATCATTCCGCTGCTGGTTGACCCCGACTGCACCACCCTCGCCGAGCTCAAGCCCCGCTATCTGGTAGATGCCATCCTCGCCAAGCAGAATCTCGGCACCCACAAGGAGATGGCCCCCATTACGGTGGCCCTTGGCCCGGGATTTGAGGCGGGACGCGACTGTGATGCGGTGATCGAGACCAACCGCGGCCATCATCTGGGCCGTGTCATCTATCAGGGCCCCGCCCAGCCCAATACCGGCATTCCCGGGGTGATCGAGGGGCACTCCGCCCGCCGGGTGGTGCGCGCCCCCGCCCCCGGCGTGATGAAGAGCATTATCAAGCTCGGTGATCTGGTGCAGGAGGGGGATGTGATCGCCCATGTGGGTGACGCCCCTATTATCGCGCCGCTCTCCGGCATGGTGCGAGGTCTGCTCAGCGATGGCATCGAGGTCACCGTCGGCTTCAAGATCGGTGACATCGATCCCAGAGGCGAGCGGGCCGATGCCACTACGGTATCGGACAAGGCTCGCGCCATCGGCGGTGCCGTGCTGGAAGCCATGATGCATCTGGCCCGGCGCCGATGACGGCGCTTCGCGTCCCCCTCACCAAGCAAAAGCCCCACCATGATGGTGGGGCTTTTTTCGGCCTGTCGGTTGATGCAGCACCTTTACATCAGGAGAACCTGCATCACGACCGGGTTCGTTGCAATCGCCAGGCTCGCACCGCCAGCACAACCAGAGTGATGGCGGTGAGCGGCAATACAAAACCGGTTAGCGCTGCGCTGAACTGACCTTGCAGCGGACTGGATGTAGCGTGGAGGATCAGCCAGCAGGTGTAGCCGATGTAGTAGGCCAGAAACAGCGCCCCTTCCCAGCGGGCGATGGTGTAACCGGTAAAGAAGATGGGCAGGCAGGCAAGCGCCACCGCAATCATTACCGGAATATCGAACTGAAGGGCGGTGGCCGACACTTCAAGCCCACCGGGAGTGACGATGGAGGTGAGCCCCAGCACGCAGAGGATATTGAAGATATTGCTGCCCACCACGTTCCCCACAGCGATATCCCGCTCCCCGCGCAGGGCTGCGACGATGGAGGTCACCACTTCGGGCAAGGAGGTACCGGCCGCCACTATGGTCAAGCCGATGATCAGATCGCTCACCCCGAAGTAGTGGGCAATCTCCACTGCACTGCCAACCAGCAGGCGGGAGCCGAGGATCAGCAGACCCAGACCTGCGGCAATAAAGAGCAGATTGCGCAACCAGTTGCCCGCCGTACTCGCTTCACGGGTACCAAACTCCTGCTCGTACTCCGCCTGCACCGCTTTGTTTTCCCGTCGACTCTGGACAAACAGAAACCCGGTGTAGGCGATGATGCCGGCAAACAGCAGCACCCCTTCCAGTGGCGCAATACGGCCATCGTAGCCCAGCAACAACACCAGAAAAGAGACCACTATCATCAAGGGAACGTCGAGACGTACCAGTTGCTGTGAGACGGTCAACGGTACGATCAGTGCCGAAATACCTAAAATAAACAGCACGTTGAAGATATTGCTGCCGACCACGTTCCCCACCGCTATCCCTGCCTGCCCCTCGAGGCCAGACTGGATGCTCACCGCCAGCTCGGGAGCACTGGTCCCAAAGGCCACTATGGTCAATCCCACCACCAGTGGCGATATCCCCATCATGGTGGCGAGGCGAGATGCGCCCCGCACCAGAGATTCGGCCCCCACAACCAGACACACCAGGCCTACAGCCAACCACACCAGCGTCATCATACGGTCTCATCCTTGCCGTTAGGTTCGTTGAAATAATCACAATAAATCAGATACCTGTGCTCCAGCACAGTCAGACCACGCCATTGTAACGAGGGGCTGGTCCCCTGTCGCGGGCTCTTTTGAGTGCTGTTTATCGTGCCACTGGCAGCCCAGCCACCACTCAACCGTGCTTGATACGGGTTTCCCCCGCCACTGACACCACGGAACGCTTGCCCTTGCGACTGATGACAAGAAGCGCCAGCACGATAAGGACGATGCCGCTCCCCTCCACCGGCCCCGGATTTTCGCCGAGCAGCCACCAGGAGAGCAGCACGCCGCTCACCGGCACCGCCAGAGTACTGAGGCTGGCGATCCCGGCAGGCAGCTTTTTCAGCACGAACAACCAGAGGCTCCAGGCCAGTGCCGTGGCGAAGATGGCGCTGTAGGCGAGCGCACCAAACACATAGGGCTGCCAGTCGATGGGTCGCTCCGGCACCAGAGCCGCCACCACTGCCATCACCATGGTGGCGTAGATCATCTGCCAGGTGGTGAGGGACATCAGATCCACCGCGGGATGGCGGGCATACATCCGCTTGGCGATGATGGCGCTGATCCCCCAGCAGATGCCGGAGGCAATCCCCAGCAGCGCACTCTTCATGGAATCGAGGTGCAGCTGCCAGGGCTGGATCACCAGCAGCAGGCCGCATGCGGCCACCCCGACCGCCAGATAGTGGAGTTTACGCATCCTCTCGCCGAGAAAGAGTGCTGCGAAGATCACCACCCAGAACGGCATGGTGTAGCTCAGAATAGCCACCTTGCCCGCCCCGCCGCTGATCAGGGCCCACTGGGCCAACCCCACCATGCCGCAGGTCTGGAACAGGGCGATGGCGAGGGTATAGCGAAACGGGGTGGGTTTGAGATAACGGCGCCCGCGCAGGGCCAATACCAGCAGCAGAACCAGAGATCCACACAAGCAGCGCAGGGCGGTGAACTCGAAGGCCCCCGCGTAAAGCATCACCTGCTTCATCACGATCCAGCTGTAACTCCAGATGGCGGTGAGCAGAACAAGCCCCCCCAGCGCCGCCATATTGATCCTTCCGCTCATTTGTTTGTTACTCACCTCTTGTCACTCATTGCGCCGGGTCTGCTCTCGGCGTCTTGCCCGCGCTTGAAGGCGGCCATCTTACGCCGCTCATCCTCCGCTGACCATGACTGCCCCAAAATGAACAAGGGGGCCGACGGCCCCCGCAATCACACTAAACCCGAGCTGGAACGCCTAGCGGCTGATAAGGGTTCCCGTCTTGCCGGCAATGCCGTCGGCGGCCTTCTCCAGCAAGGTGATCAGGGATTTGCGCCCCGGCATGGAGGTCGCGAACGAGAGCGCCGCCTCCACCTTGGGCAGCATGGATCCCTTGGCAAACTGCCCCTGAGCAATAAAGCTGTTGGCATCAGCGACGCTCAGCTGATCGAGCCACTGCACATCGGGTTTGCCGAAGTTGATGGCCACTTTCTCTACTGCGGTAAGGATGATCAGCATGTCGGCATCGATAAGCTCCGCCAGCTTGGCACTGGCCCAATCCTTGTCGATCACCGCACTGGCACCGCGCAGGTGATTGCCCTCCCGCAGAACCGGAATGCCGCCGCCACCGACGGTGATCACCACCTGACCGGCAGCCAGCATGGCAGAGACGGTCTCTTTCTCGATGATATCGACGGGTTTGGGGGATGCCACCACCCGGCGATAGCCGCGACCGGCATCCTCTTTGAGCCGCTCGCCCCTGGCCATCAATGCTTCGGCCTCCTCCTTGCTGAAGAAGCCGCCGATGGGTTTGCTCGGGTCAAGGAAGGCGGGATCGTTTTTATCCACCTCAACCTGGGTCACCAAGGTGGCGACCGGCTTGTGGATGCCGCGTTCAAGCAGTGCCTCGCGCAGGGCGTTTTGCAGGTCATAACCGATATAACCCTGACTCAGGGCCACGCAGACCGACATGGGCAGATGGGGCGCCTTGGGGTCGTGGCGGGCCGCCACCTCGAACGCCTGCTGGATCATCCCTACCTGCGGGCCGTTGCCGTGGGTCACCACCACCTCATGCCCCTGGGCGATCAGGTCGGCAATGGTGCCCGCCGTGCTCTGCACCGCCTTCATCTGCTCGGGCAGGTTGTTGCCCAAAGCGTTGCCCCCCAGGGCCAGTACGATACGCTGTTTCATCTTGTGCTCTCCGATGATAAGGGTGGGCCGGTGTCATACCGACTCTGTTGTTCTGTCTATTGCTGTGCTGATTGCTGTTCTCTGACCGCTTCGCCCAGCAGTGGATCAAAGGGTGCTCTGGCCAGAAAGCGGCCATGCCCCCGTTGTCCGGTAAACTCGCCGTCGCGCGCCACAATCTCGCCGCGGCTCAGGGTCATTCTGATCTGACCAGGACAGCGCATCCCCTCGTAGGGGCTGTAGTCACCGTTGTCGTGCAGGGCGGCGTGACGGATCAGGGTCTCGCCACGGGGATCCATCACCACCAGATCGGCGTCAGACCCAAATTGCAGGTTGCCCTTGCGCGGCCAGAGGCCAAAAAGGCGCGCCGGATTGGTGCTGGTGAGCGCCACGAAGCGCGACGGTGAGATGCGCCCCCCCAGCACCCCGTGGGCAAACAGCAGCAACATCCGGTTCTCGACCCCGGGCAAGCCGTTGGGGCAGCGGCTGAAATCGCCGCCCGAGAGGGTCATGCGCTGGGCGTGGGAGAAGTTGCAGTGATCGGTCGCCACCGTGTCGATGTCACCCGCAGCGATACCGACCCACAGCTTGTCCTGCTCGCTGCGCCCCCGCAGCGGCGGGCTCAGCAGGAAGTCGACCCCGTTCTCCTTGTAATAACACTGCTCATCGAGCAGCAGATATTGCGGGCAGGTCTCCACCCAGACCGGCTGGCCCTGACGGCGCGCCAGTTTCAGATACTCCAGCCCCAAGCCATTGGAGAGGTGGACGATATAGAGCGGCGCATTGCCAGCGAGCCCCGCCAGATTGATCATCCGGGCGATGGCCTCCGCCTCGCACTCCAGCGGGCGGCTCTGCGGGTGATACCAGGGCTCATGGTGACCGGCGGCGAGCAGGGCCGCACGGCGCACCGCGATGGCGGTATCGTTCTCGGGATGGACGGTGGCAAGCGCCCCCACCTCCTTGAGGCGGGCCAGGGCACGCAGCACGTCATGGTCCCCCAGCTTGTACTGGTAGGTGAGATAGAGCTTGAAGCTGCTGATCCCCTCCTCCTGCACCATGGCGGCCATCTCGTGGAGGATGGCGTCATCCACATGCTGGACAACGCCGTGAAAGCTGTAGTCGATCACCGCCTGATCGGCGGCATAGTCGTGATAGCGGGCCAGCTGGTGATGCAGATTGCATCCCGCCGGGCCAAATCCCATGTGATCGACGATAGTGGTGGTGCCACCACAGGCGGCGGCACGGGTACCGCTGAAAAAGTCATCGCAACTGCGGGCAATCCCCACATCGATGTTGAAGTGGGTGTGGACGTCGATGCCACCCGGCATCACATAGCAGCCGCTGGCATCGATCACCTCGGTTTCGCCATCGGGCTCGATATCGGCGGCACGGGCGCGGATCACCCCGTTCTCTATCAGCAGATCCTGACGATATTCACCCTGTGCATCGACCAGCACACCGTTTTTGATCAGCCGTTTCATCCCCACCACCTCGAACATCATTTCAAACAGCAAAGCCCCGCCTCAATGGAGACGGGGCACTTGCCACACTTGCGACAGCCGGGCGGCCATGGCAGTCACCACCCGGCAGACCCCTTACTTGTCCAGCTCGGCCAGATAGAGCATGGGGATCACGGCGTACATGGCGGCGCACTTGACCAGATGCTCTTTCCAGGTCTTCTCGTTCGGGGCGTGGGCTTCCGGCTCTTTACCCGGGCCAAAACCGATGACCGGAATACCGTGGCGACCCATGATGGAGACACCGTTGGTCGAGAAGGTCCACTTGTCCACCACCGGCTCCTTGTTGAACAGCTCGCGATAAGCCTTGGAGAGGGTTTTGACGGTGATGTGATCCTCTTCCACCTTCCAGGTCGGGAAATAGCACTCGGTCGGGTAGACCAGACCTGTGTAGGCCGGACGATCGTACTGGTACATGGAGACCTCGGCACCGGCGGCTTTCACCGCAGGGAGGGCGCGGATCTCGTCGAGCGCCCCTTGCCAGGTTTCGCCCCAGGTGAGGCGGCGGTCGATGGAGACGGCGCAGCTGTCTGCCACGGCGCAGCGGCTTGGGGAGGTGAAGAAGATCTCGGAGACGGTCAGGGTGCCCTTGCCGAGGAAGTCGTCATTGCCGAGGTTGTGGCTCAGCTCCTGCAGCTCGCCAAGGATGGGGCCCATCTTGAAGATGGCGTTGTCACCGCGCTCCGGTGCGGAGCCGTGGCAGCTGACCCCCTGCACATCGATGCGGATCTCCATGCGGCCACGCTGGCCACGGTAGATCTGGCAGTCGGTAGGTTCGGTACTGACCACGAACTCGGGGCGGATCTTGCTCTGCTCGATGATGTACTGCCAGCAGAGACCATCGCAATCCTCCTCCTGCACGGTACCGGTCACCAGCAGGGTGTACTGATCTTCCAACCCCAGATCCTTGATGATCTTGCCCGCATAGACCATGGAGGCCATGCCGCCTTCTTGGTCAGATGCGCCGCGGCCACCGATGATCTCGTGATCTTCCATCCCCTCATAGGGGTCGAAGGTCCAGTTGGCGCGATTACCGACCCCCACGGTATCGATGTGGGCATCCATGGCAATCAGGTGCGGGCCGTGGCCGATATAGCCCAGCACGTTGCCCATGGGGTCAATCTCGACCTTGTCAAAACCAACCTTCTCCATCTCCTGTTTGATGCGCAGCACGACGCGCTCTTCATCGCAGCTCTCGCTCGGGATGGCGATCATGTCGCGCAGGAACTGACTCATCTCGGCCTTGTACTGGTAGGCCTTCTCCAACACCATTTCAAACGGAATTTGCTTGCTCATTGTGATTCTCCATAACAACTGAGAGTACGCGGCCTGTTCGTCGGCAGCGCCCTGTGCCCGTTACCGCGCCCCGTTGGCGAGGCGCGATCAATGCTTCAATTCGTGTCTCTGCTCTGGCGGGAGAGTTAGTCGCAGGCAGGATGTTTGCCTTCCCACACCACTTCCCGGTAGTGGGTCACATCGGTGTCCCCTTCGGTGTTGATGATCAGCACGACCGAGTTGCTATCCAGCCCGAGGCGAGCCATCAGCGCCGCGCGGTCCGGGTGGTGACGCACCGCCGCCAGCACGCCGGTGCCGACCGAGCCGGATTCGCCGGAGATGATGCGCGGATCATTGCCAAGGGGGTTGCCCAGCACCCGCATGCCCAGCGCCGACACCTTGTCGTGGCAGGAGATAAACTGGGTGGTGCAGCTTCTGAGCAATGGCCAACCGAGGGGGTTGGGTTCGCCACAGGCGAGACCGGCCATGATGGTGCGCATATCGCCCCCCACGTTGACCATCTCCCCCGCCACGCCGGAGCGGTAGATGCAGTCGGCCTGATCCGGCTCGACCACGATACTGTGCAGGTTTTTCGCCCCGAAGCAGTCCACCAGATAACCGAGCACCCCGCCCGCCAGCGCCCCGACCCCGGCCTGCAGCAGCACGTGAGTGGGCTGCTTGATGCCCATGGCCTGCATCTGCTCGACCGCTTCATCGGCCAGAGTGGAGTAACCCTGCATGATCCAGGTCGGGATCTTGGTGTAACCCTCCCAGGCGGTGTCCTGCACTATGTGCCAGCCGCGCTCTTCGGCCATCTTCATGGTCAGGCGCACGGTGTCGTCGTAGTTCATGTCGGTGACGATGCACTCGGCACCGAGATTGAGAATGTGGTCCACCCGCTCCCGGGCCGAGCCCTTGGGCATGTAGACCACCGCATGCTGACCCACCTGCTTGGCGGCCCAGGCAACGCCACGACCGTGGTTGCCATCTGTGGTGGTGGCGAAAGTCATCGGCTCCTTGATGGTGCGTTTGATGAGATCGAATGAGAAATCCTCGATGGCCACACCGTACTTTTCACAGAGCAGGTTGGCGATGGCGTAGACGCCACCCAGCATCTTGAAGGCGTTGAGGCCAAAGCGTTTTGACTCGTCCTTGACCAATATATTTTTCACCCCGATATAGGCGGCCAGATCTTTCAGGTCGCACAATGGGGTCGGCTCATAACCGGCCAGTTTTTTATGAAAAGCGCGAGCCTTTTGTGCTTCAACACGGGAAAACAGCGGAGATGGCTCGGCGGTAAAAAAGCGGTTATCGGCAATATCCATCTTCAGCGAAAATTGGGACATGCTTACCTCACTAGGCGTTACCTGACAAAGAGCTGCCTCGCCGGGAGAACCGTTATTCAGATACCACGGGGAGAAAACTCGAAATAATGTGTTCGACAGCGCGGGCAGGATGAATATTCATCCTGCCCTGCCGTTATTTATTTCACCCGCTTTTGCGCCTCTTTAATCAGATTTTCCAGGGTTTCTGCCGGGGCGGAGAATTTACGGGCCATGATCATGGCGGCAATAATATAGGGCTTCCAGCTCGCCTCTTTGTAAGTGGCGATACGGTATTTCTCGAATACCCCTTCGGTTACTTCGCCCTCTTTGCAGGAGACGCCGGAAATATCGGCCGGCAGGCAGTGCATATAGAGCGCCTCGCCCCCCTTGGTGAGCTTCATCATCTCCTCGGTGCAGTGCCAATCCTTGTGCTTGGCGTTCTGCTCAAGGCAATGTTTCTCCAGCTCCTTGAGGCCGGCGTGGTCATTGGCACGCAGCAACTCGGTGCGCTGCTCCATCACCTTGTAGGGAGCCCAGGACTTGGGATAGACGATATCGGCATCCTTGAACGCCTCTTCCATGGAGGTGACCTGACGGAAGCTGCCGCCAGATGCCTTGGCATTCTCTTTGGCTACTTCGATCACGTCCGGGATCAGGTCATACCCTTCCGGATGGGCCAGGGTCACGTCCATACCGAAACGGGTCATCAAGCCGATGATGCCCTGCGGCACGGAGAGCGGCTTGCCGTAGCTCGGGGAGTAAGCCCAGGTCATCGCAATCTTCTTGCCCTTGAGGCTATCCAGGCTGCCGAAGTGCTCCTGCAACCAGGCGAGATCAGCCATGGACTGGGTCGGGTGATCAATGTCGCACTGCAGGTTGACCAGCGCCGGACGCTGGGGCAGCACTCCCTTCTCGAACCCTTCATCCAGTGCGGCGCCCACCTCGCGCATGTAGGCGTTACCGGCGCCCAGATACATGTCATCGCGGATCCCGATGGCATCGGCGCAAAACGAGATCATATTGGCGGTTTCACGGACGGTCTCGCCGTGGGCGATCTGGGATTTGCCCTCATCCAGATCCTGCTGGGCCAGACCGAGCAGGTTCAGGGCAGAGGCGTAAGAGAAGCGGGTTCGGGTGGAGTTATCGCGGAAAACCGAGATACCGAGCCCGCTGTTAAACAGTTTGGTGCAGATATTTTCGGCGCGCAGTGTCTTGAGGGATTCGGCCAGTTTCAATACCAGCTCCAGCTCCTGAGGGGTTTGCTCCCAGGTCAGCAGAAAATCTTTTTCATGAAGGTTGGATTTGAGTGCTCTGATCTCTTTGATTAATTCGTTAACTGCTTTCATCGTTCGCCCCAATCATTGGATGAGATATGGATAGCTCCCCTTTCACTCACGATGTCACCAGCATCCCGGTTGTGGGTGAGCGCGTCGGTTAGCGTCGATATGAGGCAATCAATAACCGTGCCAAACCAATAAAATGCAGGCAGATATTAATAAATGGCGAAAGTGTGTGATGCCACCCACAAAATCAGCGGCTATTTAAGCGGTTTATTCAATAAAAAGGTAAGTGGATCAGCCAAGCCAAAAAATAGCAAGGTGATAATAATCAGAGACGATATCTCGGCATCGGTGAGAATTATCATCAAAGGTCAGTTTCAGGGGCTGAAATGATATCAGCTGGGCTGTCGTTATCATTATGATAATGCCCGCAACACCTTTTCTCTTGGAAGGATCTCTCCAGCGTTGACACTGCTGCTATCCCGTCTCCCCTTCGCTCCCCGCCCGTATCACCTCTCGCCTTATCTTCCGGCCACATCGCTGGGCGCGGTTGGCCCAAGGTGCTAACGTGAATACGCCAGCTGCGCATCTGTCTCGGATGCTCAGAAGAGGCCGACGTTCACTGCCGCAACTGCGCGGATGAACCTGCATGACTTACATCTTTGAGGGATTATCTATGTCCAGGAATGCTGCTCTGCTCATCACCCTGACCCTGCTCGGGATCGCCCCTGCCCACGCCATCAGTGCCAAATATGCCGAGCAACTGGAGCGATCCGGCTGCACCCAGGTCACCGAGGCGCAGGGCTGTGACATTCACAAAACCAAAGCGGAAAATGCCAAGGCGGGATTTGGCACGGCCGCCCCGGCCGCGGAGGGCGGTCTGAATCTGAGCTATGAGCAGAAGCTGGAGCGCTCGGGCTGCACTCAGGTGAGCGAGCTCAATGGCTGCGATATCAACAAAACCAAGGCTGAGAACGCGGCTGCCGGTGTTGGCAATGCTCCGGCCGCGGCAACCAGCGCCAGCCCCTATGCGGGCAACTGGATCGCCACCTTCCCCCAAACCGGCGCCACCGTGGCCAATATCCGCATCGATGGCAAGGATCAGGTGTGGGTCAACGACAAGAAGGTCAATGCCAAGAAATCCGATGGCGCGCTGGTGTTCAAGGATGGCATGGTCATCTACACCATTCAGGGGGATCGCCGCATCAAGGGTGAAGATGGCTGGGTCGATAATGATGCCGGCACCAAGGGGCCCATCAACGCCAAGTAAGCAGCAGACCACAAATGACGGGGAGCCCGGGCTCCCCGTTTCACACCTGATTGCCCATCTCTTCCAATGACCAGCTCCGCCAGTGAGGGGCCAGAATCAATACCTCCTGCTCCAGCCAAGTCCCGTCTGTGATCAGTTTATCGAGCCAGGGAACGCCTGCCAGCGTGCCATGACCATCGACCTGATCAGCCTGCGTCGTCACACGCCAGGGCACCTTGCCACTGCCCGCCGCAAAGGTGCGTACCGGACGGGCATAGTGCTCCAGATAAGGCTGCAGCTCACAGGGAAGCCAGAGCATGGCCGGTCGATTTAGCTCGCGCGCCAGCTCGATGGCAATATCGATACCCCGTTGATCGAGATCACCGAAATGGGCCCACTGCACGCCCGCAGGCAGCAGCGGGATCAGCTGTTTGGCCAGGGTGGTATTGCGACCGGGGGCAAAGAGCAGCAGTTGCCCGGGTTGCAGCGGGTAGTCGACGAAGGCCCCCTTATTCTCCACCGTAATAACCCGCTCCCCTTGCCAGCCGATGGCCGCCAGCGTGCCCAGAGTCCGCTCCGGCAACGCCAATTCCTCCAGCAGTGCCATCATTGCCGTCATATCGTGCTGCTGACCCTGCCGATCGACCAGTGAGAGCGGCTCGAGGGTGCGGATGCGGATCACCTCATCTTGCGTGAGCGTCAAGTCCGCAAGCATTGGCGCTGCAAGGGATGCTGATCGCGAATGCTTGCTGTCCCCATGCCAGAGGGCATAAAAGCAGGCCTGATTGAGCCGTGCAGGCAAACTCACTCCCAAACGTTGCAGCAGCTCACCCTTGTCCGGTTCGGGGTGCTCTGCCCGTGCCAGTTGTCCGGTCAGATAAGTCCGCCCCGCGTCGGTCAACGCATAATGAGCACCTCGGCCAACCGGCTTGATCCCCGCCACTGCCTGCAACAGATCCTTCAACTCGCGGCCATGCCGACTCTCAAGGGAGCAGCCCTTTCCGTTCTGGCTATCGAGCAACCGTGCACACAAATCCTGTACCCGCACCTCATCAAACAGCGACATCATCACTTCTCCATGTGGCTTCATATGACGAAGTAGAGGTGATTTTCCCTGTCATTACCGTGACCGGCTTCGCAAGCGGTTCTTATCAGCCCCGCCATGCATGGCCCGTTACTGGTAAACCCGCCACAAAGGGCGCAAGCTGGTTTGATATAGAGATACGTTGCGCTCTTCGCGACACGACAACGAGACACCCGCTTTCACAAGGGCTTGCCATGACCGACGCCACAGACCCATTGCCATCCTCTTCCTGGCATCTTTCGGATATCCGCGAGCTGGCGCACCTGCTGACTCTGGCGCTGCCCGCCGCGGTAGAGATCACCGAAGCGGTACATCAGGCGGTACTGAGCGGTATGGGGCTCAAGGGACGGGATGAGGGAAAAACAGCCGGGATCACCGGGCTGGTCTACAAGGGGGTACATGGCACCGCCAACACCCTAAGCAGCGGTATCAACCAACTACTCAGCAGCCTGCCAGCCACACCGCCGCCCCACCAGATCCCCGAAACCCCGAAACGTGCAGCCCTGATCGCCACGCTCAACGGCATGTTGGGGGACAAGCTGGTCGAGCACCACAATGCCCTCGCCACCCCCATGACACTGCGCTATCAGGGCAAGCCCCTCGATTGGCAAGCGATGCCAAAGGATCTACCCCGCGAGGGACGGGTGCTGCTGATGATCCATGGCCTCTGCATGAACGATCTGCAGTGGCAGACCGAGCATCAAGGCAAGCCGGTCAATCACGGAGAGCAACTTGCCAACGCGCTTGGCTATCAGCCTCTTTACCTGCGCTACAACTCGGGCCTGCCCATCGCACAAAACGGGCAGCAACTTGCTCTGTTGCTGGAGCAGTTGCTCGCCCACTGGCCGGGAGAGCTCAAAGAGATAACGATAATGGGCTATAGCATGGGGGGACTGGTTGCACGCAGCGCCTGCCACCATGCCGGCGTGGCCGGGCTCACCTGGCCTGCGCACCTTGCCAACCTGATATTTCTCGGCACACCACACCACGGCGCACCGCTCGAACATGCAGGTCACTGGCTGGAACAGTTGTTGCCCGCTACCGCCTACAGCGAACCCTTCGTCAGACTGGCGCGGCTGCGCAGTGCAGGCATCAAGGATCTGCGCCACGGCAAGGTGATCGACGAAGTGGCCCAACCCGACCCCGCCGTGCCCTTGCGCGATCCCCGCGTTCCACTCCCCTTACCCTGCAGCGTCAACTGTTATGCCATCGCCGCGACCACTGCCGCCAAGCGCAGCCTGCTGGCCGACCGGCTGATTGGCGATGGACTGGTGCCGCTACGCAGTGCCCTCGGTCAGCACAACGAAGCGCGCCATCAGCTGGCTTTTCTTCCTGCCCATACCCTGATTGTCTATCGCACCAGCCATATGGCCCTGCTCGCCAACCCGCAGGTTGGCCAGCAACTGCTGCGCTGGCTCAGCCCCTTGCAGTTATAGCGAACTGGCTATTAAAGCAACAGAATGCTGGTTCACACAGGAGCCCTGTGGCACTCTGGGACGTCAAAGGGAAGACCCACACTGACACTTGATGTGTCCCCACTGCAAAGGAGCGCCACCGATGGCCAAAGCAAGCAAGAAAGAGATCAAGAAGAAGATCGCCGCTCGTCTTGAGAAAATTGCCAAGCATGAAGGCAAGATCAAGAAGCTGAAGAAGGCCCTGAAGTAGGGCCCACCGCATAAGAAAAACCGCCAATAGGCGGTTTTTTCATCCCCCTTTCGCCCCTTTACCATCTTTTGATACCAATGGCCTTGATGTAAACGCCTCAAGCGCACCTCAGCAGAACAACCCGACTGAAGCCACGCACGTTCTCATCGCTGATATTTGGTCTAACAGCGCCAATCGGGCGCCGCGCGCGCCCATGCCAGCAACTACCTTCAACGGAGTGTTTGATATGAGCCAGCAGTGGAGCGCCATATGTACTCTTACACCCTCACCTTCAAGGAAGATGTCGATCGCCTGACCGCCCCCGAGCAGGAGGTCTCTTTGCAGAGCCCCGCTCAGGCGGGGGATTTTATTATCCTCTCCGACGGCAGCCGCCATCAGGTGATGTTTGTCACCCACAGGGCCAACTACAGCAGCCTCTATCTCGATAAAGGGGTCAGGGTGCCGCAAAGCTAGCGAATTCATCCCTCAGTTTGCGATAGCAAAAGAGCGGCACCTGGCCGCTCCTTGATCTCTCTTTATGTGGATTTGCTGTCACAGCACCTTGCTCACCGGTTGGTGCACTATCTCGACGTCGTCTTTATAGACCACCAGCTCACCCGGTGGCACGCCTCGCTCACCCAGCACGGTGACGACGCACTCGTAGCGATAGGGGCCACTCGTGAAGAAATAGGTATGATTGCCCCCCGTCCCCTCCACCCTGACGGTGCCATTTTTCAGCACCAGATCCGGCTTGTCGGCGAGCGTCTTGCCCCTGGCCCAGGAGGCGTAGCGATAGTGGCTATCGTCCAACTCGTCGATGCGGATGGTAAATTTCTCGGTCTGCCACATCAGCTCGGGGCTCTTGTACTCCTGCACACTGGGATGCAGACCGCTCTTCTGCCTGGCGATAAGCTCGGCTTTCAATTTGGTGGCCTGCGCCGTCTGATGATTGATACCGATCACCTTGCCATCAAAATCCATCCAGACCTCGCCACTGCCCAGCATGATGCCGCGCCAGCCCATGGTCTGCCAATCCTGCCCGACCCGGGATGTAGCGATGCTTGTTAAAATCACGTCATCAAATACCTCGCCAAATCGGTTCAGCATCTCCGCCGGGGTTTTGATGGCGGGAATGGGATACTCCTGCTTGAAGGGGTACTTCATCTGGTTGGCAAGGGCCTGATGATCCCGGGCTTCTGCCGCATCGACCAACCGCTGCACAAAGGGGCGATATTCGGCCGGCAGCTGCTCTTCATCGGCTGATACGGGGAGTGCAACCCACAAGGTTCCCAGCAACAGCAGAGCTTTCAGCCCATAACGTCCCCGTCCCTCATTGCTTCCCCGTACCTCATTGCTATTGCGGCCAAACAGCGCCCTGACATTCCATCTTGCCACTTTCATTCTGCCTGCTCCCCACATAACTAAAACGGCCAGTCACTATCCGCAAACATTAGCTGGCGGACTTCAGAGATTTTTTAACGCGTTTGAGTGCCATCTGCCGCTTGAGCGGTGACAGGTAATCAATGAACAAGTTGCCATCCAGATGATCAATTTCATGCTGCATGACAATGGCCAAAAAATCGCTGCTCTCGATGGTGATCGGATTGCCTTTTCGATCCAGAGCAGATACCACCACCGAGCTGTAACGCTCGACATCCGCGTAGTAATCCGGCACGGAGAGACAGCCCTCTTGTCCAAGCACCTTTTCAGTACCGCTTATCACTTGTGGATTAATCAAAACCAGCGGCTGATCCCTGCTCTCGGACAAGTCGATAATAACGACGGCCTCTTTACGCCCTACTTGAGTCGCGGCCAAACCAATCCCGTTTTCCGTCGCATACAGGGTCTCCAGCATGTCATCGATCAGCCCCTGTACGGCAGCGATATCCTCAACTCGCTCGGCCTTGAGCCTCAACCTGGGGTCGGGAGCCGTCAAAATATTCAAAATCGCCATCACAACTCTCCATTAACTACTTTTTTCAATCCGAGGTCACAGCCCAACGGCCGGGACATGGAGACAAACTCTTGATCCTCTTCGACCACGTTGTAACCAAGGCGCTCATAAAACCGTATCGCCCCATGGTTCTCTGTGAAGCTGGACAGGGTGACCCGGCATTTGCCCTCACGCTCAGCCTCCTGATGCAGCCGTTCCATCACGGCAGCACCAAGCTGCCGTCCCTGATACTGAGGGAAAATGATCAGCAGATGAACATGCTGGGCATCCTCATATGGCTTGCTGCATAACAGACCAATGCGCTCTCCCCCATGCAGGATCCACGAAAACCATTGCGGCCGATATGAGCTGGTTAGTCGGTCGCGTTGAAATTGGTCATCCCAGCCAAAGAGCGCCTCAACATAGGGAAATATTCCCTCTTTGACGGCAGTAAAGACCTGCTCAAATTCACTTTGCGGCACATTAATCAGCTCAATATCCATCTCTTTCCCTGCTCAAGCCATATTGGATACGCTGTTAGCGCACAATCACCCTATTACGATTTTTCCAAACGACTGCAGATTCTGAAGCATCACGAGCGGTCACAGCACCTCAACCTTTACCTTGATAACACCTTCGCGAATATTGGCAATCGAACTGAAGGCCGATTTGGAGAGATCGATAATTCGCCCGCTTTTAAAGGCGCCGCGATCATTGACCTTGACCACTACGCTCTTGCCGTTAGCGAGGTTGGTCACCCGCACCATGGAACCAAAGGGCAATTCCATATGAGCGGCGCTATTGAGATTGTTGCGATAGAGCTCGCCGCTGGCGGTCTTTTTACCGTGATAGCGGTCGGCATAATAGCTGGCATAACCGGTCTCGCTATAGCCGCGCCAGCTGCCGCCGTGGCTCTCGTCATAACGGCTGCTACAGGCTGCCAGCAGCAGGCAGACAAGCAACAGCCCCCCTTTGCAGGCCGATTGCACCACTCCTTCTCTCCCGATGCCGCGCATCTACTTCTCCTCGCTCACCTTGCCGGATAGATAGCCCGGCGGATCATCTCACGTCGCAGTAACGGGGAGATTCTCCCCATACCGGCAAGCCACCGCAATGTAGGCGGCCCCTTGCCATCATGGCGCCCAGCCCGGTGCCAGTGCAGTGGCCACCGCGATTGTTGCAATAAACACAGGATTTAAATCACCACTGTTGCACCCAAGAGACAATCGAGGGGCCACGTCTCTGCTCGCGTTTGCCAGCAAGAGCACGCAAACACCCTCCGATCTGCGTCCGCAACGCAGCACAACAAGAGGGATACTTATTAACCAGAACCGGGCAAGCCCGTTCATCCGCAGCCTTATCCCATCACAGGCAGCGCAGCTACTTTGCCATATTTTTCCAATAAAAAGGGAGGCGAATGCCTCCCTTTTCTCTTGCTATTTGCCCATCAGAGTCAGGCGATCAGCTTGTCGTCGGCAAAGCCGAAACCGCGCAGACCCACCACATGCACGTGCTCGTGCTTGCCCTGTACCTTGCGGATGAGCTTGTAGGTGGTGCCCTTCTCCGGGCTGATGTTCTCCGGCGCCGCGATAAGCAGCTGCATATCCTGCCGCTCGCACAGCTCGAACAGGGTGGCGATGGATTTGCCATCCAGACGGGCCGCTTCGTCGAGGAACAACAGGCGGCAGGGGGCGATGTCCTTGCCGCGCAGACGGCGGGACTCCTCCTCCCAGCTGATCAGCACCATCAAGAGGATGGCCTGACCGGTACCGATCGCCTCGCCGGTGGAGAGCGCACCGCTCTCGGCCCGCAGCCAGCCATCGGCGCCGCGCTGCACCTCGATCTCCAGCTCCAGATAGTTGCGATAGTCGAGCAGCACGTCGCCCATCACCTGATAGCTGCGATCCCCCTGCTCGATCTGCGGGTTCAGGCGCTGGAACAGCTTGGCCATCGCCTCGGAGAAGCTGAGCTCCTTGTCGGCGAACAGATCGTTGTGCATGGCGGTTTGGTCGGCCAACGCCGTCAGCAGACGGGTATGGGCCTCGCGGATATTGACGTTGAGGCGCACCCCGCGAACCAGACCGAAGGCGATGTTCTGCAAGCCCTGGTTGAGCACTCGGATGCGGTTCTGCTCGCGGCGGATGATGTTGGTGATCTTGGCCGCCACCTCGTGAGAGGAGAGCGACAGGTGGGTTTCCCGCTGCTTGAGTTCGTCTGCCAGACGGGCCAGCTCGATCTCCATCTCCTCGATCGCCTCCACCGGATCATCGGAGCGGATGATGTCGTTGCGGATGCGATCCTTGAGGTAACGGTAGACCTGCACGTAGAAGGCCACCTTCTGCTCGGTGCTGCGGTTGCCCTCGGAGAGACGCAGCGCATCTCGCAGAGCCTCGTCGTGGGCCACCGCTACCCGCAGGGCCCCGAGGGCCTTGTCCGACATGGAGCGCAGCTCGTCGCTGTCCAGATACGCCAGCTCGCGCTTGTTGAGGCGCTTCTCGACGTCGGTCTCCCGTGCCAGCCGCACCACCCGCGACCAGCTCGCCTTGTGACCCACCAGTGATTTACGGGCGCTGTAGTAATCCTTGCCTTCCAGCTTAAGACGACCGCCAAGGGATTCGATCTCGCGCTTGGTTACCTGCAACTGGGCCTCGGCGCTGGTGCGACGGGAACGGGTGCGGATCAGCAGCTCTTCAATCTCTTTCTTGTGAGCGCGCGCCTTCTCTTCCATATCGTCAGAGAGGGTCAGCCCCATGGCCGCCAGCTCCTGCTCGAACTCGGTCAGGGTCTGGCGCTTGGCCTCGACGCTGGAGTTGAGCGCGGTGCGCAGCTGCAACGCCTCGGTGTGGCGCTGGGCAATCTGCTTGTGCTGCTCGCCAGCGGTGCGGGCTGCCAGCTCGGCCGCCTTGAGCTTCTCTTTGAGTCGCTCGCTCATCTCGGAGGCCTTGCCCAGCAGGTCTTGTGCATCCTGATAGGCAAAGTGCGGCAGACGGGCCACCAGCTGATC
Organism: Aeromonas sp. 600886; assembly: GCF_049174935.1. Classification (NCBI taxonomy): domain Bacteria; kingdom Pseudomonadati; phylum Pseudomonadota; class Gammaproteobacteria; order Aeromonadales; family Aeromonadaceae; genus Aeromonas; species Aeromonas sp. 600886. The sequence goes on along the minus strand of NZ_JAAKUB010000001.1, from coordinate 277,173 downwards.
GAGGGCGTAGCAACGGCGCTTCTGCTCGGCCAGCAGATCGCTCACCTCATCGTAAGCTGCCTGCAGTGCCGCAAGATCCTGCGGATCCTGACGCAGCACCTGCACCATGGTTTCCAGTTTTTCCAGCGACTTGCCGTGTTTGGCGATAAAGGCTTCGGCCTGTTTCAGCGCTTCCACATCGGCGTGAGCCGCCTCGAGGCGGGCCGCCAAATCAGTCTCGGCAAACAGGTGGGCAAAGGGCAGCATCCCCTGCACCAGCTGGATATGGCGGGTCAGCTGGGCGGCCGCCGCTTTGGCCTCGGCCAACTGCTTGTCGCACTCACCGATGGCACCTTGCAGCGCGCGCAGTTCGGCTTGCTTGGCCTGCACTTCGGCTTCGGGGTCGGGGCGGAAAGCGATATCCAGATGCTGACCGATAAAGTCGCGGAAGTGACCGTAGAGACGGTGGTACTTCTGCTGCTCGAAGGCGGCCTTGGCGTAACCCTCGATGAGCCCTTCGCGCTCAAGGTCGAGCTGCTCGATCCGTTTTTCCCGGGCGGCGCGACCAAACAGCGGCAGCTCGGGGTAGCGGGAGAAACGCACCTGACGCTTGCTGGTGCGCACCAGCACGGCGTCTCCCAGCTCGTCGGCTTCCACCAGATCCTCGTCAAAGGAGTCGGGGTTGCCCTGAATCAGGTAGATATCTTCCGGGCAATCTTCCAGCTTTTTCAGCCGCTCGATGGCACCTTCGAGGTCGAGCACCACCAAAGCGCTGCGAGCCGGGCCGTAGAGCGCCGAGTAGTAAGGGGCATCGTCGATGGAGATGTCGTCGTAGACATCGGAGAGCAGCACGCCCCCCACCTGCTCGGCGATGCGGGCAAGACGGGGATCAGCCTCGCCAGCACCCAGCTGCAGGTTGCGAATTTGCAGCTCCAGCGCCTGTTTCTGCGCCGCGATGCGGTTGCTCTCCTGCTCGAACTCGCGCTCCTTGTCGAGCACGGTTTGCATACCGGTCGAAAGCTCTTCGGCGGTAGTCAGCGGCAGACCGCTCTGCTCGCGCAGCTGCTCGAGTTTTTCAAAGGATTTCAGCCAGCGCGGCGCCAGCTTGGTGAGCTCCGCAATATCGCGGCCGAGCTGGGTGCCCTGATGCTCGAGGCTGGCGCGGCGCTGGTTCACCTCCGCCTGCTGCTCGGAGAGCTCCTCCTGACGGGTGCGTTGGGCTTCGAGGAAGATCTCCAGCTCATCGCTGCTGGCGATAAGCTGGCCAGAGGCCTGCTGCAGCTCGTCACGCAGCTTGAAGAGGCTCTTCTGGCTTTCGCTCTCTTTCTCGAGGCGAGCCAGCGCGGCGCGCAGCCCCTGCCCCTGGGCAATACGGGCCTTGTCTTCGATGTGACGCTTGAGCAGCGCCTGCGCAGTGGGCCAGGCGGCCTCGCGCACTGTCTCGGGGGCGATGCTCAAAAGCAGTGCCAGTGCCGCTTCGTGCTCGGCCACTGCCGCCTTGGCCAGCGCCAATTGCTGCTCGGCCCCCAGCACCCGGCTGGTGAGGCTCTGCTCGGCGGCGCGGAACTGATGCAGGGTGTCGCTCGCCTGTTCGGCGGTCAGCCCCGGCAGCTCGCACTGCTCGCGGGCAGCATCGAGAGCCTGCACTGCCTGACGATACTGGATGGCGCGGGTCTGCTGGATATCGAGCGCCTGTTGATAGTCGGCCAGCTGGGTCTTGAGGCTGTCGACTTCTGCCTGTGCCAGCTCCTTGCGCTCTTCCACCTCCAGCAGTTGGCCGTGGATCTCCTCCACTACCGCCTGCTGCTGTTCGAGTTTGTCAGAGAGATCCGCCAGATCGGCACGGTACATCTCGATCTTCTTCTGCAAGCTGACCGCCGCCATCACCTTGGCCAGATGCTCGGAGGCAGACTCCAGCTCGTCGGTCAGCAGTTTCTCGCGGTTGGTGAGCTGCTCCACCTCGTCGGCCAGATAGATAGCGCGCTGCTTCTCTTCGGCCAGAATGCGGCGCTTGTCGGCCAGCTCCTGGCGCGCCTTGAGGGCCAGCTCGGAGAGGCGGCTCTTCTCGGCGGCATTGCGCACATAGTCCGCCGCCACATAGTGGGTGGTCTCGGTGATCAGGTTCTTGAACAGATCCCGCTGACCCTGGGTCTCCTTGATCGCTTCCAGCGTGCGACGGTTTTCATAGATGGCCGCCTCCATGTCTGCAAACGCCTTGCGTACCCCGGAGTTCTCCGGCAGCAGGTATTCGCGCAGGGAACGGCTGATGGACGAGGAGATGCCGCCGTAGAGGGATGCCTCGATCAGGCGATAGAACTTGCCGCGATCTTTTTGATCACGCAGCTTCTTCGGGGTGATGCCGAACTCGAACATGAAGTTGTGATAGTCGGTCACCGTATTGAATTTGGCGACTTTCAGCGCCCCCAGCTCGGCGGCCGCCCCTTTCAGGTCGGTAAAGGCACGTACCCGCCCCTTGCCGCCATCGAGCTTCTCCAGCAGCAGATCGGTCGGTGCCAGATTCTCCGGCACATCCACCAGCGCAAATGGGGTGATGTTGACCTTGTTGTCGCGGTTGGCCACCTGCTCGAGGTGAACGCCGACCCAGATCCGCTGTTCGCGGCTGTTCATCACTTCCAGAAGTGAGTAGCAGTGGCCGCGCTGCAGCTTGCCGTAGAGCCCCTTGTCACGGGAGGCGCTGCTCGATCCCGCTTCCGTGGTATTACGGAAGTGAAGCAGTGACTGGTCGGGGATGAGCGCCGCGATAAAGGCCGCCATGGTGGTGGACTTGCCCGCGCCGTTGCCGCCGGAAAGAGTGGTGACCAGCTGGTCGAGATCGAAGGTCCGGGCAAAGAAGCCGTTCCAGTTGACCATGGTCAGGGATTTGAACTTGCCTCGCACCGGTTATACCTCCAGATCCAGTTGTTCTTCATCGAGATCCGCCTCGATGTCATCAAAGAGCGAGTCGCTGCTCGGCATTTCGTCGTCGTGGAAGATGGCTTCACCCTCCTGGATCATCCGCAGCTGAACGGCGCGCGGATCTTCATCGGAGCGCACGTCAGCGGCGAAACGGAACACCGATTCATTGACCCGGAATTTATCCCCGTTACCAAGGGCGGTGATCATGCCAAGGCGGCGCAGACGGCGCATGGAGGTACGGATCTTTTCGAGCAACTTCTTCTTGTCGAGATCGGTACCGCCGGAGCGGCTGTTGACCATCCGCAGCAGCTGCTTCTCGTCGGCGAGGCTCAACACCTCCTCCTGCAGCTCGGCCATGGCGAATACCCCTTCCGAGGCGAGACGATCCGGGCTCAGGTAGAGGTAGCAGAGCACCTTGCCCACCAGCATATCGAGCTCGGAGAGCACAGTGGTGCCGATGTCGGAGCTCGGGCGCGGGCGCAGGTAAAAGAAGCCTTCCGGCGCCTTGATCAGCTCCACCTGATAGCGGCCGTAGAAGATCTCCAGCTCGCTGTGATATTCGACCAGCGCCGAATGCTGCTCGAACTCGTCGGCACTGATGTGGCGGCCGGAGCGCAAGGCGGTGTCGATGCGCGGAAACAAGGGGTTGGCAATCGCCTCTGCGAGACGCAGCGGCAAGGGAAACTCAGAATTGATCAATGACATAGGCCTGAACCTTGGATCCAGCTTGGTTAATGGGTTTCCATGCGGGTTGGCGATGCAGTTCGCGCTCGCCGCTGGCATGGCCCAGGCGCACGGCCTGGTCGATCAGAAGACGCGCCACATCGAAGTGGGCATGAGCCGGGTAATCCAGCAGGTATTCGCGCAGCACATCGGCCAGATCCAACTGCTGGCCCTGCTCGGGGTAGCGGGCCAGATATCGCTCGATGCGCTCGGCCAGCTCCTGATTGATGTCTACCATCTCGACGTACTCCATCTCGAGTGGCACCTCACCGGTCACCTCCTCGTCGTGGATGGCGATGGTTTCGTCGCGCAGCTCCAGTAGACGGGGCTCTTCGGCCACCCGCAGCTGCCAGTTGTGCTGCTCGAAGTTGCGGATGGACTCGCGCAGCCGCTGGCTGAAGGCACGGTTCTTGTCCATGTCGATGGCGTTGCGGATAAATTTGTGGACGTGTCTGTCGTAGCGGGACCAGAGCTCGATGCACTGCTGACCCCAGCTGGTGATGACGTCAAGGCGCCCCTGCAAGGCGTGAGTCAGCTCCTCGACGTGAAACAGATCGTCGCGCCCCTGCGCCGCTTCCTGAATATTGAGCAGCCCCGCCTGCAAGCGGTGGCCGGCAGCGTCCAGGGTATCCTGCAGCTCGCGCAGGGTCTGGCCGGTCTCGTGCAGCAGCTTTTCGCAACTGTGAATGGCATCGACCCAGTTCTGGGTCAGCAGGGCCGCAATCTCGCTTTTGACCTGATTCTGCTGCTCATCCATGGCGCGCTGGGTGAGATCGATGCGCCCCAGGGTCTCTTCCAGCGAGAAGGTGAGGCGTGGCAGCACCTCGGCATCCCACTGCTCGCGGGTGTTGGTTTCCAGCGCCGCCTTGCGGGCGGTGTCGAGCTCGGAAGCCAGGTGTTCGAGCAGAATGGAGAGCTTGATGGAGTCAACCTGACGCTGATCCATAAAGAAGTCGACGATGCTCACACCCAAGCGCGACAGGCGGTAGAGGCTCTCCCCCGCCACCATGTCGGTGTTGAAACGCGACAACAGTTGCTGGCGAATGAGATCGTTGATGGCGTTGTTGGCGCGACCGGTGAGGGTCTCGTCCATCTGGCCGAAGGCGCTGCTGACATAGCCGAAGGCATCGTGCAGCGCAGCTTCCGACAAATCCGACTCATCTTCGGACAGGGTCTTGATTGCAATCAGAAAGGCCAGCCGGTCGGTTGGCAGGCTCAGCGCCAACCCCTCCTGCCTGACCCATCCCACCATCTCTGGCAGGGTACGGGATGTACTCATCATGATGTTGTCATCTCGTTGTTGTATTGGGCGCAAAATCGTGCGCGCGGCTACATCCGGTAGCATCGAAAACATGGTTCACATCGACGTGAACCGCGAGCAATCAACTGGCCGGCTTCTGGGCCATCACATGGATATAGCGACCGAGGGAGACAAAAGGCTCCTGACGGCAATATTGCTGCTCCATGGCCAGCAGATCGTCGAACTTCTCCACCTGATCCTGCTTGTGACGCATATAGTCGTGGATGACCCGCACCCCCGTCTTGCCGATGATGCGCAGTCCCCCGCGACCAATCCAGTCATAGACCTGCTCCGGCAACTGGGGGTTGGTGGGCGTAAGCGCAGTCTGGCGCTTCTTGCGAAGACCAAGGCGCACATAGTCAAAATTGCCCACCACCAAGCTCTGGAACAGCAAGCCATGACGGTTGTAAAAAAGCAGCGACAGTATGCCCCCGGCATTGACGAAAGGGAACAGACCCAGCAAGGTCTGGCGCGGCTCGGCGAGCCACTCCAGCACCGCATGGCAGAGCACCAGATCAAAGGTACCGGTCACGTGTTGCTTCAGATCCTGAATGGGGCAATGGATGAGACGAATTTTGTCTTCCAGCCCCTTCTCGGCGATCTGGCTGCGGGCCAGTTCCAGCATTTCTGCTGACAGATCGCACAGCTCCACCTGATGGCCCATGGCCGCCAGCTTCTGGGCGAAATAGCCAAAACCGCCCCCCGCATCGAGGATGCGCAGCGGTCGGTTGCCAAGGCGGGCCAGGCAGGCTTCGATGTCGCTCCAGACAATGGTGGTGCGGATGCGCCCCTTGGTGGAGTCGTAAATGTTGCGGGCGAACTTGTCGGCGCGCCCGTCAAAACTCTGATCGTGCTTCAAGGAGAAACTCAACATTAGCGCCACAGGGTTGTGGCCATCCCAAAAAAGAGAGGTATTCTGTCACATCCCGAATTTGCTGAAAACTCAAGGAAGTGTCTGTCGTGTTTGTGCTCAAAAAGTGGCTGGGTCAGCTGTTGATGCCGCTCCCCTTCTCCCTCTCCCTGCTGCTGGTCGCCCTGCTGCTGCTCTGGTTCACCCGTTTTCAGAAAACCGGCAAGCTGCTGGCCACCCTCTCGCTGCTCATTGTGGCGCTGATGGGGATGCGGCCGGTGAGCTATGAACTGGCCCGCGGGCTGGAACAAACCTTCCCGCCATTCGAGGTGAGCCAGCATCCCAACATCGACGCCATCGTGGTGCTCGGCAATGGCCATGTCAGCGATCCGGCGGTGCCCGAGCGCTCCTGGCAAAACAATATTGCACTGGCTCGCACCCTCGAGGGGGTACGGCTGGCCCAGGCGTATCCGCAGGCAGAGCTTGTCTTTTCGGGCTATGTATCGGGAGATCCCCTCTCCAATGCCGAGGTCAATGCCCGGATGGCCGAGAGTCTCGGCATTCCCCGCGCGCGGATGACGTTGTTTGAAAACAACAAAGACACTCATGATGAGGCGGTCAGTATCAGTCGCCATCTGAAAGGAAAAGAGGTGGCGCTGGTCAGCTCGGCCACTCATTTGCCGCGTGCCATGGCCCTCTATCAGGGTCAGGGACTCAAGGCCGTGCCAGCCCCCACCGACTACACCGCCAAGCAGAGCCAGGTACCCCAGCCCCTCTACAGTTATTTACCCAAAGGGCGTTATCTGATGTATTCCGAAGCTGCCATCCACGAATGGATTGGGGTATGGTGGGCTCGCTTGCGGGGGCAGGTTAACGAATGAGCGATCAAGCGTTTCATTCCTGATTTGGATCAGGAAAGCGAAAAAAAATTACGTCATTTGCCGCCGGGTCAGCTATCTTGGGCTCGGTTCAATTCATATAATGTCGCGCAATCAAATGCCTAGGAGATATACAAGATGAGACAGCACCTGGTAATGGGTAACTGGAAACTGAACGGCACCAAGGCTTCTGTAGAAGCTCTGATCAAAGGACTGACCCCGGCTGCTGCCGCTCATCCTTCTGTACAAGTCGCCGTCTGCCCGCCGGTTATCTTTTTGGGTCTGGTTGAGCAACTGACCGCTGGCAGCAAGATTGCCTACGGTGCCCAGAACGCTGACGTTCACGAGTCTGGTGCCTTCACCGGCGAAAACGCCCCCTCCATGCTGAAAGCCTTTGGTTGCACCTACTCTCTGGTCGGCCACAGCGAGCGTCGTACCCTGCACGCAGAGAGTGACGACGTGGTTGCTGCCAAGTACGAAGCGATCCAGAAAGGCGGCCTGATCCCGGTTCTGTGCATCGGTGAAACTCTGGAGCAATTCGAAGCCGGCGTGACCAAGAACGTGGTTGAGACCCAGCTGAAAGCCGTTATCGACCGTTGCGGTATCGCCTCCTTCAACAACGCCGTTATCGCTTACGAGCCGGTATGGGCCATCGGTACTGGCAAGACTGCCACTCCGGAGATCGCTCAGTCCGTTCACGCTCACATCCGTCAGTACCTGGCCGGTTTTGATGCCGCCGTTGCTGCCAAAGTACAGATCCTGTACGGCGGTTCCGTCACTGGCGCCACTGCAGCCGACCTGTTCGGTCAGCCGGACATCGACGGTGGCCTGGTCGGTGGTGCGTCCCTGAAAGTGGACGACTTCTCCCAGATCATCGCTGGCGCTGCCAAGTAATCGTTGATTACGGCAAAGAGAGGGGCTCGTCCCCTCTCTTGTATCGCTTTTCCTATGGTGGCCCCCGCATCCCATATGAAAGCCGATATAGTAAAAGTGGCTTGTCTATTTAAACATTCGTATTTGACAACTCAGATCCAGAGGCACTCATGACCAAACAAATCAAACGTATTGGTGTTTTGACCAGTGGTGGCGACGCACCGGGTATGAACGCAGCCATTCGCGCCGTGGTTCGCGCCGGTTTGCATCATGGCCTGGAAGTTTACGGTATTTATGATGGCTACCTCGGTCTGCACCAGGATCGCATCGTCAAGCTAGAGCGTCACAGCGTCTCCGACGTGGTGAACCGTGGTGGTACTTTCCTCGGCTCCGCCCGTTTCCCTGCCTTCAAAGACCCCGCAGTGCGCGCCGAAGCGATCGAAAACCTGAAAAAGCACGGTATCGACGCGTTGGTCGTCATCGGTGGTGACGGCTCCTACATGGGTGCCAAGAAGCTGACCGAAGAGGGTTTCCCCTGCATCGGCCTGCCGGGCACCATCGACAACGACATCGCCGGTACCGACTTCACCATCGGCTTTGATACTGCCCTGAACGTGGTGGTTGACGCCATCGACCGCCTGCGCGACACCTGCAGCTCCCACCACCGTATCTCCGTGGTCGAGATCATGGGTCGCCACTGTGGCGATCTGGCCATGTCTGCCGCCGTTGCCGGTGGTGCCGAGTATGTGATCGTGCCGGAAGTAGCCTTCGACAAAGAGAAGCTGCTCAAGCAGATCAAGGAAGGCGAAGCCAAGGGCAAGAAGCACGCCATCATCACCATCTGCGAGCACGTTACCGACGTGAACGCGCTGGCCAAGGACATCGAAGCCCTGACCGGTCGTGAAACTCGCGCCACCATCCTGGGCCACATCCAGCGTGGCGGAGCCCCGACTGCCCGTGACCGCATCATGTCCAGCCGTATGGGTGCTTACGCCGTTGAGCAGCTGCTGGCTGGTCACGGTGGTCGCTGCGTCGGTATCCAGCGCAACGAGCTGGTACACCACGACATCATCGACTGCATCGAGAACATGAAGCGTCCGTTCGATCAGGAGCTTTACAACCTCTCCACCACCCTGTTCTAAGCCTCGCGGCTTTTTACCGGCTGTTGATGACAAAAACCCTCCATCGGAGGGTTTTTTAATATCTTGCAAAAACGGGGGCATCGGCACGCTGTGTGCCCCTCACCATACGGGTTGCCTGATTACCAACCCTTGCGCCATCTGACTGATCACCAGCCTTCCTCTCCTCACAGCAACCGGCTTCAGCCTACGAACAGAGTTCCGGTATCGTCGTGGATGTGTTTTATTACTGCGAACCGGATTGCGTTGACCTGCGCTCTGTCGCCCCTGAAACCAACTTGTTCAGCCTCCTCGTCATATGCCGCTTTTTATATCTCAATCTTGTAGAAGGGATTCAGATATCTTCCCCAACCATGCTCCGGCGCAGCTCTCGTATTGCAATCACATGACTCACGCAGGTGCATCGCCCACGCAAATCGCTGCTCGCGCCCAGCCCAGCCCAGCCCAGCCCAGCGAGAGAGTATGCCTCTGCCCTATTGCGCACCTCACTCTTGCTGCGGCCATGTCTATTCCGAGGCCGACGGGAAAATTGGCGGTGATAAAACAGCCAGCTGCTACTCTGTCCCCCCTCGATGCACGGCTCTCCTCCCTATGAACCCAGTGTATTGCTGTAAAAATGCGGAGACTCCGGACTGATAAAGTGATGGTGTGACAAGGGTTGGCAACCAGACTCTCTCCATAGACTTCTTTTGGATGGGCTATCCACGTCAGGCATCGCCAAATCATTGCCTCGTACACTTTTCATGGCCTTAATGACGCCATTACGAGGGTGAAAACTTATTAAATGCCATTTAAGCCCCATACAAAACCCATCGCCAAGCCAACCACCAACAAACTAACTAATTGAATTTAAATGAAATAATCATAAAAACAGAATATTGAATGCCTGACATGTCATGGCAGGTGATAAAATCAGCTCAATATGACAAAAATAGCCATCTAAACCAGCCAAGCATATAAAGCAGCTATTTTATCAATTCACACCTTGTTTTACCCCCTTGTTATGGTATCTTGACTACATCAACCAACAACTTAGGGAGAGAAAAATGAAAGAGTTTGTCGTTACTGCCGTTTTCACGGTGTTTTTCACCCTGGTTGCTGTCTCTCTGCCCTCACTGTCACAGTTCTGAGCCGGATAGAGAGGCATCAATCCGGACCGACCCTCTTTGCCATGTCTATTTAATCGCCACAAACTGGCGTTTTTCAGTGACAATGGCGAGATGGTCAACATAGATATGATTTCATCACGTTGACGCTGTTTCTTTCGCCACAAAGGTGTGGCCAGGATGGTTTAACCACATGGCCTGATGGAGTAGAAAAAGCAGCAAATCATATCCGAGGGGAGTAAGGCTCCCCTTTTTGTTAGCCGCCGTTTGACGGCCCCATTGCCCCGGCGGCCACACAGGCAACCATCCGTCACAAGGCCCATGCCCACAACTGATGTTTTCCCTCCCGTGCTCTCCATTCAACACAGCTACATTCGTCAGCAATCTCTTGTGCACACCTTTGCTCTGATACTTGTCCGGCAGATATAAAAAAGCCCCCGCCATCATGGCAGGAGCTCGCGTTTCTCAGTGTCAGCTTAGGGCTGTTATATCTCAGTCCAGCTCAAAGCCGTTATGCCTTGTTCCAGCGCTGCGGGTCATATTCCGGGCTGAAGCGGTCAACAATGACAGCACAGGCCGCATCGCCGGTGATATTGAGGGAGGTGCGGATCATATCGAACAGTCGATCCAGCGCGAACAGCAGCGGCAACCCTTCAATGGGGATCCCGGCCGCCAGCAGCACGGCAACCACCAGGAAACTTGGGCCCGGCACACCGGCCTGACCGATCGCCCCTAGAGTGGAGGTCACAATGATGGCCGCCCAGGCACCGACGCTCAGATCGATGTTGTAAACCTGCGCGAAGAAGATGGCGACCAGACCGTAATAGATGGCGTTGCCGCTCATGTTGATGGTGGCACCCAGCGGCAACACGAAGGAGGCGGTCGCGTTGGTCACTTTCAGATCATGCTCGCAGGTCTCCATATTGACCGGCAGGGTCGCCATGGAAGAGGCGGTGGAGAAGGCCACGATCTGCGGCTTCTTCATGGCAGAGAGGTACTTCATCACCGGCGTGTTGGAAAACATCATCACCAGCAGCGGATAGACCACAAAGCCGAAGATGAGGATGGCAGCCACATAAACCACGAACAGCTTGAGCACCAGGGTCAGCACGTCGAAGCCGTAGGTACCGATGGCCTCAGCCATCAGACCGAACACCCCGAGCGGCGCGATGATCATCACCTTGTTGATCATCCAGACGAAGGCATCCACCAGAGTATTGAGCCCATCGACCAGTGGCTTGGCCCGCTCGCGCGGCTGTTTGGCCAGCGCAATACCGAGGAACATGCAGAACACCAGGATCTGCAGGATGTTAGCCTCGTTGAGGGAGTTGAAGACGTTGGTGGGGATCATGCCAAGCAGGGTGGCGACTGCATCCGGCAGCGCCCCTTTATCGGCATAGTCACCGCCAAACATGGAGGCGACGGAAGCGAAATCGACCCCGACACCCGGCTTGAAGATCTGCCCCATCACCAGCGCCAGCAACACGGCTAATGCTGAGGTCACGAGGAAGAAGGCCAGCGTCGCTGCACCGATCTTGCCCGCAGCCGGGCTGGCGCCCAGATTGGCGGCGCCGGAGAGGATGGCTACCGCCACCAGCGGGATCACCAGCATCTTGATCAGCTGGATAAACAGGGTACCGAGCGGTGCAAACACGGTGGCTTGTTCACCCATGAACGCGCCGACCACTGCGCCCAGTACCATGGCAACCACAACCTGGAAGCCGATGTTTTTAATGAGTCCTTTAGTTAACACAATATGTTCCTTTATGTAGCAAAATTCACACTTTCCCAGTGCAATTAACCAAACAGGGGAATGAGCGGCTGCCCATTCCCCTGTTTGCGCGTGTTATCTCACATTTAATTGCTGTTTTAAATCAGCAAATCATTAACCTTGGCTATTAATAAGTTTGCGAAAAAGTGAAGATTCAAAGTGGTCTCGGCAATTTTTACCTCATCACCTCATGACAACTGGCAAAAAATTGTGCTAGTTTGGCTGCACAAACGTACACACAGGGATGTAAAGATGCTGAAAGTTAACGAGTATTTCGACGGAAATGTGAAATCCATCGGTTTCGAGCAAAAAGGCGAGAAATCAACCGTCGGGGTGATGAACGCCGGTGACTACCTGTTCAACACCGCCTCCCCAGAACGGATGACAGTGATCAAGGGCGCCCTCACCATCCAGCTGGCTGATGAAGATGAGTGGCACACCTACAGCCAGGGTGAATCCTTCTTGGTGGCCGGTCACTCCTCCTTCAAACTGGAAGTGAAAACCCCCACTGCCTATCTGTGCGAATTTCTCGACTGATCAGGCCGGTTGAAGGGGATCAGCCCCTTCAACTTTCTTGGTCCCCCCAGCCCCATTATCTGTGTCCATGTCACAGCACCGCACATCCCCGCTTTCCATCCACGGCAAAAATCCTAGAATAAACAGACATAAACCATCACCGGATTGATGTCATGATCAGCGTGTTTGACCTGTTTTCCATCGGAATTGGCCCCTCCTCTTCCCATACCGTCGGCCCCATGCGTGCCTCCTATGCCTTCGTTCAGCAGCTCAAGCTGCAAGGCCATCTGCCGCTGGTCACGCGGGTCGAAGTGGAGTGTTACGGCTCGCTGGGCCAGACCGGCAAAGGACACGGCACTGGCAAGGCGATCATTCTGGGGTTGTCGGGCTTTGAACCGGAATCGGTCGATATCGATGCGATTCCCGCCATTCTGGCTCAAGTGGAAAATGAACAGAGCCTGCAGTTGGCAGGCGAGCAACCAAGCCATTTTCCCCGCACCGGTGCCATCATTTTCAACCGTCGCAAAACCTTGCCGGCCCACACCAACGGCATGACTCTGCGGGCCTTTGATAAAGAGGAAAGCCTGCGCTTCAGCCAGACCTACTACTCCATCGGTGGCGGCTTCATCATTGAAGAGAGCCACTTTGCCACCGCCAAAGAAGAGGCCGCCAAGTCCGATGCCGAGCACCCTGTCCCCTACCCGTTCGACAGCGGCGCCCAACTGCTGGCCCACTGTCAGGAGAGCGGCCTCTCCATCTCGGGGCTTATCCTCGCCAATGAGCGGGTATTTCGCAGCGATGAGCAGATAAAAGCGGGGCTGCGCAAGATCTGGCAGGCGATGCAGGGCTGCGTCGAGCGAGGCTGCAAAAGCGAAGGGGTGCTGCCGGGCGGCCTCAAGGTTCGGCGCCGTGCCCCAGGGCTGTTCCGCCAGCTAAGCTGCGAGACCAACTTCAACAAGGATCCGCTGATGGTGATGGAGTGGGTCGATCTCTTTGCGCTGGCGGTCAACGAGGAGAACGCCGCCGGTGGCCGGGTGGTCACCGCCCCCACCAATGGCGCTGCGGGCATCATCCCCGCCGTGCTGCACTACTACGATCGCTTCGTGCACAAGGTGGATGACGAGACGCTGATCCGCTACTTCCTCACCGCGGCTGCCATCGGCATCTTATATAAGAAGAACGCCTCCCTCTCCGGCGCCGAAGTGGGTTGTCAGGGAGAAGTGGGAGTCGCCTGTTCCATGGCGGCCGGCGCACTGACCGAACTACTGGGGGGCAGTCCGGCCATGGTGGAGAACGCCGCCGAGATCGGCATGGAGCACAATCTCGGCCTCACCTGCGATCCCATTGGCGGGCTGGTACAGGTGCCCTGCATCGAGCGCAACGCCATGGGGGCGGTCAAGGCGATCAATGCCGCCCGCCTCGCCCTGCGCGGCACCGGCGAGCACAAGGTGTCGCTCGACAAGGTGATCAAGACCATGTGGGAGACCGGCAACGACATGAAGACCAAATACAAGGAGACAGCCCGTGGCGGCCTCGCCGTTAACATTACCGAATGTTAAAAAACGGCAAATGACTCCATTTGGTTCCGAAATGCCCGGCATCGCCGGGTATTTTTATGGGCAAACGCTTAACAAAATGGATAAGCACAAAAATAAATTTTATACTCGCGCCTCAGATTCAACAAAAATAGATCTATTTCAACTTTTTTTAGGTCTGGAGCCGTTACACTACGGTTATCTGGTTCTGTGACCTGCGCTGACAAGCGCGTTCCATGGATCTCCCAAATTTCTGTGAGTGGGCATGCCGCCCCCTTCTACCCTGAGGTAATAGTGACATGATCAGCGTTTTTGATATCTTCAAAATCGGTGTAGGCCCCTCTTCTTCCCACACTGTTGGCCCGATGAAAGCGGCCAAACAGTTTGTTGACGAGCTGCGCGCGGGCGGCAAGATCCGCGATGTAACCCGGATCAATGTCGACGTTTACGGCTCCCTCTCCTGGACCGGCAAAGGCCACCATACCGACACTGCCATCATCATGGGCCTGGCTGGCAACCTGCCGGAAAATGTCGATATCGATGCGATCCCCGAGTTTATCTCCCGTGTTGAGCAGACCGAGCGCCTGCCGATCGGCCTGCACTGCCACACTGTCAGCTTCCCGCGCGACGCCATGGTATTCCACGACGAAGCCCTGCCACTGCACGAAAACGGCATGAAGCTGACTGCCCTGATCGAAGATGAAGTGGTTTACAGCAAGACCTACTACTCCATCGGTGGCGGTTTCATCGTTGACGAAGAGAACTTCGGCAAGGCTGACAGCGGCGACATGTCCGTACGCTATCCGTTCAAGAGCGCCGCCGAGCTGGTTGCCCATTGCAGCCAGACCGGTCTCTCCATCTCTGCTCTGATGATGGAAAACGAGAAGTGCTTCAACACTCCGGAAGAGATCTACAAGAAGTTCGGCAAGATCTGGAACACCATGCGCGAAGGTATCGAGCGCGGTTGCCGTACCGAAGGCGTTCTCTCCGGCCCGCTGCGCGTACCCCGTCGTGCCGCGCCGCTCTACCGTCAGCTCAACACCAACGAGAACCTCTCGAGCGATCCGATGAACATCGTTGACTGGGTCAACATGTTCGCTCTGGCAGTCAGTGAAGAGAACGCTGCCGGTGGCCGCGTGGTCACTGCCCCGACCAACGGCGCTGCCGGTATCATCCCGGCCGTTCTGGCCTACTACGACAAGTTCATCCAGCCGGTTGGCCGCGACGAATACACCCGCTTCTATCTGGCTGCCGGTGCCGTCGGCATCCTCTACAAGATGAACGCCTCCATCTCCGGCGCCGAAGTGGGCTGTCAGGGTGAAGTGGGTGTCTCATGCTCCATGGCCGCTGCCGGTCTGACCGAGCTGATGGGCGGTAGCCCGGAGCACGTCTGCGAAGCTGCCGAGATCGGCATGGAACACAACCTGGGTCTGACCTGTGATCCGGTTGCCGGTCAGGTACAGGTGCCTTGCATCGAGCGTAACGCCATCGCAGCCATGAAAGCGGTCAACGCCTCCCGTATGGCCCTGCGTCGTACCTCCAAGCCGCGCGTCTCCCTGGACAAGGTGATCGAGACCATGTACATCACCGGCAAGGACATGGACTCCAAGTACCGTGAAACCTCCCGTGGCGGTCTGGCCATCAAAGTGATGCAGGTTGCCTGCGAATAAATAAGGGTTGCGACCCTCATCTGAACTAAGGCGGGATATCCCGCCTTTTTTATTGCCCGAATGGGATGCCGGGCACTTATACCGGCATACCGACCATTTCACTGTAGGGCGTCGCTGATATACCCTGCTACGCCACCGCAATGCGGATTGCCTTGTCTGCATACCTCTCTAATTACATACCTTGATTAACTCTTCTCAATGCATTGAGAGGGACATTACGCCCCTACATGAAACCTGTACCTGCTATCTTGCCCCGGTCACAATTTCACAACTAATCGATATCGAGATGGCCCCTCAGCTCAATATCCCCCCTTTGGTCATACCCTTGTTTGGCAAGACGCGGTTACCGCTCACCCTGCGGATTATCACGCCGCCACATTGATTGCCTCCTATGTGGTACTTTCGTGATCAGGGCAAACAATCAAGCACACAAACAGAGGGTTAGCTCATCATTTTAGCCACAGCGCATCGCACAAACTGGTTTTAGCACCGTTATCACCGCCCTCTTTACGCCCTATTTGATGTAAAACGCATCGGGCAGTGGAGGCCAAAAAGCGCCCAAGGAAGAGGCTGAAAATAATCGATGAATGAGCCAATAGTCGTTGAAATGGAGGATATGAGTACGCGCTACTCGCTATTTTTGTGAGCGCCAGCAAAGGTTGAGGATATGGTGTTGGGAGCAGATTGACTTTCTATTTAAACAGCGAAAAGTGAATATCACCAAAGGGAGGGTTTAATTTGGCCAGATCCTGTCACGGGATTATCGCAAGCTACCTCTTCGGGGCCGAAATGCGTCATGCAGAGTCACAAAGAATTAGCCCCGCTTGGCAGAACGCACAACGGGGCTGGATATTCAGGCTGTTTTTTTCAGGCTGGCCTTGTGTTGCTCCAGCAAATTCTCGGGGGGCGGCGGCACCTGCAGGTAGAAGCCCTGAGTCGTCAGCGCCTCCATTACCTTGCCAACATCGGCCATTCCCAAGGGCTTAGCGGGGTCCAGTTTGGTCATCAATACCAGTTCTGGGCGGCCAAACACCCCCATCAAGGGCGCGGGGACGCGGGAAAAATCCTCTCTTCTCTCAACAAAAAGGTAGGTCTCGGCTTTTTTGCGACTTTTATAGACTGCACACAACATGGAAATTGATATAATCCGACGAGTTTATTGCCTCTGATGGGGGCAAACTATAACATCAGGAATTGAATAACAATAACGGATTAGCATCTCTGCCTCGGGGAAGATTCATGGTTGAGCGCGATAACGAATTGAAAGGGACCACCTTCACTATTTCTGTGTTGCATATCAGCGATGGCGAGCCTGAGCGGATACGTCAGTTGTTGGCCGAAAAAGTGGCCCAGGCACCCTACTTTTTTAATTGCGCGCCGCTGGTGATCAATGTTTCCCGACTGGAACATATTCCCGATTTCGAACAGCTCAAGGAGCTGGTGGAGTCCGAAGAGTTTGTGCTGGTCGGCATCACGGGGGCACGCAGTGAAGAGATGAAGACAGCCGCCAAGGCGGTGGGACTGGCCGTGATGGCCTCGGGCAAGAGTCGCAAGAGCGAACCGGAACCCGAGCCAGCCCCCGCGCCAGCCGTCCCTGAGGTGGTTCCCGAGCCCGAACCCGCCCCCTTGATCCCGAGCAAGGTACATGTGGGACCGGTTCGTTCCGGCCAGCAGATTTATGCCGCCGGCACCTCGCTGGTGGTGCTGGGGTCCGTCAGTCCGGGAGCTGAAGTGCTCGCCGATGACAGCATTCATATTTATGGCACCTTGCGTGGCAGAGCCATTGCCGGTGCCCGGGGCAATACCCAGGCCCGGATCTATTGCCAGCAATTACAGGCCGAGCTGCTCTCCATCGCGGGCACATTCCAGCTGAGCGATGCGTTGCCGGCAGGCCTGATCCAGCAACCGGTACACGTCCGGCTGGACAACGAACAACTCCGAATAGACCGTATCAAATAGAGTTACAAGGAAGCGAGAATGGCGCGAATCATAGTCGTTACATCGGGTAAAGGTGGCGTTGGCAAGACCACAACCAGTGCGGCCCTGAGCACCGGCTTAGCCCAGCGTGGTCACAAGACAGTGGTCATTGACTTTGACATCGGTCTGAGAAACCTGGATCTCATCATGGGCTGCGAGCGGCGCGTGGTGTATGACTTCGTCAACGTCATCAATGGGGAAGCAAACCTCAATCAGGCGCTGATCAAGGACAAACGCTCTGAAAATCTGTTTATCCTGCCCGCCTCCCAGACCCGGGACAAAGATGCCCTCACCCGTGAGGGGGTCGAGAAGATCCTGGATCAACTGGCGGAGATGAAGTTCGATTACATCGTCTGCGACTCCCCGGCGGGGATCGAGGCAGGCGCGCTGATGGCACTCTATTTTGCCGATGAAGCGATCGTCACCACCAACCCGGAAGTCTCTTCCGTGCGTGACTCCGACCGCATCCTTGGCATCCTGGCCTCCAAGTCCCGCCGCGCCGAGCGCGGTGAAGACCCCATCAAGGAGCACCTGCTGCTGACCCGCTACTGCCCGACCCGCGTCAACCGCGGCGACATGCTGAGCGTGCAGGATGTGCAGGAGATCCTGGCCATCCCGCTACTCGGGGTGATCCCGGAGTCCCAGGCGGTGCTGCGCGCCTCCAACTCCGGCGAACCGGTTATTCTGGACAAGGAGTCCGATGCCGGTCAGGCCTACGAAGATGCGGTGTCCCGCCTGCTGGGCGATGCCAAGGAATTTCGTTTTCTGGAAGAAGAGAAGAAGGGCTTCTTTAGCCGACTGTTCGGGAGTTAAACATGTCATTATTGGATTATTTTCGTTCCAACAAGAAACAGAACACCGCACAACTGGCCAAAGAGCGGTTGCAGATCATTGTTGCTCACGAGCGTTCATCCAGAGGGGGGCCGGATTACCTGCCCCAGCTCAAGCAGGACATCCTCGATGTGATCCGCAAATACGTCAACATTGATCCTGAGAAGATAACCGTCCAACTGGATCAGAAGAGTGATGAGCTGTCAGTGCTGGAGCTCAACATCACCTTCGCCGATGACAAGAAGGGATGAGCTGACGCCCTATGCGTGACCCCTTCCCCCAATGAAGACCGGATCCTGTCACTGGATCCGGTTTTTTATTGGCACAAAAACAGGCCACTGCGGCTCGCCTCATCTCGCCAAGGGGTCTGCGGACCGCTAGAATAGCGCCGCCCCGCAGGCAGAGATCTGCGCCGGCACCTTTTTCTCTTTTCTGGAACAGACCGCTTATGTCTATGAATGACGAAATGCACAGCGTCGAGGAACTGCTCGATACCGCCCTCGAACTCTTTATGGAGCTGGCCTCTGACAACCTGCCGGAGCAGGAGATCGCCCGCTTCAATCAGGAGTTCAACGACCGCGGCCTGCTGGCCGAAACCGACCCGGCCGATGACTGGGAGGCGGACGTGGGTTTTGCGGTGAGCGATACTGACTATGCCGAGATCTGGGTAGGCCTTGGCAATGAAGAACAAGAGTATGAGCACCTGTTTGCCCGCATGCTGCTCTCCCGCCGTGTTGACGAGAAGTTCTGCCACATCGAATGGCTGCCCCAATAATTCCGGATCCCGATGATCCCAGCCACTATCAGTGGGAGTCTAGCCCTGACGCCGTGGCCCCCGTGCGCCCATCTGCATCCCTTGGGCGCCGGGTGTTGAGGTGGGCAGGCAAGATCGCGCTGGCCGGGCTGCTCTGCTCGGTCGGCTCGGTCGCCTTGCTGCGCTTTATCGATCCGCCGATGTGGAGCTGGCGTATCGAGCGGGCTCTGTTTCCGCCCGCCAAGATCACCCAGGTGCGCCATGATTGGGTGGATCTGGAGTCCATCTCCAAGGAGCTGCAACTGGCGGTGATTGCCGCCGAGGATCAGCGCTTTGCCGACCACAACGGCTTTGACATGGATGCCATCAACGCCGCGCTCAAGCACAACCAGCACAGCGAACGGATGCGCGGCGCCAGCACCCTCAGCCAGCAGACCGCCAAGAACCTCTTTATGTGGAGTGATCGCAGCTTCCTGCGCAAGGGGCTGGAGGCCTGGTTTACCCTGCTGATGGAGCTGGGTTGGGACAAGGCCCGCATTCTCGAGGTCTATCTCAATATCGTGGAGTTCGGCCCCGGCATCTATGGCGCCGAAGCCGCCGCCCGCACCTACTTTGGCAAACCGGCCAGCCGCTTGACCCGCTACGAGTCATCCCTGCTGGCCGCCGTCCTGCCAAATCCGTGGCGCTATCGGGTCAAGCCCCCTTCACCCTATGTGCAGAAGCGCTCGGTCTGGATCCGCCGCCAGATGGGGCAACTGGGTCAGATCACCCTCAATCGGGTGCATCAGGCCGACTGATCCTCAGGGCTCACCGGGTTTCTCCGGTGGGCCCAGATGGCCGCCCACCGTCTCGCGGTGAAGCGGCAGATAGTGCCACCACCAGGCCTCGCGCCGTCGCTTGATCTGTTGCCGCCGTCCCCGCTGTTTCATCCCCTTACTCCCTGCCAGATGATCCGCGCCTTAACCATACTCCCCCAACGGCAACTTGGACAGGCCAGCCACGCCCGGCGCACTGGTCTGGCCGCCACAGCCAATAATTGTTACAGTAGCGAACCTCGATGTATCTGGAGTGATTTCATGGAACAGCGTACCCCGGATCAGCTGGTCGAATGGGCCTATGATCAGTTTCTTGAGCAGGCCGCCGATATGCTGGCCCCCGAACAAATAGTCGACATCACCCTGGAGTTTGAGCAGCGTGGCGCCGTGGAGGCGACTCTGCCCAATGCCGACTGGTCGACCGAGCTGGGTGAGCCGGTCGATATGGAGCGCTGGGTCGAAGTGTGGGTCGGTTTGCTGGATCATCAGGATGAGTTTGAGGTGATCTTCGCCACCTTCCTGCTGCCCCGTCTGCTGACCGAAGATCAAGTGCATGTGCGCTGGCATCGCCAGCAGCAGGCATAAAAAAGGCGCCATCGGCGCCTTTCTTGTTTCTATGCTCTTTTATTGCTGTTCTCTGCTAATCCTGCGCCGCGATGGCCTTGGCCAGACAGCGGCGGCACCAGCAAGCGCTGGCCTCCTGCATCGGCATTGCCGGCAACTGGCTGCACCAGCACTGCGCAATGGTCTGACCGGCAGAGACGGCGCAATAGGCCGGTTCGCCACAACCCGGGCAGCGGTGGGTGCTTTTCGAGCCATTCAGCTCGGCCATCACCGCCAGCTGGGCCTTGCTATCCATCGCCGACCAGTGGCCGATCTCGGTCAGGGTGCGGCCACAACCAAGGCAAAGCCCATCTTTCGCCTTGCAGAGGCCAACACAGGGGCTCGGCATCTTATTCGCTATCCACTGCCGAGTCGGTCTCTGTGGCCACCAGAGTGATGGCGTTATCTTCGATGACGATCTTGCCCTGCTTGTAGAGGCCGCCGATCGCCTTCTTGAAGGTGCCCTTACTCATGCTGAACAGCTTGTAGATGAGCTCGGGTTCGCTCTTGTCACCCACCGCCAGACTGCCGCCCTGCTTTTTCATCCGGCTCAGAATGCGCTCACCGGCATCATCAACACGCGCCAGACCCGGCTTTTGCAGGGTCAGATCCAGTTTGCCATCCTCGCGCACCTGCTTGACCCAGGCGGTTTGCGGCCGACCGGTCATCACCCGGCCAAACACCTCGTTCTTGAACAGCATGCCGGGATACTGACCGTTGACGATCACCTTGATGCCAAGGGGCGAGTGCTCCCCCGGCAGCGCGGTCACTTCGTCACCGACCTTGAAGTTGCTGCCGGCCGGGGTCAGGAAACGCTCGATGCGGCTGGTGCCGACCATGCGCCCTTCGTTATCCAGTTGCAGACGCACCAGATAAACGTGGCCCACCTGCATCGGCTTATTCTGCTCGCGGCTGGGCACAAACAGATCCTTTTTCATGCCCCAGTCGAGGAAGGCACCAATCTTGTTGGCATTGACCACTTTCAGACCGGCAAATTCGTCCACCATGGCAAATGGCTTGTCGGTGGTGATCACCGGTTCGCAATCGGCATCCAGATAGAGGAAGACCTGCACGCTATCCCCCTCTTTCACCCCTTCCGGCAGTTGACGCTTGGGCAGCAGCAGTTCACCGTACTCATCGGCCGCAAGCCAGGCGCCACGGTCTTCGAGTTCAACAACGGTGAGGGTGTTCATCTTGCCAATCTGTATCATGGTGCTCTCTTTTCTCATTACCCGGATGGGCCAACTGAACATGGCCCCTATGGGCGCGCATGTTACCTCAAGAGCGGTGATCCGGCCTAGTCCCCAAGCCACCACTGGCCGCTCTTTCGCCCTTATCTTATCCGCCAATGGTGATTAAATCGCCAAACAGGCGGCCATTTGCTGCAAATAACCCCACTTTTAGGTAGACTTCGCGGCTGTTCAAATCCAGAGGAACTGTCGATGAACCCATCCACTCGTACCCGCCATCTTAATCAATGGATCCAGAGCCACAGCGATCAGGACATGACCTACCCGGCCCTGCACGGTTTTCTCTGTGCCCGTCTGGTGGGGCCAGAGACCCCTGACTGGCAACGCCCGCTGGCTGGTCTGCTGGAACAGGATGCCGAGTTGGATGAAAAAAGCGCAGAAGCCCTCAACCACCTGATCGCCGAGCTGGAATCCCAGGCCGACGACGCCCAGCTGGCCCTGCCCAGCCAATGCCGCCTGCCCAGCGATAACCCCGAGCAGGTGTTCGAACAGAGCCACCCCCTCGGTCAATGGTGTTATGGCTTCAGCATGGGTTTTGCCACCTGGCCCAAGCCGAAGGATTTGAACGACCCGACCACCCAGTACCGCTTCAGTCTGGCCGCCGAGCTGAGCCTGTTTCGCGACAAGCAGATGGCCCAGATGCTCTATAGCGCAGCCGCCAGCGAACTCCCCTTTGTCGAGTTCTGCAAACGCCAGCGCCAGAATATGAAAACCGCCCTCAACCAGTTGCTCAACCTCGACCAGTATCAGGCCGCCCCCAGCGCTGATGTGGCCCTCAATGGCGAGCAGGCCCAACAGTGGCAGACCTGGTTCGAGCTGGCCGACAGCTGCCGCGATTATCAGGCCCGCCTCGGCTGGTTCGAGAAGATCATCGCTGATGCCACCCCGCTCTTTGATGAAGCCTTCTGGCAGCAAATCGCCGGCCACGGCTGGAGTGCCCCCGAACTGCGTCCTCTGCTGGCCGCCAGAGCCGGCCGCGCCGACTGCCTGCTGCGCCTTGGCAAGCTGGGCGAGGCCAAAGCAGAGTATCTGGCGCTGCTGACAATCTGCGTGGCAGATGAGCTGGGTTGCCGCTACAACCTCTCCACCCTCTATGCACTGCAAGGGGATTGGCAGGCGCTGGCCGCCCTGCTGATGCGCTTCGACGAAGCCTCCAGCTGGTTGCTCTACAACAAGGCGCTGATGGTCTTTGCCACCGAGGGTGCCGAGGCAGCCAAGCCCCATCTGCTGGTCGCCATCGAGGCCAACCCGCACATTCCGGCCTGCCTGCTGGGTCAGCGCAAGCTGCCCAAACAGGAGCCGCAAAGCTGGCAAGCAGGCAGCCGCGACGAGGCCGCACTCTACGCCATCCACACTCGCGAGGCCTGGCTCAAGCAGAACGCCCTCATCTGGTTGCGTAAAGGCTGAACAACGTTGGCTTAAAATCCCGTCGGTCAGACCCGGTTTTTCCTTGAGGGCGTGCGCCACCGCACATTTCATCGCAACCGGGTCAGACAAATCAGCTTGAGTTTCGTATCATCAATGTCAAAGTATCAAAAGAAACTGCATCTGATGCAGCCGTCACAGCAGGGTGTAATATGTCAAAAATCATAGCGTTACTCGCTCACTACCCGCCCTATCAGTTGGTACATGCCGCCGAGATGCTACGGGATACCTTCGAACAGTTTTATGAACAGCGTTACCAGCTGACCGTGCCGCAGTGGCGCCTGATGATGGTGCTCGGCCCCAACTACCCCATCAGCCAGAAAGAGCTGGTCGAGGCGAGCGGCATGGACAAGGTGCGCATCTCCCGCGAGATCCGCCGTCTGGTCGAAAAAGGGATCATCTTTACCGAGAGCAGCGAGCAGGACAAACGCATCAGCCTGGTCTCCCTCACCAATGCCGGGCTCGCCCTCTTCCTGCAGCTCAAGAGTGAAGCGGGCAGCTGGCAACATACCCTGACAGACTATTTGCCTAGCGAATCCCGCGAGGCGATCCGCCAGCATCTGCACAGCGTCAGCGCCGCCATCGAGCAGCTGCAATCACTGGATCGGGAGAAATAATCATGGATTTGAAAAAGTTCGCCACCATGGACATCAACATGCTGCTGAGCGTCGTCAATATGCAGCTGCGTGATCGCTATGACGATCTGGAGGATCTCTGCAAGGCGCAGGAGATCGATCAGACTGCACTGGAAGCTCGGCTCGCCAGCGGCGATTTTCGCTACCAGCCAGCGCAGAAACAGTTCAGATAAAGAGAGCTAGCGGGATCGGGATCACAGCGCCAGTGATGGCGCTGGCTCTGTGGTAAAAACCTGATATGGTCTGAAGAGCCCCAACAGGGTGATGCACGGATACATCACCCTGTCACAAGAGGGCATTAAAATCGTTTCAGGTGAGCAAACCAAGGATGACCCCATGATATTGATGACCCGACAGAGCCTGTTGATCACGCTCTGTACCCTGTTGATGATCAGCCTCTTCACGCCCCACATGCCGCAAAGTACCGAACAGTGGCTGACCACCCTCTTGCTTGGCCTGCTGGTCGCGGTGGCATTGCTGCTGGTGCGCGGTTGTCGCCGCTTTATGATGGAGTAGTGACTCCGCCGGAACGTCTGTACCGACCGCTTACCGCGATACTCTCTGTAGCATTACGGTCTTGTCGCAATAACGTCTGTCGCAATCACACCAAGCCAAAAAACAAACGCAGCCTGATGGCTGCGTTATTGTTTCTGGCTGGGCAACTCCTTGAAGAGATAACCCCTGACGGGATCGAGAGCCCTTATAGAGAGAGCCCTTAGATAGCCAGAGCCTCAAGCTGCGCTTTGGCCGCTTCCATCCCCCTGCTCTGGGCATCCGGGCCCATACCCATACCCTCTGCGTAGATGAAATCCACCTCTTTGATACCGATGAAACCGAGCACGGTACGCATGTAGGGAGTGACCAGATCGGTGGCGCTGCCGACGTGCATGCCGCCGCGAGGGCTGATCACCAGCGCGCGGGTATTTTCAACCATCCCCACCGGACCAGTCTCGGTATAGCGGAAGGTGACGCCAGCACGGGCCACCAGATCGATCCAGTTTTTCAGATGGGTCGGGATGTTGAAGTTGTACATAGGGGCCGCAATTACCACCAAGTCGCTCGCCTTGAGCTCGGCGATCAGCTCGTCAGACTGGGCGATCACCGCCAGTTGACGTTCATTGAGGTTGTCACCACCGCGCAGGCCGGAGGCCAACTCGCCATCCAGCACCGGCAGGTTGAGGGCAGCCAAATCACGCACGGTGACGACATCATCCTGATGATCAGCCAGGAAGCCGTCGATCAGGGCGTTGGATTGGGAATATTGACCCAGGATGCTGGATTTGAGTACGAGGATATTGGCCATGGTGAAACTCCATTTGGTTGTCGGTTGAACAGCGTTGCTGTCGATGGAGGTCACTCTAAACATTGTGCTTATTTGCTGATAGCGAAAATAGATGCTCAACTTGTTCAAATTTTTTGATGCAAGGCCACTTCCTCGCCAGCCAACCCTGCGGCCGCGCTTCAACCCTTGGCAGAACAAACGATTGCCGTTATGATCCGCCGCACTTTTTTCCAGCGACCCGGATCCCATGATACCCTCGCGCAGGCACTCTCCTTTGGCCGGTGCAGTCTGGATGATGGTGGCAGGACTCTGCTTCGCCGCCGTCAACAGCCTGAGCCAGTATGTTAGCTTCAAACTCGGCCTTGCCTCTACTCAGGTCGCCTTTCATCAATACCTGATCGCCCTGATCTGCCTGTTGCCCTGGCTGGTTCGTCACGGCTTGCGCCAATCCCTGATGACCAATCAGTTCCGGCTGCACCTGTTGCGGGTATTGCTGGCGGTAGTCGGCATCCAACTCTGGCTCTGGGCGCTGGCGTACCCCGTCCACATCTGGCAGGGGATCGCTCTGCTGATGACCTCACCGCTGTTTGCCACCCTGGGCTCCGCCCTGCTGCTCAAGGAGCAGGTGAGCCGCGCCCGCATTCTGGCCACCCTGGCGGGCTTTGCCGGCGCCATGCTGATCCTCGCCCCCTGGACTGACGAATTCAACTGGGCCTCCCTGCTGCCGGTGGCAGCGGCGCTGTTCTGGGCCGGCTACTCCCTGATGGTGCGCTATCAGGCAGCCAACGAATCATCCCACACCATAGTGGTGTATCTGCTTATCTTCAGTACCCCGTTCAACGTCATGCTGGCCCTGCCGGAGTGGCAGTGGCCAAGCGAGAACCAGTGGCTGCTGGTAGCCGCTTCCGGCGTGCTGACGGCACTGGCCCAGATGTCCATCGCCCGCGCTTACAGCGTGGCGGAGGCCTCCTTCGTACAACCTTTCGATTTTGCCAAGCTGCCGATGAACGTGCTGGCGGGCTGGCTGGTCTTTGGCTGGGCGCCCCCCGGCCGTCTGTGGCTTGGCGCCGCCATCATCATTGGCGCTATTACCTTGCTGACCCATCTGGAGCAGCGCGCTCACAAACCCGTTTCCTGAGGTACGCCATGCGTGCCTCTTTTTTTGTCCGCTATTTGTGTAATAGCGATCATCAACAATGACCATCGACATCAGGAGAGATCGTATGTTTGGAACCGCAACCCGCCCCGGCGCCACCCGTGCCCTGCTGCTGGGCTCCGGCGAACTTGGCAAGGAGGTCGCCATCGAGTTGCAACGGTTCGGGATCGAAGTGATCGCCGCCGACCGCTACCCCAATGCCCCCGCCATGCAGGTGGCCCACGCTGCCCACGTGCTGGACATGCTCGATGGCAACGCCCTGCGTGCCCTGGTCGCCGAGGTTAAACCCGACCTCATCATCCCCGAGATTGAAGCGATTGCCACCGATACCCTGGCTGCCCTTGAGCAAGAAGGAGTCAAGGTAGTGCCCAACGCCCGCGCTACCCAGCTCACCATGAACCGGGAAGGGATCCGCCGCCTCGCCGCCGAGACCCTGGGTCTGCCCACCTCACCCTACCGTTTTGCCCAAAGCAAAGAGGAGTTTGTCGCCGCCGTCGAGGCCATCGGCCTGCCCTGCGTGGTGAAACCTGTGATGAGCTCGTCCGGCAAGGGACAGAGCGTACTGCGCGATCTCGCCAAGATCGATGAGAGCTGGACCTACGCCCAGGAGGGTGGCCGCGCCGGCCGTGGCAAGGTGATCGTCGAGGGCTTCGTTCCCTTTGAGTACGAGATCACCCTGCTCACGGTACGCGCCGTCGATGGCATTCACTTCTGCGACCCTATCGGCCACCGGCAGGAAGATGGCGACTATCGCGAATCCTGGCAGCCGCAGGTGATGAGCGAGCTGGCGCTGGCCCGATCCAAAGAGGTAGCGGCCAAGGTGGTTGAGGCCCTCGGTGGTTACGGCCTGTTCGGGGTCGAACTCTTCATCAAGGGGGATGAAGTGTGGTTCAGTGAAGTCTCGCCTCGCCCCCACGATACCGGCATGGTGACCCTGATCTCCCAGGATCTCTCCGAGTTCGCCCTGCATGTGCGCGCCATTCTGGGGCTGCCGGTCGGCACCATCACCCAGTACGGGCCGAGCGCCTCCGCCGTGGTACTGCGCGAAGGGCACAGCCAGAATATCCGCTATCAGGGGATTGGTGAGGCATTGGCGCTGGTGCCGGGCGCCCAGCTGCGGCTGTTTGGCAAACCGGAGATCGCCGGTCGCCGCCGTCTTGGCGTGGCGCTGGCCCGCGCAGCTGATTGCCAGGATGCGGTAGAAAAAGCCAAAGCCGTGGCCGCCAAGGTCGAGGTGCTGTTCTAAGGGCTTTTTTGCCACAGCAAAACAAACGTTTGCCGATGTGATCGGGCGCAAGGGGCATGGCAATGCCCCTTTTGCATTTGCCCGTCAGGCTTATAATCCCCTCTTCTAATTTGTCAGGAGTACAAGATGTTAGCTGCCGTGATCTTCGATATGGATGGTGTTCTGATCGACTCGGAACCCTTTTGGCAACGGGCCCAAATCGCCGTTTTCTCCGAACTGGGTCACCCCCACACCGTCGAGGATTGTGAATCGACCATAGGAGTGCGCATCGATCAGCTGGTTGCCCACTGGTATCGCCTGCGCCCGTGGAGCGGCCCAACTCAGGAAGAGGTAGTACAGCGCATTCTGGATCGGGTCAACGCCCTGATCCTCTCCGAAGGTCAGGCCAAAGCAGGTGTGCTGGAAGCGCTCGACCTTATCGAGGCCCGCGGGCTGAAAGTGGGTCTGGCTACCTCATCACCCTTTGCGATGGTAGAAGCGGTGCTCGGCAAACTTGGCATTCGCGATCGCTTTATGGCGGTTCACTCCGCTGAAGTAGAGCGTTTCGGCAAACCGCACCCGGATGTCTACATCCACGCCGCCGAAAAGCTGGGAGTGGAACCGGTACACTGTCTGGCCATCGAAGATAGCTTTACCGGTCTGCTGGCGGCCAAGGCGGCCTCCATGACCGCGTTGATCGTGCCGGATCCCGCTTTAGTGGGTGACCCACGCTTGGCCATCGCCAACTACCAGCTCGGCTCGCTGGCCGAGCTCAATGCCGACATGTTGGCCAGCTGGGTCGCGTAACGCCTCGTTACGCCCCCCATCTCCTACTCGCAGGGGGCAGCTGGCCCCCTGTTATTGCCAAACAACCGTTGGCAATCCCCCTCTTGTCACCCGCGATCAGCAACCAGACGGCTCTTATCCTGAACGGCCCACGCAACCAGTTGGGCCTTGCCATTTCTAAGGCTTGATCTCTGTCATAAACGTGCGTTTGCTCGCGGTTAACCCCCTGCAGCCCGACTAGAATCAGGGTAGATAGGCGGCCCTAGGGCCCGAGGAGGTTATCATGATCGAGTACACCAGCAAGCGCATCGTCTGCCCTCACTGTGGCCACCATACCCGGGTCGAGCTGGATGCCAGTCAGGGTGATCAGGAGTTTTACGAAGATTGCATGGCCTGTTGCAATCCAATCCACCTGCGGCTGCATCGGGATGAGGAACGCGACCGTCTGCAGCTCTTTGTGGATGCCGACGACGAGCAACTGTTTTGATTGCGAGTCACAAAATGTCGAGCAGGGCATTGTTGCCTAACTCAGCCAGCAAGTCATGACTTCCGAAGCCCCATGTGCTGCTACAACACTTGGGGCTTCTTTACAGGCAGAGCAAGGAGTTCCGTTTGTTTATCGCACTCATATGCGCCACCACTTCTCCTACCTGACCGTTGCATTTCCTGAGAATGCTATTTCCTGCCAGCAACTGCTTGAACCGGTAAATTACCGTCACTGCCAACGGGCGATGGTGCTTCCCCTCCCTAATATCTTCTTTCGGTGCACCACTCTCTCCGTTTGCACCGCCTCATTCCTCGTATGCTCCTTTACCTATACCCCCGTATTTTAACGAGGAGGAATAGAGACTGATGCCCATGATGGTCGTGGTAAAACCAGTTGTTCATGACCTCGTTATCAACCCAGCAGGTGAGCCAGTTCTCGCTTGGCCGGCACGCGAGGCTCTCTCTCGGGTTGAAAGCCAACATGTTCGATACGTAATTTCGACTTCGGAGAGCCACCCATGAGATTACGTCGCATACAAAAACTCAGAATGGACTTTAACCTGCGCAATAAATGCCCTGCGTTTTTCGGCTTTTTCTTGCCAATCTTATCAAACCACTCCAGCCAGCTCGAAAACGGGATCTGTTCCACCGGAATACCAATAAACAGAGGTTCGAAATAGCGCTGCATGGTATGCTCATAGAGCATGACCGTATGAGGCCGCAGCTTGGGGCAAATGGTGCTCAAGAAAATGCTCGCAGCACTGTTTCAGGGTGACATCATGCTTCTGGTGGAGTTTATCCCAAAAAACTCTGGGATGTTCATTACGTTCAAGAGCGCCACGGATAGCAGGGATCAACGCCCTGGCATCAGCGAGTTTAAGGTCGGGATAGCGTCCAATTTTGAGTCTCGCCGCTTTTCCTTGCCAGCGATAGCGATATTGCCACGAGATGGTGCCTCGCTCGGTGATCCGAGCTGACAATCCATCACGGTCTGACAATTCCGTCTTGCCAAAGTAGGGCTTACCATAGAGGGCCCGTAGCTTCGTATCAGTAAGTGGCATATGACTCTCATGTGACTGGTTATCTGATTTTTCACTGACACATTAACGCGTCCTAACGTGTACACAGATATGTACCAAACTGGTCTGGAACGGACTGAATCAAGATCGGACAAAGTGAGACAATCTGAGATAACACCTCGTATAACGACTTGTTTTTCAAACATATAGACACAATTCAGAACCACGTAATGAACCAGCAGACAAATCCTACCTTCTATTTTCACGACTACGAGACCTTCGGCATCAGCCCCGCCAAGGACAGGCCATCGCAGTTTGCCGGTATTCGTACCGATGCGGATTTCAACCTCATTGGCGAGCCGCTGGTCATCTACTGCAAGCCGCCGGCGGACTATCTGCCGGATCCGGAGGCGTGCCTCATTACCGGTATCACGCCACAAAAGGCGATGAAGGATGGGCTGTGCGAGGCGGATTTCATTCGCCAGATCCACGAGCAGTTCGCCACGCCGAATACCTGTGTGCTTGGCTACAACAGCATCCGCTTCGATGACGAGGTGACCCGCTACACCCTCTATCGCAACTTCTATGACCCCTATGCCTACAGCTGGCAAAACGGCAACTCCCGCTGGGATATCCTCGACATGCTGCGGGCCTGCTACGCCCTGCGCCCGGAGGGGATCGAGTGGGCGTTTGACGATGAGGGGAAGCCGAGTTTCCGGCTGGAGAAGCTGACGGTCGCCAACGGTGTCGCCCATGCCAATGCCCACGATGCACTCTCGGACGTGCTGGCTACCATCGAGATGGCCAAGCTGGTGAAAAAGGCGCAACCCAAGCTGTTTGGTTATCTCTTTGACCTTCGCAACAAGAACAAGGTGAAAGCGCTGATTGACGTGGTGACCATGAAGCCGCTGGTGCACGTCTCCGGCATGCTCTCCCCCTGGCAGGGTTGTGCAAGCTGGGTCTCGCCACTTGCCTGGCACCCCACCAACCAGAACGCGGTGATCATGGTGGATCTGACCCGTGACCCCACCCCGCTCATTGAACTCACCAGCGAGGAGATCCGCGAGCGCCTCTATACCAAAAAAGAGGAGCTGGGGGAGCTGGCGGGCATTCCGGTGAAACTGGTGCACATCAACAAGTGCCCAGTGCTGGCGCCAGCCGCCACCCTGACGGCGGAGCGCGCCGACGAGCTCGGCATCAATCGGGAGCTGTGCCGCAAGAGCCTGGATCTGCTGCGCGCCCACCCCGAGGTGCGGGAAAAACTGGTGGAGGTGTTCAATCAGGAGTTCGCCGGCAGCAATGAGAGCGACCCCGATACCCAGCTCTACGCAGGATTCTTTGGCCATGGCGACAAGTCCACCATGGATCTGGTGCGAGCCACCCCCGCGGATCTGCTGGGTGAGCGGGTGTTCGCCTTTACCGACTCCCGGCTGCCGGAGATGCTGTTCCGCTACCGCGCCCGCAACTGGCCGCACACCTTGAGCGAAGCGGAGCAGAAACGCTGGCGCCTGCACTGCAGCGACTACTTCAGCCGCCGTCTGCCGGACTATGTGCCCCGTCTCGAAGCGCTGGCCGAGCAGAACCAGAGTAACGAACGGAACTTTGCGATTCTAAAGAGTCTCTATCACTATCTGGAAGATTTATGAGTTGTGAGTAGTTTCACAATAAATCCTTCCCGCTCATCCCCTTCTTCAGGTCATAATGACGAAGGGGATTTCCCCAAAAAACCAATATCTTGCAACATCCTGAGTGGATGTCTCCCAAGCAAGAGATCTCTTTGGCCGAATGGAAGCCATTTGCTGATGCCTCGTCACCACGCACTGCTCGGATTACTGGCCCTGCTGCCGCTGGCAGCCAACGCCGCATACCGGTTCGATGTGCCGGATTATCTTGCTCGCCTGCCCGAGCAGACCTATCGCATCGTAGAACAGAACTTCAATACCCTTTATCAGCAGACTGATTTCACTCCCCTGATCACCAACAGCTACTTCAACGGCTCCCATCTCTACAAGTTTGTCGGGGTACCGCTGGCCATCAGCGCCCAGTCAGGTTTCCAGCTGGAGGTGTTTGGTCAGGTCTATAACCGCGCTTCGCAAGCCTATATGCACCTGAGCGAGGATATGTCCCTTTATCGGGTGATGAGGGTCGATCTGATGGGGAACCCCAATGATCAGCTGGCCATCGGTTTTGGTCTGGGGGTGCCCATCACCCCGTTGCTAACCCTCAAGGCGATCGCTTCCGGCAGTGATATCCCGGGCTATGGCTCTGCCAAATACGCCGTTGGTTTTGAGTGGCGTTACTGAAAAACGTGACTGATAACTGCTGATTGAAACAATTCAGGCTCCGTGATGGTGCCTGAATTGTTTATGGTGAGGTTGTGATCAGGCGTAGCGGATCACCCGCCCTTCGCCCTCTTGCAGGGTCACAGCCGTACCGACTGCCTGCCCATGCCAAAAATCAGTTCCCCCTTCTGGCAGCAGAAACTCCTGTGGTTGCCCCTCCCAGTTGAACAGACAGAGCAAAGTGCCGCCCTCGGGCAGGCTTACTTCACCACAGGCAAAGTCCATCGACTCGAAACGGGCAGAGGGTGCACGGGACGCACAAAGCGCCAGCAGCTTGCGCAGTTGCGCCGCTTGCTCCTCATCGAGATCCTGCAGTCGATCACCAGCCAGCATCATGCCACCGCTCGCCACCAGTGCAGCCAGATGGAAACTGTATTCAGCTTTACTTGCCTGCTGGCTCGGTAGATCCCGCAGGCAAATGCAGTCGGGGTCGAGGGCCCAGAGTTTGTCGTTCTGCCAAGCGCGGCAGAAGGCCTCGCGGGCGATCTGGCGATAGCGGTGGCCATTGCGTTCCACGTCATCACTCACCCGCATGCCGTGCACCAACCCAAGGCTTGGCCAGATGGGGGCGTTGCAACCGAGCAGGAAAGCACCTTCACCAGCACCACGCAGGATGGCCGCCATACCGCGTCGATAAGCTTCAACCCGGGTGGCGGCCGGATCGTGGAAACGGCCACCGTGGATGGCGCCCCAGAAGTTGGCATCGAGCTTGAAGTAGTGAATGCCCCACTGCTCGCGCAAAGTACGGAACACCCGCTCAAGGTGCGCCTGCACCTCGGGGTGGGTACCGTCCAGCACATACCAGGGAGTGCAGCGCCAACCGCCATAGGTGACCCGCTCGGAAGGGAGCGGTAGGCCGTCATCCCCCTTCACAAACCAGTCGGGGTGATCCTGAAACACCTGTGAACCGGGCTCTGCAATAAAGGGAGCGACCCAGAGGGCGGGCTCGCAGCCAGCCTGTTTAATCGCCGCAGCCAGTGAGGCGACACCCTGCTCGAACTTGGCGGAGGGAGTGAGCCAGTCGCCCATTTTGGCCTGATAGCCGTCGTCTATCTGCACATAGCACAGGGCCGGGAAGCGCTCGGCACGCACCTGCAGATTCTCGCGAATATCGGCGGCACTTACCTCGGCGTAGTAGTGATACCAGGAGCACCAGCCGCTCGGGCGCTCACTTACCTGGCCGATCAGCGAGCCATGCTCGACCTCGATCAGCCGTGCCAGTTCGGCCAGCAGATCCTCGCGCTCCGCTCCTTCGAGGCAGATCAGCGCCTCGCTCTGCCAATGCTCACCGGCCGCGAGTTTTCGCCCTTCGCAGTTCATCAGGATCTGCAGGCGGCCATCAGGGTAGAGGCGAAACTCTCCGCCAAAACGGTGGCAACTGGCAAAGGCAAGCAACAGCCACCCTTTGTTATGCTCGACCAGCAGCAGGTTGTGAATGGTGTGATAGCCGTTGTCATCAGTGATGCGATAGATGCTGGCATCAGGGCAACGGCCGACATGTAGCGGTGATTGCCAGCTACCCATGGTCTGGGCCAGCATCTGGAATCCTTCGCCATAAATGGCGCTCTCCACCGGCAGGCCAAGCTTGCCGTCAAACAGCACCCAGCGCTCGACCGGGGTGGCATCAGAACCGGTGTTGTCGAGTCGCACCCGACACAGGGGCCCTTCCCACTGACTGGTTTGCAGCAGATGGGGTGGCAACACATTATCGTTCGCCAGCTGGCGAACTCGGGACAAGAGGGATGTCATCACTACTCCTTGTAGTTCGAAAAGGGTTCTATCAGACAATTTTCAAAAATTGCCAATCAAATCAGCTTCAAATGAACTGATTTCAGTTGTTATTGTTTTAATGCCGCGACCCGGCCTCTCTGGTAAACTGCGATTTTTCTTCCCAGTCGATGAGGTTCACGTGATCGCGCAACGCGCCTTGCTGTACTTTCGTGACTTTATGGTCATCGTCGCCTGCCTGCTGGCAGGCAAATCCGTGGCAGCCATCCTGCCGTTTGCCTTTCCCGGCAGCATCATCGGCATGCTGCTGCTGTTTGTGCTGCTCTCCCTGCAACTGATCAAGCTGCACTGGGTCGAGCTGGGCGCTGGCTTGCTGCTGCGCCACATGGGCGTTTTGTTCGTGCCAGTCGCTGTCGGGCTGGTGGCCTGGCTTGAGCCCCTGCGCCAATCCTTCGGCGTCATCATGCTCTGCATCGTGCTCGGGATCGTGCTGATCCTCGCCACCGTCGGTCGGCTCTACCAGAGGATGAACAAATGATCTTCTGGCTAGCGATCCCTCTGACCCTGGCGCTCTATTTCGCCACCCGCGCCCTCTATCGCCGCCTGCCCTGGCCCATCATCAACCCTGTGCTGGTGCCGACCGCGGTGATCATCGGCCTGCTGCTCTGGTTTGATCTGCCCCTTGAGCAGTACGAGCGCGGCAGCAGCCCCATTACCATGCTGCTGGAACCCGCCGTGGTGGCGCTGGCGCTGCCGCTCTATCAGCAGGCGCGCCAGATCCAGGCCAAGCTCAAGCCCATCCTAATCTGTACCCTCGCCTCCGTCTTGATCTCGGTGTGCACAACCTTGCTGATCGGTCATTTTATGGGCACAGATCCGGCGCTGCTCGCCTCATTGGCGACCAAATCCATCACCACCCCGCTCGCCATGAGCGTCAGCCAGTCCATCGGCGGCATTCCCGCCATCGCGGCAGCCGTGGTGGTGGTAGTGGGGATTGTCGGCGCTCTGATCGGATATCCACTGCTCAAACTGCTGAAAGTGACCGATCCGGAAGCGCAAGGACTCGCCATGGGAGCCTGTGCCCACGCCATCGGCACCGCCACCTCCGCCGAGAAGGGGATCACCCAGGGGGCCTTTGCATCGCTCGCCATGGTGGTGTGCGGCATCCTCACCGCTGCCGTCGCGCCGCTGCTGTTTGCCATCTATCACTGGCTGATCTGATCACCCCATTGACCACCTGTTGACCATTCCGAGGGGCCCGCTGGCCTCTCGGGGTGCGACCTGCCGCACAATTTGCACAAGACAAACGTTTCCATTACCATCCCCCTCCGTTTGCCCGTCAGGGCGTGAGCCTGCTCACACATTTACCCGAGCTTGCTCCCTACAATGGCCGCCCAATTGGCCTTTGAGGACACACTATGCATCCCCGTTTTGCCAAGCCATTCGATACCCTCTCTGCCCCGCTCAAAGCAGCCGTGCAGCCCATGCTGGATAGTGCCGACTTCAACGCCCGCTTCACGCCGGAGCAAGTCGCCACCCTGAAAGCCGCCACAGGTCTCGATGATCGCGCCTTGCGCCTCGCCCTGTTGCCGCTGGCCGCTGCCTGCTCGGTGGCGCCCATCTCCAAGTTTTATGTCGGTGCCATCGCCTGCGGCCTGAGTGGCACCTGGTACTTCGGTGCCAACATGGAGTTTGCGGGGCAAGGTCTGTTCCACTCGGTCCACGCCGAGCAGTCCGCCATCTCCAACGCCTGGCTGGGTGGCGAGACCGGGATCAGCGAAATCACCGTCAACTACACCCCCTGCGGTCACTGCCGTCAGTTCATGAACGAGCTGAGCACCGCCAAGATCCTGAAAGTCTCTCTGCCCGATGACCTTAGCGCCCTGCAATCCTTCCTGCCCCACTCGTTTGGGCCGGCGGATCTCGACATCACGGATGCGCTGATGAGCCCGCAGGATCACGCAGAGCTTGAGCTTCAAAGCGAAGACCCGCTGTGGCAGGCCGCGCTGGCCGCCGCCCGTCAAAGCTACGCCCCCTACAGCCAGGGCTATGCCGCGGTGGCGCTGCAGTTTGCCGATGGCCGCATCTTCTCTGGCCGCTACGCCGAGAACGCCGCCTTCAACCCCAGCCTGCCGCCGATGCAGATGGCCTGCGCCCATGCGGTGCTTAACGGCGAAGATCTCGCCACCATACGCCGCGCCGTGCTGCTGGAGAACAAAAACGGCCAGATCAGCCAGCGTGACTCCGCCCAGTCCACCCTCAAGGCACTGGGCTCCGTCGAGCTGGAGTATCAGGCGGTCTGACCCCGGCTTTGCGCCGATAAACGAAAGCCCCCGCACCTTGGTGCGGGGGCTTTTTTGCTGGGCCGTTTAACCGGGAGCGACCGGTGATCTTCACGGTTTGGCGCGGTTGATTAGCACATCTAACCGGTTGCTGATCAGACAGGTTTTAGCCGCGCAGTGAAGTGGCGCAGCAGCGGCGGCTCGTAGTCAAAGGTGAGCCCGCGAATGTCGCTGGCCCGCGCCTTCACCGCTATCAGGCAGTCGGCCACATAGTCCATGTGATCCCGGGTGTAGACCCGGCGCGGAATGGTGAGACGCAACAGCTCAAAATCCGCCGCCTCCTGCTTGCCGGTGGCGGGATCGCGCCCGAGCAGCAGGGAGCCAATCTCCACCCCGCGCACGCCCCCTTCCAGATAGAGCTCGCAGGCGAGCGCATGGGCCGGAAACTGCTCGGCCGGAATATGGGGCAGCAGCTTCTTGGCATCCACAAAGACCGCATGGCCGCCAGTGGGGGTCTGGATCGGGATGCCCGCCTCGGCCAGCCGCTCGCCGAGATAGGCCACCTGACTGATACGATAGGTGAGATACTCCTCATCCATCCCCTCGCGCAGACCGATGGCGAGCGCCGCCATGTCCCGTCCGGCAAGCCCGCCATAGGTGACAAATCCCTCCATCGCTACGCAGCGCACCTGTACCGCGCGGAACAGATCGAGATCCTCTTTAAAGCAGCAGAGCCCGCCGATATTGACCAGCCCATCCTTCTTGGCCGACATGGTGAAGATGTCCCCCAGCGCAAACATCTGGCGCACTATCTCCTTGATGCTGCGCTTGGCATAGGCCGGGTCCCGCTCCTTGATAAACCAGGCGTTCTCGGCAAAGCGGGCGGCGTCGATCACCACCGGAATCTGGTGGCGACGGGCCAGCTCGGAGACCGCCTCCATATTGGCCATGGAGACCGGCTGGCCGCCGGCGCTGTTGCAGGTGACCGTGATGATGATGCCAGCCACGTTGGTGGCCCCCAGGGTCTCGATGGTGTCAGTCAGGCGAGGGAGATCAAAATCCCCCTTCCAGGCATAAGGGGCCGTGGTGTCGAGGGCCTTCGGGGTGAGCAGGTTGATGGCCCGCGCCCCGGCCAACTCCACATGGGCCTTGGTGGTGTCGAAGTGGTAGTTGGAGATAAAGACCGGTGCCTTGCCCTTGCAGCGCTTGACCAGCTCGGGGAAGAGGATCTGCTCGGCCCCGCGCCCCTGGTGGGTGGGCACCACATGCTGGTAACCAAAAATCTCGCGCACCGTGCGCTCCAGCTCGACGAAGTTGCGGCTGCCCGCATAGGCCTCATCCCCCATCATGATGCCAGCCCACTGACGGTCAGACATGGCACCTGTGCCACTGTCGGTCAGCAGATCGATATAGACATCCTCGGCCAGCAGCAGGAAGGGGTTCCAACCAGCGGCCTCGAGGGCGGCGCGACGCTCTGCGCCAGTGGTCTGCTTGATGGGCTCAACCATCTTGATACGAAACGGCTCGGGTATACGACGCATAAAAGACTCCTCACCGGCGCGGGGCCAGTGTGTTTGAAATCGGGATTGGCAAAGAGGCCGAGGCGATCGGGGTCGTCCGGCTGACAAATTCAAACGGCAAGTGCCGCCAATCAGCGGTGAGGAAAGTCGAAGGTGAGAATGGGATCCCGGGTATACCAGTGGGCGAGCAGGCAAGCTGCCCGGGGCGTAGCTGTCATGATTGGCATCACTCCCCTCCATATCGGTTGTAGACAGTCGGTGGCCAACAAGATCCATTGATGGGTGCTGCCAACGGGCAGCCTCGCCACGTTAACGGCTGGTTAATTGGCAAACAAGGGACGCACTGACGGGCTGTGCGCCCGCTCACAAAGTGGGCATCTGCGCGGCAAACCGGCAGTGAGGTTGATCCGCCCGCCCCCCCGGTTCGTTATTCTTCCTACCCACACGCCACATCCCCTATCAGTCAAGGCCGGAAGCCATCATGCATCGCAAACCCCATCTTCCCGAGAAGATCTGCCCCGTCTGCCAGCGCCCCTTCAGCTGGCGGCGCAAGTGGGCGCGCAGCTGGGAGGAGATTCGCTACTGCAGCGAGCGCTGTCGCCACGCTCGTCACAGCAGACAGCAACCTGAGGAGGAGCGAGTCTGATGGAACTTCGCCTTGTTCTTGGCGATCAGCTGAACGCCGCTCACAGCTGGTTTCGCACCCCGGATCCGGCAATCTGCTATCTGATGGCAGAGCTACGTCAGGAGACTGACTACTGCCACCACCATCGCCAGAAGGTGCTGGCCTTCTTTGCCGCCATGCGCGCCTTCGCAGCTGCACTCACCCAAGCGGGCCACCGCGTCTGTTACCTGACTCTTGATGAGAGTGCCCGCTGGCCCGACTTGCCCGGCTTGCTGGCAGCCCAAATCGCGGCGCATCAGGCCGTCAGCTTTGCCTGGCAGAGCCCGGACGAGTGGCGCCTCGCCAGCCAGTTGAAAAGCTGGGCAGCGGGCCTTGCCATCCCTGCCACCGAGGTGGAGAGCGAACATTTTCTCACCCCCCGCGATGGCTGGCAGCGCTATCCCCACAGCCGGATGGAGTTCTTCTACCGCGCCCTGCGCAAGCAATACCGAGTGCTGCTCGATGAGCGCGGCCAACCCCTTGGCGGGCGCTGGAATTTTGATGACGAGAACCGCGCCAAACTGCCGGCGAGCCAGCCGATCCCGGAACCCCTCACCTTTGCCAACGAGGTGAGCGAGATTGATGCCATGCTGACCCGCCACGGGGTCAGCACCATCGGCAAGGCGGATGCCCGCCAACTGCCGTGGCCCATCACAAGGCGCCAGAGTCGCGAGCTGCTGGCCTATTTTCTGGCCCACTGCCTG
Organism: Aeromonas sp. 600886; assembly: GCF_049174935.1. NCBI lineage: Bacteria > Pseudomonadati > Pseudomonadota > Gammaproteobacteria > Aeromonadales > Aeromonadaceae > Aeromonas > Aeromonas sp. 600886. The sequence continues at coordinate 238,433 of NZ_JAAKUB010000001.1, read as the reverse complement.
CCTCATTTTGGCCGCTATCAGGATGCCCTGAGCGAGCGGGGCTGGAGCCTGTTTCACAGCCGTTTGTCGTTTTCCCTCAACAGCAAGATGCTTCATCCGCTTGAGGTGATCCGCGCCGCCGAAGCCCACTGGCAGGCCAATCAGGCCACCATCACCCTGGCGCAGGTGGAGGGTTTTATCCGCCAGGTCCTCGGCTGGCGCGAGTTTGTCCGTGCCCTCTACTGGGAGAAGATGCCCGACTATCAGCGCACCAATTTTCTCGGTGCCAACCGGCCGCTGCCCGGCTTTTTCTGGAGCGGTGAAACAGACATGGCCTGCGTGCGCCATGCCATCAACCAATCCCTTGAGCACGGTTACGCCCACCATATCCAGCGGCTGATGGTGACCGGCAACTTTGCCCTGCTGGCGGGGATTGATCCTGACGAGGTTGATCAGTGGTATCTCGGCATCTATGTGGATGCCATCGAGTGGGTGGAGCTGCCCAACACCCGCGGCATGAGCCAGTTTGCCGACGGCGGCCTGATGGGCAGCAAGCCCTACGCCAGTAGCGGCGCCTATCTCGAGCGGATGGGCCACTACTGCAAGGGGTGCCACTATCAGGTCAAAGCCCGCCACGGCGACGGGAGTTGCCCCTTCAACAGCCTCTACTGGCACTTTTTGTTGCGCAACCGGGACAAACTTGGCAGCAATCCTCGCCTCGCCCTGCCCTATGCCAACTGGGATGGCCAAGCCGCCGAACAGCAGCAGGCCATTCTGGCGACGGCGGAGCAGTACCTGATCCAGCTGGAGCAGCTGTAAGCGGCCATGCCCCCCTGGCACATACCCCGTGACAGTAGCGCAGCAATTTACGCTGGCAATCAGGCTCACCATCGCACCAAACACCACCCCGTGACTGGCAGGCAGACGGAGATCCCAATCCTGCGCAGAGCGGTTGAATATCCTGTGGCGGCTGATTATGGTGGTGGCCACATCAGGAGATCAGTCAAGGAAAGACGATATGGAGATAGTGGTTCTCGGTGGTGGCGTGATTGGGGTAACCAGCGCCTGGTATCTGGCCAAAGCGGGTCACAAGGTGACCCTGCTGGAGCGGCAAGGTGGCGTCGCCCTTGAAACCAGCCATGCCAATGCCGGGCAGATATCCCCGGGTTACGCGGCCCCCTGGGCGGCCCCCGGCATCCCCCTCAAGGCCGCCAAGTGGATGCTGCAAAAGCATGCTCCTTTCACCGTGCGCCCCACCGCCGACCCCTTCCAGCTGCGCTGGATGCTCAGAATGCTCGCCAACTGCACCCCGACCGCCTATGCCACCAACAAGGGGCGCATGGTGCGTCTGGCCGAATACAGCCGCGACTGCATGAAGCTGCTGCGCGACGAGTTGAGCATCGATTACGAAGGGCGCCAGCTCGGCACCCTGCAACTGTTTCGCAGCCAATCCCAACTCGATGCCAGTCAGCGCGATATCGAGGTGCTGGAGGAGTATGGCGTCCCCTACCAGTCGCTGGATGCCAGCGGCTGCGAAGCGGCAGAGCCTGCGCTGGCGCGGGTGCGCGGCAAAATCGTCGGCGGCTTGCGTCTGCCCGGCGACGAGACCGGCGACTGCTTCCGCTTCACCAAGGCCCTTGCCCTTGAAGCCGAGAAGCTCGGGGTCAAGTTCGTCTTCAACTGCGATATCGACGAGATTGAGCAAGCCCGTGGCCGAGCCGTGGCGGTGCGGGCAGGCGAGCAGCGCTATCGCGCCGATGCCATCGTCTGTGCGCTCGGCAGCTATGCCACCGGCTTTTTGCGGCCGCTGCTGCGCCCGCTCGGGCTGGAGCTGCCGGTCTATCCGGTCAAGGGCTACTCCCTCACCCTGCCGATGATCAACGCCGAGGCCGCACCGCGCAGTACCGTGCTCGACGAGACCTACAAGGTGGCCATCACCCGTTTTGACGAGCGGATCCGGGTCGGCGGCATGGCGGAGCTGTCGGGCTACAACCTCGCTCTCAACCCCAGACGCCACGACACCCTGGCGATGGTGGTGGGCGATCTCTTCCCCGAGGGGGGCGATATCAGCAAGGCCGAATTCTGGACCGGTCTGCGCCCCATGACGCCGGACGGCACCCCGCTGGTGGGGCCGAGCCCCATTCCCGGTCTCTGGCTCAATACCGGCCACGGTACCCTGGGCTGGACCATGGCGGCCGGCTCGGGTCAGCTTCTGTGCGATCTGATCAGCGGCAGCGAGCCCGCCATCAGCGATGAGGGGCTCACTCTGGCCCGTTACGGCTAAGCGCATAACAGGTCGGGCTGTTTCACTCGCCAACTGCGCCCTCAGACCACAGTAGAGGACGTTCTCAACCGCTTTATTGACAGGCCACCGCCAAAAACGGTGGCTTTTTCGTCTGATGTTGACCTTCTCCCTCCCCGTCTACCTGAGCGGTGCTCTGGCTGCCGGTTAATGCAGCAAACGGCACAGAATATTGCGCAATTCGACTTGCGCAAGCCGTCACAATCCGTAATGTGGATAGACGCATTTTTCGCAGCGCATATTTTTTAAATGGCCTGTAAACCGCTTGTAAACAGGCGTCGCCAGACAAGGGTTTACGGGTGTCACCACGAGTTTCTTTAGCAGCAATCCAGGGTAGGACAATATGAAAAAAGTAGGTTTGGTCGGTTGGCGTGGCATGGTGGGATCGGTTCTGATGAGCCGGATGCAGGAAGAGCAGGATTTCGCCCATATTCAACCCACATTCTTCACCACCTCCCAGGCCGGTGAGGCCGCTCCCAACTTCGGCGTCGATGCCGGTACTCTGCAGGACGCCTTCGATATCGAGGCGCTGGCCAAGCAGGATATCATCATCACCGCGCAAGGCGGCGACTACACCAAGGATGTCTATCCGCGCCTGAAAGCCGCTGGCTGGCAGGGTTACTGGATTGACGCCGCCTCCTCCCTGCGGATGGAGAAAGACGCCGTCATCATTCTGGATCCGGTCAACGGCGACGTCATCGAGCAGGCCCTGAACGATGGCATCAAGACCTTCGTCGGCGGCAACTGCACCGTCAGCCTGATGCTGCTGGCCCTCGGTGGCCTGTTCAAGGCCGATCTGGTGGAGTGGGTGAGCGTGGCCACCTATCAGGCTGCCTCCGGTGGCGGTGCCCGCCATATGCGCGAGCTGGTTACCCAGATGGGTATGCTGCGTGACGAAGTGGCGGTCGAGCTGGCAGACCCCGCCTCCGCCATCCTCGACATCGAGCGCAAGATCACCGAGAAGACTCGCTCCGGCACCCTGCCGGTGGACAACTTCGGCGTGCCGCTGGCCGGTGGCCTTATCCCCTGGATCGACACCAAGCTCGACAACGGCCAGAGCCGTGAAGAGTGGAAGGGTCAGGCCGAGACCAACAAGATTTTGGGTATCGAGAACGCCGTCATTCCGGTGGATGGTCTCTGCGTGCGGATCGGTGCCCTGCGCTGCCACAGCCAGGCGTTCACCATCAAGCTGAAAAAGGACGTGCCGCTGGCGGAGATCGAAGCGCTGCTGGCTGCCCACAACGACTGGGTGAAAGTGATCCCCAACGATCGCGACATCACCGCCCGCGAGCTGACTCCGGCTGCCGTCACCGGCACCCTCAGCATTCCGGTCGGCCGTCTGCGCAAGCTCAATATGGGCCCTGAGTATCTGGCCGCCTTTACCGTGGGTGACCAGCTGCTGTGGGGCGCCGCCGAGCCGCTGCGCCGCATGCTGCGTATCCTGCTGGCGCGCTAATCCGCAAGCTAGAGGCAGAAACAACAAGGGCGGGGAGTCACACTCCCCGCCCTTTTTCATTGCCTGTTTTCGTGACCCGTTTAGCGGGTTTGCGGCCTTGCCATTACTTGAGCAGAATGCGCTGGCAACCGCTGTAGATCTCGGCCCGCCCGGGGCGGCAAAAGCCCACCAGAGTGAGCCCGGTCTGCTCGGCCCGCTCGACCGCAAGCTCGGTGGCGGCGGAGATGGCGAGCAAGATCTCCACCCCGGCGCTGGCGCACTTTTGCACCATCTCGAAACTGGCGCGGCTGGTCACCAGAATGGCACCGTCACGGCGACCAGTGCGGCACAGATGGCCTACCAGCTTGTCCAGCGCAATATGGCGTCCCACATCCTCGCGGATGGCGAGAATGTTGCCCTCACCATCCAGATGCACTGCCGCATGGGTGGCGCCGGTGCGCTGGCACAGCAGCTGGAGCGGGCGCAGAGCGCTCAGCACCTTGTCGATATGCCCTACCGCCAGACGCTGACTGTCGGGCAAGCTTGGCTGGGTGCGGATCACCTGCTCCAGACTCTCGCTGCCGCAGATGCCGCAACCGGTACGTCCCGCCATGGTGCGCCGCTTCTCTTTGAGGCGATGAACGCAGCGATTGGCCAACGTGATATGCAGCTCAATCCCCTGACAGCCGTCGATCTGCTCGATGTCGTGGATATCGAGCAGGCTGTCGATGATCCCCTCGGATAGCGAAAAGCCGATGGCGAAATCCTCCAGATCGGAGGCCGAGCACATCATCACGCTGTGGGCGATGCCGTTGTAGACCAGCGCCACCGGCGTCTCGGAGGGCAACTCCATTTCGCTGTCGCAGGTCAAGGTATCGGCGCGGTAGTGCACCACCTCGCGGTGGATGGCGCAGCGGGCCAGTTCGTTCTGCGCCTCCAGCTCAAGTAGCTCTCTCATGGTGCGACCCCGTCAATGATCTCGGGATCTCTGGCCGAGATGCCGAGCCGCTTCATTTTCGAAAGCAAGGTGGTGCGCTTCATGCCAAGGCGGTTGGCCGCCCCCCGCTCGCCAGCGACGATGCCGTTGCAGTCGCGCAAGGCGGCGATGATCGCCTCGCGCTCATCGGCCGGCCCCTCGTCGGCAAAGAGCGGCGTGGCGGGCTCGTCATAGACCAGGGTCTCAATCTTGTGGTAACCCTTGAGCGGCATCAGCTCATCGGGCGAGAGGTTGAGCACATGGCCGCGGGTCATCACCACGGCGCGCTCGATGACGTTCTCCAGCTCGCGGATATTGCCGTACCAGGGGAGCGACACCAGCATCTTCATCGCATCGGCGGGGATCGAGGTGATGGTGCGACGCATCCGCTTGGCGATCTTCTTGATAAAGAAATTGACCAAGAGCGGAATGTCCTCGCGCCGCTCACGCAGGGGCGGCAGCTCGATGGGAAAGACGTTGAGACGGTAGTAGAGATCGCTTCTGAAACGCTTGTTCTTGACCATGGAGAGCAGATCACAGTTGGTGGCGGCCACCAGCCGCACATCCACCGCGATGGGGTTGCTGTTACCGACCCGCTCCAGCTCGTGCTCCTGCAATACCCGCAAGAGTTTCGGCTGCAAGTCCAACGGCATATCCCCCACTTCGTCGAGGAACAGGGTGCCCTTGTGGGCCCGCTCGAAACGGCCGATCCGCTGGGTCAGGGCACCGGTAAAGGCCCCCTTCTCATGGCCAAACAAGTCGCTCTCGATAAGGCCGGTGGGAATGGCGGCGCAGTTCACCTTCACCATCTCGTGGTCGTGGCGGACACTCAGGGCGTGAATGGCCTGGGCGATCAGCTCCTTGCCGGTGCCGGTCTCGCCGAGGATCAGCACGGTGCTGTCGCTCTCGGCCACCAGCCGCACCTTCTCCAGCACGTTCGCCATCACAGCGCTCTGGTAGATGATGTGGGGGAACTCACCCTGCATCTGCGGCTCGTTGATGCGAATGGTCTTCTCTTTTGCGCCGTTGGTGTTGGAGATCTCCTGCTGCGCCTGCACGTTGTTCATGGCAATGGCCGTGCGCGCCGCCACCTGCTCCAGCAGGGAGATATCGATATCGGCGAAGAAGTTGGCCTCTGGGTGAGAGAGGATCAGCACCCCCAGCAGATTGCCCTGATAACGCAGCGGCAAAATGCAGGAGCTGTCGGCCTCGGGGGGCAGGATCTGGGAGGTAAAGCGGCAGCGATTGCTGCAACCGTGGCCCTGCTCGCGATAAACGAAGAAGGGCTCGCTGTGACGCAGCGCCCCCTGCAGGCAGTTCTTCTCGAAACACGAGTGATCGATGATCCCCGGCTGCTCGCTCTGCTGCTGATTGACCAGATAGCTCTTGAAGCTGTCGGAAGTGGCGTTGTACTCGGCCAGACAGAGGCTGCTGATGCCAAAGTGGTGGTGCAGAATGGCAAACAGGCTCTTGGGCAGCTCGGCGATGCGCACCAGTTTGATCACTGCATTGGTCACATCCACCAGAATTTTGCAGCTGTCGCGCTCAAGGCGCAGGGAGTTGGCCTGCTCCAGAGTGCGCTCCTTGTCCTGCACGTTCTCCAGCGCAATGGCGATGATGGCGGCAAGCTGGGTCAGCTTGGCCAGGGTCTCCATGGTGAAGCTGTCGAGGCGGGTATTGATGAACTCGACCCCACCCAGATGGCTGCGGGCGGTGGTGATGGGGAGCTGGCAGTAGGAGCGCAGCCCCTCATAAATCCCTTCGGCAGCGAGGGGGGTGCAGCGGTTGGCAAAACGGGCGGCAGGCAGGATGATCGCCTGCTCGGTGCCATCAGTGGGAGCGTGCAGGTCTGCCTTGCGGCAGACAAGGTGCTTTGGGCCGCTCTCTCCCATGTAGCAGAAAGTGGCCTCGTCGGCGGATCCCCGGTTGAGGATCAGGTTGACCCGGGTTACGCCGCCAAAGCCGGCATCAATCTTGTTGAGTTTGTGGATAAAGTCATCGAGCGTCACGGCCGACAGGAGGGATTTGGAGAGCAGGAGGAAACCGTCGTCCCAGATGGGAGAGATCTCGTCCAGGGGGATGGCACTCACAGTAAGCATTGCGGCCTCACGTTATATCAATTTCAGTCACCAGTCAGGCTGTCCATGCCATCGCATCGCGACACAAGCGTTTCACCAGAATTAATAGCCGCAGCGCACTATCCACGCTGCCAAAAGGAAGGCGGTGACGACACTTGTCGCATGTTGCAATTCCACCGTTGTTATTAACGAACGATAACAAAAAATAACATTGTCATCGGGTGATTATTATTGGAATGGCGACTCATCATAGATGAGCTCAAATTTCATTACAATCCGATTTAATATATCTGGTTGCCATATTCAGGCAATAATTACATCGCGGATTGAATAATGGATTGGTGGCCGCACAAGGGGCCATTGTCAACTGTCAGATCTCGCTGTTGCCTCCCCTTTGCTGTGCAATAAAGGCATCATTCGAAACACGAGCCGGTGGCCACTCACGAGGTGACAAGGCGGGTGTGGCAGCACTTCAAACCGCCCAGAATAAAGAGCGCGGAGAAGCCCTGAAAGGCGAGCAGCAGCCAGCTGGCGTTGTCGGCAAGCTCAACCGAGACGCACTGGTGAGTGAGGTAGACCAGCAGGGTGATCACCCCCAGCAGCAGGCAGTTGATCAAGGTGGTGGAGATAAACCCGATCAGCCAGGCACTGGAAATACTCAAGGCGGAAAATACGCTGCCCATGGCGAGCCGTGCAGCCATAAAACAGCCGAAAAAACCGAAGCCGAGCAGAAATATCATCTCGTCGCGCCAAATATAGCAACCTATTCCCAGCAATATCGCCACCAGATAGGTGCCAATATAGAAAAGTCCGAATAAGCGACCAATTTCATGTTGCATCATTTATCCCCTGTTTTTGGGTAATAAAAGGGTGCCCGACTCGATAAATCCGAGTCGGGTTCCCTTATTTGTGCAGAACGTCCTTTTTTAGGGCGGGTCAGCCTTTGGCTGCGCTGCGCAATTTCGCCTTGAGCGCGCTGTATTCAGTCTGGACGTACACTTCCGCCTCAGGCTGATTGTCAATGCGCTCGATCTTCACCGCGCAGTACTTGTACTCCGGCGTGTGGGAGACGGGATCGACGTGCTCGATGGTGAGCTCGTTGCAGGCCCCGATCCACCACTGGTAGGTCATGTAGACCACCCCGGCGTTGACCCGGTCGTTGTAGTTGGCACGAGTGATCACCTTGCCACGGCGCGACGAGATCCAGACCAGCGCCTGATCCTTCACCCCGAGCTTTTTGGCATCGCTCGGGTGGATCTGCACATAGCCCGGCTCATCGGCCAGGGTCTGCAGCGCCGAGCAGTTGCCGGTCATGGAGCGGCAGGAGTAGTGACCCACCTCGCGCACGGTGGAGAGCACCAGCGGGTACTCGGCACAGGGCTGCTCCAGCGGCGGCCGCCACTCGGAGGCGATCAGCTGACCCTTGCCGCTCGGGGTGGTGAACACGTTCCCCTCGAACAGGGTGCTGGTGCCCGGGTGATCCTCGGTCGGACAGGGCCACTGCACGCTCTTGAGATCGGCCATCTTGTCGTAGCTGACCCCGGCGTAGAGCGGGCAGAGCGCACGCATCTCGTCCCAGATCTCTTCGGTGTTGTGGTACTCCATGGGATAACCCATGGCGGTCGCCATCAACGAGAAGATGGCCCAGTCCGGCTTCACGTTCTCAGGGGGCGTCACCGCCTTGTAGAAGCGCTGGAAGCCGCGATCCGCCGAGCTGTAGACCCCTTCATGCTCGCCCCAACTGGTGGCGGGCAGAATGACGTCGGCCATCTCGGCGGTCTGGGTCATGAAGATATCCTGCACGATCACCAGCTCCATCCCCGCCAGAGTGCGGCGGAACTGACCCAAGTCAGCCTCGGTCTGGGCCGGATCTTCACCAAAGATGTAGAAGGCCTTGCACTTGCCCTCCTCCACCTTGTGGCCAAGCTCGGTCAGGCGATAGCCGGGTTTCTGGGAGAGCGACTCCACGCCCCACGCCTTGGCGAACTTGGCGCTGATGGCGGTATCGGCCACCGACTGATAACCCGGGAACTGATGCGGCAGCATCCCCATATCACAGGTGCCCTGCACGTTGTTCTGACCACGTACCGGCCCGCAACCGGTGCCGCGGCGACCGAAGTTGCCGGTCAGCAGCGCCAGACCCGCCAGCCCCTTGACCACGTCCACCGCCTGACCGTACTGGGTCACCCCCATGCCCCACAGGATCATGGAAGCTGGCGACTCGGCATAGGTGCGAATGGCGGCGCGGATATCGGCGGCTTTGAGGCCGGTGATCCCCTCCACATATTCCGGGGTGTACTTGGCCACCGTCGCCTTGAAGGTCTCGAACCCTTCGGTGTAGTTGGCGACAAAGGCCTTGTTGTAGAGCCCTTCATTAATCAACACGTTGGCGAAGGCGTTAACCAGCGCCATGTTGGAACCGTTTTTGAGCGGCAGCCACTGATCGGCGATGCGGGCGGTCTCCACCATACGTGGATCACACACAATCACCTTGGCCCCGTTTGCCTTCGCCTTGAGGATATGGCGAGCGACGATGGGGTGAGAGTCAGCAGCGTTGTAACCAAACACCAGCAGGCACTTGGTCTCTTGAATTTCGGGAATGGCGTTGCTCATGGCGCCGTTGCCTACAGTTGTCTCCAGACCGGAGACTGAGGGTGCGTGTCACACCCTCGCGCAGTGGTCGACGTTGTTCGTCCCAATCACCGCACGGGCAAATTTCTGCATCACATAGTTGGCTTCATTGCCCGGGCCACGGGCAGAGCCGGTGGTCATGATGGCGTCCGGGCCATATTTCGCCTTGATGGCAGAGAGACGGCTGCTGGCGAACTCGATCGCTTCGTCCCAGGAGACGGCCTCGAACTTGCCACCGCGCTCGCGGCGGATCATCGGGCTCTTGAGACGGGGGGTCAGCAGGTTGGTATCGTTCAAAAAATCCCAACCGTAATAGCCCTTGAGGCAGAGCTGCCCCTCGTTGGTCCGGCCGTTGGCGCCTTCGGCCCCCACCACCTTGTCGTTTTCAACCAGCAGGTTGATTTTGCAACCGGTGCCGCAATAGGGGCACACGGTAATGACTTTTTTCATGACTCACACTCTTGTTTGTTAACGAAAAACGGCTCGGCAAGCCCGCTCACACCCGCGCCGGCATCGCCAGCAGTGCCTCGGCACTGGCCAGCTGCTTCTGCCGGTTCAGGTTTTCAAGATGCTCCGGCGTGACCAGCCGCAGCGCCTGGGTCGGACACACCTCGACACAGGCCGGGCCCGCCTCGCGGTGACGGCAGAGATCGCACTTGAGCGCCTGCGCCTTGGTCTGCGGACGCTTGAAGAGCGAATCGGCAGCGGGTGCCACCTCTTTGAGCACCACCGCCATGGCGCCGTAAGGACAGGCCACCACGCAGGACTTGCAGCCGATGCAGCGCTCCTGCAACACCTTGACGCAACCATCCTCGCTGACGATGGCATTGTTCGGGCAGGCCATGGCGCACGGCTTGTCTTCACACTGGCGGCAGAGCACCGGCGTGGTCACCTTGCTGCCCACGATCACCTTCAGGCGCGGCTGAAAGTAGCTGTCCTTGGAGACCAGATGTCCATCCTCGATGGCAAGATGCAGGCCGCCCTCCCGCTCAAGGGTCCCGCTGCAAGACCCTGACTGGTGTGAAACGGCGCAGGCCACCTCACAGGTACGACACCCAATACAGAGACTGGGATCTGCAATCACGAAGCTGTTCATAGAGAGGGATCCTAAATGGTTCGTTACACCGGGCCGCCCGCCGACAGGCAAAGAGGCGGCCAGCCCCCCACAAAGCATTTATCAGACCAAAACGGGCCAAGGGTGCGATAAAAATTCACAACCATCTGAAAATAAAGGAGTAATCAGCAAGAACAGCTTGCTGTTTACCACTACTGACGAGGGTGACGACGGGATGGGAAGTGTGATCGACACGACAAAAGTGACGAGCTCGACACCGGCTGACCATCCCCTTCCCCGGCCATATAACGAAGCCGTTCGAAGGAGTTGGCAGCCAGGAACGGCCGTCCCAAACCGGGCAAGCGGAGGAAGGAAAACCGGGGAGAAAAACCATACCAAGGGCCAAAAATGGGCTGTACAGCACGCCAAAGCCGCTTGCAGCGGTGGTAAGTTGTTTGGTTTTGCTATCGAGCTGGCAAGCTATCATCAAGTCAAACCGAACAGAAATAGGCCGCTTATTGACTGATTTGTTGAGCCAGAGCCGGTTTTGGGCCCCTGCCCCTTCAGTTTTCTATCCCTCCGGTTAATATGTGCCAGTTGGCAACCAGCTCCGTTGGGGTCGTTTTCATGAAGATAGGAAATAAATAGAACAGATTAAAAGAAAAATGAACCTCTGACATCTAGGAAGTAAGTGAGGATAAAATAGACTCCCTAGCCATATAAATAATCTTTGAACCTGACATATTTAAATATGGAGATAATCGGTGAAACTGTATAAGCAGGACGATGGTTTTCTGGAACACATGGTTAAGATATCAACAATCCTAAGTTTAGGCTTTGGTGTCTGGGCATATTTCAGCACTATTCACCCTGTATTTGAGAAAGAAAAAGAGTTACAACAAGCAAAAATTGAAAATCAATCTCTTGTCTCTAAAAAAAATGAATTAACCGACCAAATAAAAAACTTAAACGGTAAGATTATCGAGCATCAAAAATCGATTGCTTCGCTGAAAGTTCAAGAATCTAAACTTAGCTTATTGATAAGAGAAAAAGAGAGCGAGTTAAAAACCGTTAACTCTAAGTTAGGTGAAGCAAGAACAATTGCGGTCATAAACAAACTTAATTACTATATGGATAAAATTATAAATGGCTATCTTTTGTCAATAACCACCGGTAAAAGGAACACATTTAACGCTGTTGAGTATGCAGAAAATTTATTAAAAACTCACAAACAGGATGATAGCGACCCATATAATGAAGAAGCATATATTTTCCTAAAACGCTATGTCGCCAGCTACAACGGTAAAAAAGTTTCTGGAGATGATTCAATTGCCTTTGCCGTTACCTTGCCATTCCTGTACAAAAAAGAGCACAATTTATAAATCCTTTAGTAAAAACATATGGTGACTTGTAGATATTGAATGTAAATAATAGAAATCATTATTGATTAGATAGGAATTGTTGATATGAGTGAATACTTATCAATTGGTGCAACCATTATTGCATCTTTGGGTGGTAGTGGGGCAATTATTCTTGGCCTGTCGAATTATTTGGGGAAAATATGGGCCGAACGTCTTATGGCGACAGAAAAGGCCAATCATGAACAAAAATTAGAGCGCCTAAGAGTCCAGCTACAAAAAGAAAACCAGCTTCATTTGGCAGAATTAAATAATGGTTTGGAAATTTATAAACAAACTCACCTTAGAGAACATAGTGATAAGTTGGTTATTTATAGAGCCACTATTGATCTCGTAGCAATAATGCTTGCCAAGGTTGAGATGATTGTATTGCGACATAAAAGAGAATTATCCCCTGAAGAAAAAGAAAGTTTTGAAACAGAAAGACTAAAAATATATGGCTATCTTGCAATGATCGCACCACAAGAAGTCATGGATGCTAATGATGCATTTATAGATCAATTGTTGGCTATCATCTTTGATGGAGAAACAACAAGTTGGGAGGAAATTAGAGCAAAGGCATTATGTTTAACAAATGCAATGAGACGAGATATTGGCATAGATAAATCAGATGTAGCATATAACGGCAATCGATAAAATCTACCAAGTGCCGTAGGGTGTAATAAGCGCGGCGCATTGCACCTCTTGCCTCTTTTAATATTTGGTGCAATTCACTTCGTTCATTGCACCCTACGATTAAATTTTAATGGAGTAAGATTTGATGAATATAAAAATCCATAATGAACATAAAGATGACATCTTCAATCTACTTGTTGATAACCTTAGACAATTTAACTTTGATAAAATGGGTGAGGAACGCTCCCAACCTTTAATTGTTGCCATTCATGATGATAATGACGAAGTTGTCGGTGGCATTGCCGGACGTACTATTTATCATCAACTGTTGATCGAGGTGCTTTGGGTACACAATGACAAGCGAGGACAGGGGCTCGGCATTAAATTAATGGATATTGCTGAACGCGAGGCACAAAAACGGGGATGTATTGCAGCTCAAGTCGACACTCTCTCATTTCAGGCACCCAAATTTTATGAAAAAATGGGATTTAAAATAGTCGGTAAAGTGAGCGGCGTTAAAAATAGTCCTGACCGCTACTTTTTATTGAAGCACTATCATGGAGAGTAATAATCACCGTAGGGTGCAATAAGCGCAGCGCATTGCACCTCTTACCTCTTTACTTGGTGCAATTCACTTCGTTCATTGCACCCTACCCCCCCCAAATAAAGACTCCATTGCTACCCAAGCCCTTCCTCTTTGCCATCCTGCCCGCAATTAATTAGTCACTATTTTATCGTCTATTTTTCGCTCGCTTCGGTAAAAAATAGTGGCCAAACCACTTCCCCAGATAAAACAAACGGTTGCCCGCAGAGCGCATGAATATTTCAATCAACGGCCAATTAATAACCTTACTCAAAAGGGCGTTTTGATTATTTATACCTGAGCATGAACCCGCAGAGTGTGTGTCATTATAAGCTTAACGACAGATGAACAGACTGTGTCCCATGAAACGCATCTTTATATCCGATTAGCTCCCTTCCCATCGCAATCCTTTGATTTCCCCCCGATGTTGTATCCACACATACCTGATGTGTTCGGGGCGATCTGCTGTGGCAAACGTGTAAACATCAAACTGACAAGATGAACTCATGAACTGTGATAAACAACAAGCCATGTCCGGCGTCATGCTGGCGGCGATTGGCGTAGTCTATGGCGATATCGGCACCAGCCCGCTCTATACCTTGCGCGAGTGCCTGTCAGGTCAATTCGGGTTCGGCGTCGAGCCTGCCTCCATTCTCGGCTTTCTCTCGCTGATCTTCTGGCTGCTGATCCTGGTGGTGTCGGTCAAGTACCTCTCCTTTGTGATGCGGGCCGACAACGCCGGCGAGGGCGGCATTCTCACCCTGATGTCGCTGGCGACCCGCAACGCCTCCACCCGCTGGACGCCGCTGCTGATCATCCTCGGTCTGATTGGCGGCAGCTTCTTCTATGGCGAGGTGGTGATCACCCCGGCGATGTCGGTGATGTCGGCCATCGAGGGTCTGAGCATTCTCACCCCCGCCCTCGACCCCTATATCGTCACCCTTTCGGTGCTGGTGCTGACCCTGCTGTTTGCCATCCAGAAACATGGCACCGCCATGGTGGGCAAGCTGTTTGCTCCCATCATGCTGATCTGGTTTATGACGCTGGCGGTGCTGGGGCTGCGCGGCATCATCCACAACCCCGAGGTGCTGGGTGCGCTCAACCCCATCTGGGCGGTGCGCTTTTTTGTCCAGTACCAGACTACCTCCTTCTTTGCCCTCGGCGCCGTGGTGCTGGCCATCACCGGGGTAGAGGCGCTCTACGCGGATATGGGCCACTTTGGCAAAAATCCCATTCGCCTCGCCTGGTTTATCGTGGTGCTGCCCTCCCTGGTGCTCAACTACTTCGGTCAGGGTGCGCTGCTGCTAAGCAATCCCGCCGCCATTGCCAACCCCTTCTTCCTGCTCGCGCCGAAATGGGCGCTGGTACCGCTGCTGCTGCTGGCGACCATGGCGACGGTGATCGCCTCGCAGGCGGTGATCTCCGGGGTCTTTTCGCTGACCCGGCAGGCGGTGCGCCTCGGTTATCTCTCCCCCATTCGCATCGTTCATACCTCCGAGCAGGAGTCCGGCCAGATCTATATTCCGGTCATCAACTGGATGCTCTATATCTCGGTGGTGATCGTCATCATGAGCTTTGAGCACTCCAGCAATCTGGCGGCGGCCTACGGCATCGCGGTTACCGGCACCATGGTGCTCACCTCCATCCTCTCCTGCTCGGTGGCCAAGAACAGCTGGCACTGGAACAAGTATCTGGTGGCCATCCTGTTTGCTGCGCTGCTCTGTATCGACGTGCCGCTGTTTGCCGCCAACCTCGCCAAGATCTTCTCCGGCGGTTGGCTGCCGCTCACCCTGGGGGCGGTGATGTTCACCGTGATGACCAGCTGGAAGAGCGAGCGTTTCCAGCTTATTCGCCGCCTTAACGAGCACGGCAATTCCCTTGAGCCGATGATCGCCTCGCTGGAAAAATCCCCGCCGACCCGGGTGGCCGGTACTGCGGTCTATATGTCGCGGGTAGTCAATGTGATCCCCCATGCGCTGCTGCACAACCTCAAGCACAACAAGGTGCTGCACGAGCGGATCATCCTGCTCACCCTGCGGGTGGAGGATGTGCCCTACGTCCACAATGTGCGCCGGGTCTGCATCGAGCAGCTCTCCCCCACCTTCTGGCGGGTGGTAGCAAGCTACGGCTGGCGCGAGACCCCGAACGTGGAGGAGATCTTCCACCGCTGCAACGCCGAGGGGCTCAGTTGCCGGATGATGGAGACCTCGTTCTTTATGGCCCACGAGTCGCTCATCATGAAAGACCGCCCCTGGTATCTCTATCTGCGCGGCAAGCTCTTTATGCTGCTGCAGCGCAACGCCCTGCGCGCCCCGGATCAGTTCGAGATACCGCCCAACCGGGTTATCGAGCTGGGCTCGCAGGTGGATATCTGATGGCGGGTTGATGGCCTCTTCATGGCATAGAAAACGTCAGCAAGTAGAGAGGGAGGCATTGGCCTCCCTCTTCTTTTTCGTTAACCCCGATTACCGGCCCCCTCATCCCCAGCCCTTCTCCCGCAAGGGGAGAAGGGAACAAACCACGGCGACCATATGCTGCAAACGGTGCTATTCACGTCGTTCATTGCCCCTGTTCCCGGCATGCTGCCGATATATTTGCGTTCTCGTGCGTCCGATTACGCTTCGCTAATCGAACCTACGGTTTCAAAACAGGCGACCTCTATCCGAACAGACCACCGCCGTAGGGTGCAACAAGCGCAGCGCCGTGCACCGCGAACATATGTCGGAGAGGTGCAATTCACTTCGTTCTTTGCACTCTACTTATGCTGCGTTTTCCATGGTGACGAACCCTCCCGATGGCTTCGTCACAAGTGACGAACGTCACAGTTCGACAGCCACATGAGCGCTTCAACTCGACCACCTCAAGGTTTTTATTTATTTAAAAAAACAAACACTTAAAGCCAATTCCACAGCAAAAACCAATCTGGCCCGTATCTTGCCAACCTGCCCCTACTTTCTCCGTTCGCGACACGACAAGGTAGGCTATGAACCGCTTCGTTATCGCTGACCCCAAGCTTTGTATCGGCTGTGGCACCTGTATGGCGGCCTGCAGCGAGGTACACAAGGCGCAAGGTTTGCAGCAAGCCCCCCGTTTAACCGTTATGCGACACGAGCAGGCGACCATGCCGGTTCAGTGCCGTCACTGTGACGATGCCCCCTGCATCAAGGTGTGCCCGGTCGAGGCAATTCGCCAGACCGGCGATTGCGTGCAACTCAACGAGTCGCTCTGCATCGGCTGCAATCTCTGCGCCGTGGCCTGCCCCTTTGGCGCCATCCAGAGCGGCGGCAGCCGTCCGGTGGCCGTGGCCACCAGTTACGACACCTATATCCCCTGCTCCATCCGCTCCAGCAACCCCTCCACCTCTGCCGGCCTGCGCTGCTTTGGCGAGGATCTGCTGAGCTGGGAGCCGGGAGTGCGCAGCATCGCGGTCAAGTGCGACCTGTGCGAGTTTCGCGCCGATGGCCCGGCTTGTGTCGGTGCCTGCCCCTCCCAGGCACTGAAGCTGGTCAATGACGGCGACACCGAACGCGCCGCCCGTATCCGTCGCCAGCAAGCGGCCGACACCAACCCGCAAGGGGCCTCCGCCTTCTCGGCGCCTGCCACGGCGCTCCCTGCATCCGATTTATCCACCACAGAGGGAGCTCGCTGATGTTGTCCCCCCTTGTAATGGCCACACTCCTGCTCTTTTTGCTGGGCGCTGCCGCCGGTTTGCTCCTGCAAAAGCTGCCCGCACTGGCCAACCGTCTCAACAGCGGCTTTGCCCTGCTGGGTTCGCTCGCGGGTCTGGTCGCCGCCATCCAGATCTTTGCCCAAGGCGCCCCCGTCGACGGCCAGCTCTGGCTGCTTGGCTCGGTGCACCTCGACATGCTGGCCGCACTGATGCTGCTGGTGATTAGCACCGTCGGCGTCGCCGTCGCCCTCTACTCCTTTGCCTATATCCGCGAATATCAGGGCAAGGGGGATGTGGCCATCGGCGCGCTGATGAACCTCTTCCTCTTTGCCATGGTGGGCATGGTGCTGGCCGACAACGCACTCGGTTTCTTGCTCTGCTACGAGCTGGTGACCCTCACCACCTACTGGCTGGTCAAGACCAATCCGGATGCTGCCAAACAGAGCCGTCTCTACTTGGTGATGAACCATATCGGCATGGTGCTGGTGCTGATCGCCTTCTGGCTGCTCTGCCGCGAAAGCGGCTCGCTGGAGTTCGCCGTGCTGCGCGAGCACCATCTGGCGGGCGGATTGGCCTCTCTGGTGTTCCTGCTCAGCTTCTGCGGCTTTGGCCTGCGCGCCGGTTTCGTGCCGCTGCACGGCTGGCTGCCGGTGGCCGAGCCCGTTGCGCCGTCCCATATCTCGGCGCTGATGTCCGGCGTCATGGTGAAGCTGGGTCTCTTTGGCATCTTGCGGGTCAGCATCGATTTTCTCGGCGCCAGCCAGCTCTGGTGGGGCTATATGGTGCTGATCTTCGGTGCCTGCTCGGCGGTGCTCGGGGTGCTGTTTGCGCTGGCCGAGCATGACCTCAAGCGGCTGCTCGCCTACCACACGGTGGAGAACATCGGCATCATCCTGATGGGGATGGGGATCGGCATGATCGGCATCGCCAACCAGCAGCCGGCGCTGGTGGTGCTGGGGCTGCTCGGCGCCCTCTATCACCTGCTCAACCACGCCATCTTCAAGAGCCTGCTCTTTATGGGCACCGGCTCGGTGATGTTCCGCCTGCACACCCGGGATATGGACAAGATGGGTGGTCTTGCCAAGCTGATGCCCTGGACTGCGCTGGCGTTCCTCATCGGTGCCATGGCCATCTCGGCGCTGCCGCCGCTCAACGGCTTTGTCAGCGAATGGTTTATCTATCAGTCGCTCCTTTCCATGACCAAACTCGGTACCTCGCTCGTCGCGCCGCTCGCGGTAGTGATGCTGGCGGTGACCGGCGCCATGGCGGTGATGTGTTTCGTCAAGGTGTATGGCATCTGCTTCTGCGGCGCCCCGCGCAGCGAACACGCGAGCCACGCCCGCGAAGTGCCGGGCGCCATGGTGGCAGGCACCCTGCTGCTGGCCGCGGTCTGTCTGGTGCTGGGTCTGGGCGCCCCCTGGATTGCCCCCCATATTGCCAGCTATGGCCAAGCCTTGGTTGCCAGCCAAATGAGTGTCGCCACCGGCGCCACCCTGCTGCCACTCGATAGCAGCCAGGCGATCCTCTCCCCGCCCGTTATCGCCATCATCCTGCTGGGTCTGTTCCTCATCCCGTTGCTGGTACTGGCCATCTTCAAGGGGCCCAAGCTGGGTCGTCGTCACGCTGGCACCCCGTGGGCCTGTGGTTACGCCTATGAGGAGCGCATGAGCCTTACCTCCGGCGGTGTCACCCACACCTTGCGCCAACTCTGCGCGCCGCTCTATCGCAAGCAGCCGCAGCTCGATCTGGCCAGCGCCCTGCACGGGGTGAGCGATACCAGCGGGACGACCGGCTGGCTGCTGCACGGCATTGTGCTGGCGCTCTTTATCCTGATGGCTGTAGGAGTCTGATATGCCTGTTCTTGAAATGCCGAGCTGGGGCATGGTTGCCCTCGCCCTGACCCAGGCCATCGCCATGCTGGCGCTGGCGCCGCTCGCCACCGGTTTCAACCGGGTGCTGCGGGCCAAGATGCACTCCCGTCAGGGGCCGGGCCTGCTGCAGGATTACCGGGATATCGCCAAGCTCCTGCGCCGTCAGGAGGTAACCCCCGAGCCTGCCGGCATCATCTTCAACCTGATGCCTGCGCTGCTCATCGCCGCCCTCTTGCTGGTGGGGATGGCGCTGCCGACCCTGACTCACGAGTCTCCCTTCCCCATCGCCGGGGATCTCATCACCGATATCTATCTGTTCGCCATCTTCCGCTTCTTCTTCTCCCTCTCGGGGCTCGACAGCGGCAGCATGTTTGCAGGTATTGGTGCCCGCCGCGAACTGACCCTCGGCATTCTGGTGGAGCCCATTCTGGTGCTCGCCTGCTTCATCATGGCGATGATGGTGGGCAGCTCGGATCTGGGCAATATCAGCAGCTATGTAGCGACCCAGCCACTGGCCGCCCCCATCGCTACCCTCTTGGCGGGTGCCGCCTGCGCCTTCGCGGTGTTTGTCGAGATGGGCAAGCTGCCCTTTGACTGCGCCGAAGCCGAGCAGGAGCTGCAAGAAGGGCCGCTCACCGAGTATTCCGGTGCGGGCCTGGCCCTGCTCAAGCTCTCCATCGGCCTCAAGCAACTGGTGGTGGTGCAGCTCTTTCTGGTGATTTTCCTGCCCTTCGGCAAGGCGGCCAACTGGAGTCTGCCTGCACTCATCGGTGCGGCGCTGATCCTCGCCTGCAAGCTGCTGGTGGCCTTTTTGCTGGCCGGCATCATCGAAAACGCCATGGCCCGCACCCAGTTCGTGCGCACCCACAAGCTCACCCGCTACGGGTTGGGGCTAGCCCTGCTGGCGCTGCTCGCCTATCTGGTCGGGATCTGAACCATGCCCGCCAGCACAGCAACTTTTTCCAATTTCATCATTTGTGAATGCTCATTCCCGAACATTAAAGTGAGAACTGCATGACCATCGCCATTTCGGATCGCATCGGCTGCGACTACATCCAGCAGGTGCGAGCACAACTGCCCCACGCCATCGTCGACGAGGAGTGGCAAACCGCCGATCAGGCCACCATCACCGTCAAACCCACCAGTCTGGTCGAGACCGCCAGCCTGATCTTCCATCAGCTGGGGGGCTGGCTTCCGCTCTCCTTTGCCAATGACGAGCGCAGCCTCAACGGCCACTTCGCCGTCTACCACGTCTTCTCCATGGAGGGCGACACCAAATGCTGGATCACCGTCAAGGTACTGGTGGATGCCGATACCCAGGAGTACCCCTCCATCACCCCGACCATTCCGGCGGCGGTGTGGGGCGAGCGGGAGATCCGCGACATGTACGGCCTGCGCGCCATCGGTCTGCCGGACGAACGCCGTCTGGTACTGCCGGACGACTGGCCGGAGGATATCCATCCCCTGCGCAAGGACGCCATGGATTATCGCCAGCGCCCGATGCCCACCACCGACACCGAGACCTACCCCTTCGTCAATGAGCTCGGCAGTGATGCCAACCGCATCGTGCCGGTCGGCCCGCTGCACATCACCTCGGATGAACCGGGCCACTTTCGTCTGTTCGTCGATGGGGAAGACATCATCGATGCCGACTACCGCCTCTTCTATGTCCATCGCGGCATGGAAAAACTGGCGGAAACCCGCATGGGCTACAACGAAGTGGCGTTTCTGACCGACCGGGTCTGCGGCATCTGCGGCTTTACCCACAGCGTCGCCTACACCACCTCGGTGGAGAACGCCATGGGCATTCCGGTGCCGGAGCGGGCCAAGATGATCCGCGCCGTGCTGCTGGAGGTGGAGCGCCTGCACAGCCATATCCTCAACATCGGCCTGTCGAGCCACTTCACCGGTTTCGACACCGGCTTCATGCAGTTCTTCCGGGTGCGGGAGAAATCCATGACCCTGGCCGAGCTGCTGACCGGCGCGCGCAAGACCTATGGCCTCAACCTGATTGGCGGGGTGCGCCGCGACATCTTCAAGGAAGATCGCATCAAGGGTGCCCAGCTGGTGCGTGAGCTGCGTGATGAGCTCAAACCCCTGGTGGCCATGCTGCTGGATACCGCCAACATCTCCTCCCGCCTCATCGGTATCGGCAAGCTCGACCCGCAAATTGCCCGCGATTTCAGCTGCGTCGGCCCCATGGTGCGGGCGAGCGGCTTCAAGCGCGACGTGCGTCGGGTTCACGATTTTGCCGGTTACCGCGAGCTGCCGATGGAGATCCAGACCAAGGCGGGTTGCGACGTGCAATCCCGGGTGCTGGTGCGCATCCACGAGCTCTACGACTCCCTCGACATGATTGAGTTTGGTCTTGAGCATCTGCCGGAAGGGCCGCTTTTGACCGAAGGGTTCACCTACCAGCCGGGCAAGTTTGCGCTGGGCTTTACCGAAGCTCCCCGCGGCGAGAACGTCCACTGGAGCATGACCGGGGATAACCAGAAGCTGTTCCGCTGGCGCTGCCGCGCCGCCACCTACGCTAACTGGCCCGCCCTGCGCTACATGCTGCGCGGCAATACCGTGGCGGATGCACCGCTCATCATCGGCAGTCTGGATCCCTGCTACTCCTGTACCGACCGGGTCACCCTGGTCGACCCCAAGAAGGGCAAATCCACCGTGGTCTCCTACAAGGAGATCGAGCGCTACGGCATCGATCGCAAAAACTCTCCGCTGAAATAAGGGGTCATCATGATCAAGCTGTTCAAGACCATCCTCAAGGCTGGCACCCCGACCGCCAAGTACCCCTTCGCCCCTTACGAGGTGAACCGGGATTTTCGCGGCAAACCCAAATATCAGGCGGATCAGTGCATCGCCTGCGCCGCCTGCACCAAGGCCTGCCCGGCCAATGCGCTGGTGATGGAAGTGGACATGGAGACCGGCGAACGGCGCTGGGAGATCTCCATGGCACGCTGCATCTTCTGCGGCCGCTGCGAGGAGGTCTGCCCGACCCGCGCCATCGCCCTCTCCCCCGAGTTCGAGCTGGCGGTGACCAACAAGGCGGATCTCTATGAGGAGGCCCGCTTCGCGCTGGCCCCCTGCACCCTTTGCGGCACCTACTTTGCCCCGAGCAAGCTGGTGGCGCTGGTGGAGGACACCCTCAAGCAGGCAGGCACGCCGCTGGCGACCCCGGAGCGGCTGCATCACTGCCCCGACTGCAAACGAAAACAGAGCATGCTGAGCCAGCCTGACTCGGCCCTGATCACACCGATAGCCACACCGATGGCCGCACAAAAGGAGTGGATGTGATGAGCAAGATCAAAGGCATAGAACCGGTTGTCGGCCATGCCCATACCCGCGCCGTGCCGCTGGCACAGGATCCCGAGATCACCAAACTCAAAAAGACCCTGCTCAAGGACATTCGCCGCTCGGCCTATGTCTACCGGGTCGATTGCGGCGGCTGCAACGCCTGCGAAATCGAGATCTTCGCCACCATCACCCCGCTGTTCGATGCCGAGCGCTTCGGCATCAAGGTGGTCGCCTCCCCCCGCCACGCCGACATCCTGCTCTTTACCGGCGCGGTAACCCGGGCGATGCGGGTGCCGGCCCTGCGCGCCTACGAGGCGGCGCCCGATCCCAAGATCTGCATCGCCTACGGCGCCTGCGGCTGTGACGGCGGCATCTTCCACGACCTCTATTGCGTATGG
The DNA here is from genome assembly GCF_049174935.1 of Aeromonas sp. 600886. NCBI lineage: Bacteria > Pseudomonadati > Pseudomonadota > Gammaproteobacteria > Aeromonadales > Aeromonadaceae > Aeromonas > Aeromonas sp. 600886. The sequence continues at coordinate 216,123 of NZ_JAAKUB010000001.1, read as the reverse complement.
GGCGGCACCGACAAGATCGTGCCGGTAGATGTCTATATCCCCGGCTGCCCCCCCACACCGGCAGCTACCATCTACGGCTTTGCCGTGGCGCTTGGTCTGCTGGAACAGAAACTCAAAGCCACCAGCCACGAGGTGCAACCGGGTGAGCGGGTCGAGCTGCGCCACACCGGCATCCCCAATGAAATCCGGGTGATGATCGAGCGCGAAGCGCGCCGCATGGCCGGTTATCGGCAGGGGCGGATCATCGCCGACGAGTTTATGGCCCTGCTCGAAGGGGCGACCCAGCAGGATGTGGATCTGCGCATCCAGAGCTACCTCGATCAGCACGACGATCCGCGCCTCTCGGAGATCGTCAACAACCTCGCAAACGCCTGCCTCAACCGGGCGGCCGGCAAGGGAGAGGCGGTACATGGCTGACGAGGTTTTCTTCTATCGCCTCTCGCGCAAGTTCGTCGACGAGCAGTTCGACGTGCCGGAAGAGGCCAGGGAGGTGATGTACTACAGCCTCGCCATCGGCCACCACCTCGGCATCGTCGATTGCCTGCGAGCAGACCTGGTCTGCTCGCTGACCGGTTATCGCGACTGGGTGGCCAAGCTGCCAGAGGGAAGTGAAGCGCGCCGCAAGATGGAGGGGTTTCTCACCTTTGGCGAGATCACCATCTATCGCGAGCACTGCCATATGCTGGCCTGCGCCTTCGACCGACTGCGCAAAGCCGACAATGTGCTGAATGAGCAGGAGCTAGGCTGGACCAACACCTTTATGGATCAGCTCACCGCCCTCTTTAACGACCCCCATATGTACCTGATGGTAAGGAGCCGCTGATGGGCTGCAATCTCGTGTTGACCGTGGGCAATGCCATGATGGGGGACGACGGTGCCGGCCCCTATCTCGCCGACAAGCTGCAAGCCGCCCCCCTGCCCGGCTGGATCCATATCGACGGCGGCATCGCGCCGGAAAATGTGGTCTACAAGGTGCGGGAGCTGCAACCGGAGCGAGTGGTGCTGGTGGATGCCGCCGAGATCGGCGAGAAGGCGGGAACCCTGCAGGTGATCCCCCCCGAGACCATCGCCGAAATGTTTATCTTCTCGACCCACAATATGCCGCTCAATTTCCTGATCGACGAGCTCAAGACCTTTGTCCCCGAGGTAATCTTTGTCGGGGTACAACCGGCCATCGTGGCGTTTTCCTTCCCGATGACCGAGATGGTGAGCGAGGCGATGGATTATCTTTATCAGCATCTTGATGCAGCCAAAGATACCGACTTGTTAATAGATAAACTGGAGCAGTGGAATATTGACAATTCCAAGAGGTGATTATTTAGCGAGTTGTTAACGACCGTTATTGACCGACGGTTCCGGCAATGTGATCGAGGCCCGATGTTAAATTAAAAACATCGGGCTAATTGTGCTGAACTTGATATAAAACAAGGTTCTTTGCTTTTTTCAAAAAATCGCTAACTCTCGCTTTTTTATGACAAAAAAAGCGTTGCCAGCCACAGAAATTTGCCACAAAATGGCGACCGTTACGGAAGTTGATGGGGTCTGGTGGCCTCCTCGGTCTTCAAAACCGATGTGAGCCGAGAAGGCTTTGGCAGGTTCGATTCCTGCCTCTTCCGCCAAATTCATCTATTGAACAAATACTCTCTCGCTGAATTTTCGGCCTGGATGTTATTTCCATTGTTTGTTCAATATGTTTGAAGTAATACCTTAAAAAAGGTGCTTGCCGCTTGCCAATATAATCCGAAGTCAGGTTATCTCGCTGGCCAAAAATTAATTTATCAGCATCGATGCTGCATTAATTTATACCCGCTCATTGATGCACCCAGTTTGCAATCATCCGCAAATCGCCAGCAGTGCCATAACCCGTCAGCTCGGCCTCTCTATCGGCAAACCGGTGCGCATCCCGAACCCACGCATTGCACTGGTAATCCCATGCCGAACTCGTCTCACGCGTCAGCCATCCCCCACCGCCAGCCCGCATCAGGTCAGGCTGCCGACGATTCACAGCCAGATTCTCAGCAACAGCCCGGCCAGCAACCAACGCGCCGGTTGCCGCAAGTGGAACAGCTGCTGCAGCAACCCTTTCTCGCCGGGTTTATCGAGACGCTGAGCCGCCCGTTGGTGACCCAGGCGGTGCGCGATACCCTCAGCGAACTGCGCCAGAGCGAAGATTTTCGCCATCATGGCGTTGCCCCCGAGCAGATCGAGGCGCTGATTGCCAAACGCTGCCAACAGCAGCTGCGCCAGCGTCAGACCCGGGTGATCAACGCCACCGGCACCCTGGTGCACACCAATCTGGGGCGCTCGCCATTAAGTCACGAGCTGTGGGACGAGGTGCGTGACCTCAACACCGGCTACAACAATCTGGAGCTGGATCTCGCCACCGGCAAACGCGGCGGGCGCAAGGGGCTGATCGCCCCCCTGCTCCGTTGCCTCACCCAGGCCGAGGATTCGCTGGTGGTCAACAACAACGCCGCTTCGCTCTTTTTGCTGCTGCAAGAGGTGGCCAAGGGGCGCGAGGTGATCGTCTCGCGCGGCGAGCAGATCCAGATTGGCGGCGGCTTTCGCATTCCCGATATTCTGGCCCTCTCCGGCGCCAAACTGGTGGAGGTGGGCACCACCAATATCACTACCGCCAAAGATTACCTCGATGCCATCACAGACCAGACCGCGCTGGTGCTGATGGTGCACAGATCCAATTTCGCCATTCGCGGCTTTACCGAATCCCCCGATATCGGCGAGGTGGCCCGCGCCCTGCCCGAACATGTAGTGCTGGCGGTGGATCAGGGCTCCGGCTTGACCCTCGAAGAGTTTGCACCGGATGAAACCTCGGTGCGCCAGTACATCAAGGCGGGGGCGGATCTGGTCTGCTATTCCGGCGACAAGCTCTTGGGCGGCCCGCAATCGGGCATCATCAGTGGCCGCAGCGATCTTATCAAGCGGCTGGAAAAACACCCCATGATGCGTACCTTCCGCCCGAGCCGCATCGTCTACTCCCTGCTCGAACGCCTGCTCATCCACAAGCTCAACAAATCCCCCATCGGTGAGGGTATTGCCCAGCGCACCTTGAGCAACCCGGCAGCCATGCAGGCGAGAGCCGACCAGCTGATGTCCGCCCTGCCCGGCTGCTTTGTGCCGGTCCCCGCCCAGCTGGTGGTAGGTGGCGGCACCTTGCCGGACGAGTTCTACCCGGCCCCTGCGCTCGAGTGCACCGACCCGCGCCCAGCTCAGCAGTTGCTCGATGATCTACGCGAACTGCCGGTGCCGGTCATCGCCACCGTGCGCCAGCAGAAGGTGCTGCTCAATATGGCGAGCCTGCTGCCGACCGAGATGGAACTGCTGATCGCCCAACTCAAGGAATTGCTGCTGCCCGCCCCGTTCAATGCAACAAATGCGACCGAGGAGCTCTGATCCCATGACCCCCTATCGCGCCGTTATCGGTCTTGCTGGTCACGTGGACCACGGCAAGACCCTGCTGATCAAGGCCCTCACCGGCATCACCACCGCCCGCGCCCTCGAGCAGGCCATCGGCATGACCCAGGATCTCGGCTTTGCCCACTTTGACGACGGTCAGGGCAACACCATAGGCGTCATCGACGTGCCCGGCCACGAGCGCTATATCCGCAACATGGTGGCGGGGCTCTGGAGTCTGGATCTGGTGCTGCTGGTGATTGCCGCCGACGAGGGGTGGATGCCGATGACCGGCGATCACCTGCGCCTGCTCAAGGCGATGGGGGTGCCGCGCCTCCTGGTCTGCATCAACAAGTGCGATCTGGTCTCCCCCGACGAGCTTTTGCTGTTGGAAGAGAGCCTGCTGGAGCGGGTAATGGACGAGAGCGGCATGGTGCCCGACATCGTCAGCGTCAGCGCCAAAACCGGCGAGAATATGGCTGCCCTGCACACCGCCATCGTCTGCCAGCTTGCCGATCTGCCAGCGTCACAAGCGGCTCGCGAACAGGGCGCTCCGCGACTGTATGTAGACAGGGTCTTTACCGCCAACGGCACCGGTACCGTGCTTACCGGCACATTGCAGCAGGGCAGCCTCAAGGTGGGGGACAAGCTGCGCCTCTACCCCGCCGATCGGGAGGTGCAGGTGCGCTCCCTGCAGGCCTATCACCAGAGCGTCGACGAGATCGGCGCCGTCTGCCGGGTGGCGGTGGGCCTGAAAAAGGTGCCTCATAAGGAGGTGGCTCGCGGTCACTGCCTCACCAGCGCCGCCGGTCAGTGCGAGGCGGCAACCCATCTTATCGTGCGGCTCAACGCCGAGAGCCTGAGCAGCAAGGCGCTACGCACGCAGGAAGTGGAAGTAGCCCTCGGCAGCTGGCATGGTCTTGCGCGCTTTGTACCAATAAAAGAGACCCGGCTGGCGCGGCTGATCTTTACCAGCCCCATCCCCTGCTTCTTCGGCCAGCCGCTCGCCATCATTCGCCACGGCAGCAGCGAACTGCTGCACGGCGCCCGCATCGTCTGGTACGGAGACATCCACCCCGCCAGACGCAAGGCACTGCACACCCTGCTGGGCGAGCTGCCAGATGAGCTCGAGCACTACAACCCGGCCACCCTGCAACTGGGGCTCAACGGCTATGTGCTGGCCAGCCGCTTTGACCAGCGGCCCGAGCTGGTCACCCCCCTCGGTGAGTGGCTGCTGGACAACCACTGGCTGGCCCAAAGCCGCGACCAGCTGCTGACTACGCTGGCCAGCGAACCGCTGAGTGCCGCCGAACTGGCAACCCGCCTTGGCATCGCCCTGCCGGTCATTCAGGCCCTGATCCAGCAGCTCAAGAGCGAGCAGCTTGTTCGCCTGCACCATGACAAGTGGCAGCCGGGCAGCGGCGAGTCGGAAGACGATCTGGGAGAAGAGGCGCAGCTGGTGCTCAAGGTGGTGCGAGATCAAGGCAAGGAGGGTTACGAGCCCGGTAAACTGGGTCCCGGCGGCGTGGAGCTGGATCCCTTTATCACCCGCAAGCTGCCCGCCGCCCTGCAGCAGGGCTTGCAGCAAAAAGGCGCGTTGCAAAAGCAGCTGCGCAATCTGGCACGACTCAAGTATCTGGTGCAGCTCGATGGCCCCATCTACTACGACGCCGAGCTTTACAACCAGATGGTCGCCGCCGTGCTGGCGGGCCAGCAGGTGGGAGATCTGATCGACATGGCATCCCTCAAGGAGATCACCGGTTTGTCGCGCAAATACGCCATTCCGTTCTGCCTGCGCATGGAGATGGATGGCTGGGTGCGGCGCGAGGAGAACGAGCGCCGGGTGCTGCGTTTACCGCAGACTCAAGATGAGATGGAGCTGGCATGAGCGCCACCATCGCCCCCTCTGGCTCTGCCAATCCTGTGGCCAACCGGCTGCGCCGCGAATTTCATATCGACGGCATAGTTCAGGGGGTCGGCTTTCGCCCCTTCGTCTATGGGCTGGCGTTGCGCCACAGCCTTGCCGGTTATGTGTTGAATGACGCGAGTGGCGTCACTATTGGCGCCGAAGGATCGTCCGAGCAGCTCACAGCCTTTGCCCGCGAACTGCGGGAACTGGCGCCGCCACTTAGCCGCATCGATCATTTCAGCGAGCGGGAACTGCCCCTTGCTCATGATCCCGACTTCGATGGCCAATTTCATGGCCAGTTTCGAATTAAAGCGAGCCAGCAGCAGAGCGCGGCCACGGTCGCCATCTCGCCGGATCAGGGGATGTGCGAGGCGTGCGCCACGGATGTGGCCAACCCCAACGATCGCCACCACAACTACCCCTTTACCAACTGCACCCACTGCGGCCCGCGCTACACCATCATCCGCAGCCTCCCATACGACCGCCCCCACACCGCCATGGCAGGCTTTGCCATGTGCCCGCGCTGCGCTGCGGCCTATGAAAACCCGCTGGACAGACGCTACCACGCCCAGCCAGTGAGCTGCCCCGAATGCGGGCCTCATCTCATCTGGCGAAATGGCCGTGGCGATGCCTTGGCCGAGCGCGAGGATGCCCTGCAAGCAGCTGCCCGCGCCCTGCAAGCGGGGGCGCTGATTGCGGTCAAGGGGATGGGGGGTTATCACCTGATGTGTGATGCCCGCAATGAACGGAGTGTTGCCAGATTGCGAACGCTCAAGCGGCGCGCGCGCAAGCCGCTGGCGGTGATGATAGGCTCCCTTGCCGAGGCCAAACTGCATGTCACCGGCTGCGAGACAGAGTGGACGCTGCTCGCCTCTCAGGCCAGACCCATCACCTTGCTGCGCAAGCGCAAAAATGATGATCGGCTCTCAGAATCCAGACAGTCAGCCATATCGCTGGCCGAGGGGATCGCCCCCGGCATCCCCTACCTTGGCATCATGCTCCCCTACACCCCGCTGCACCAATTGCTGCTGGACGCCTGCGCCATGCCGTTGGTGGCCACCAGCGCCAACAGCCGCGGCAGCCCGATCCTTATCGAATGCGAGGCGGTGGTCAGGGGACTCGGCAGCGAGATTGACGGCATTCTCGATCACAACCGCCCCATCCTGCACCCGTGCGACGACAGCCTGGTGCAGTGGGCAGGCGGGCGACGCCAGACGTTGCGCCTCGCCCGGGGCTATGCCCCCTGCACCCCCAGCTTGCAAGAGGCGGTCAAGGTGCCGCTCTTGGCTGTCGGGGCGCAACAGAAGAACCAGCTGGCGCTCGCCTTCAGCCGCCAGCGCATCTACAGCCCCTATATCGGCGATCTGCACAGCCTGCCGATGCAGGAGCACTTCGAGCAGACCCTGGCGACCTTTCGCGATCTCTACGATCTCAAACCCGAAGTTCTGGTCTCGGATCGCCACCCGGGCTACCTCAGCCACCAGTGGGCCAAAAGCTATTGCCGCGATCAGGGGGCAACCCACCTCGAGGTGCAGCACCATCACGCCCACCTGCTGGCTGTGATGGCCGAGCACGACATCACGGGCCCGGTGCTGGGGGTTGCCTTTGATGGCACCGGCCTTGGGGATGACGGCACCCTCTGGGGCGGCGAGCTGCTGATCGCAGACGTTAAGGGCTTCGATCGTGTTGCCCACCTCGCGCCTTTCAAGCTGATCGGCGGCGAAGCGGCCATCCGCGAGCCGGTACGTCAGCTGCTGGGGCTGCTGTTCGAATCCTATGGCGTGGATGAGATCAGCGCCCTCGATATTCCGTTGATCAACAAACTGCCCCTTGAGCGGATCCGCAACCTGCACCAGCTCTGGCAGCTGGGTCGCAACGCCCCCTACACCAGCTCCATCGGTCGGCTGTTCGATGCGGTGGCGGCGCTGCTTGGGGTGATCGATACCCCCGATTACGAGGGCGAGGCGGGACTCTTGCTAGAGGCGGCTGCCTTGCAGCTGGCCCCCGATGAACAACCCTTCCCCCTTGCCTTTGGCCTAACAGGGGAGCCACTGCAGATCGAGTGGGCAGAGCTCATCCATACCCTTGTCAGCGAGCGGCGCCAAGGCACCTCAACCGCCAGCCTGGCAGCCGGTTTTATCCGTGCCATCAGCAATCTGGTCATCGCCCTTGCCGAGCGCTTCCGCGACTATCCGGTGGCGCTGGGGGGCGGCGTCTTTCAAAACCGGGTGCTGATGGACCAGCTGGTGCCCGCACTCGAAGCGGCCGGCCGGCAGGTATTGACCAGCGAAACCCTGCCGCTCAATGACGGTGGCATCGCCGCCGGTCAGCTCTGGTTTGCCATCCACCATCTTGCCACGCACCAGCCTGCCACAGCCGGTTGTGCCACCTTGTCGGAGTCCTGAAATTCATGTGTCTATCCATCCCCTCTCAGGTGGTGCAACTGCACCCCGAAGATAACTGCGTCACCGTCGACACCCTTGGGGTGCAGCGGCGCGTCAGCTGCATGCTGCTGGAAGAGCCCCTCCAGGTGGGCGACTATGTGCTGCTCCATATCGGCTTTGTGATGAGCAAGATTGACGAAGAGGAGGCGCAGGCCAGCCTCGAGAGCTTCCGCCAGATGGTGGCCCTGATGCCCAAACAGGATATCTTGCCATGCTGACCTTGAATGACCTGTTCCAGGGCTTTCGCCAACCCGAGGTGATCCGCGCCCTCGCCGCCCAAATTACAGAACTCGCCAAAGATCTGCCCGAACCACTGCGGGTGATGGAGGTGTGCGGCGGCCATACCCACACCATCATGAAATACGGCCTGCACCAGTTGCTGCCGGCCAGCATCGAGTTCGTTCACGGCCCCGGCTGCCCGGTCTGCATCATGCCCAAAGAGCGCATCGATCAGGCCATCGAGCTGGCGAGCCAGCCCAACGTCATTCTGGTGACGTTGGGGGACATGATCCGGGTACCGGGCTCCAAAGGCACGCTGGCCCAGCAACGGGCCAAGGGGAGCGATATCCGCCCGGTCTATGACCCCCTCGATGCCCTGCATATCGCCCGTGAGAACCCTGATAAAACCGTGGTCTTCTTCGCCATCGGTTTCGAGACCTCTACCCCCATGACGGCCGCCTTGCTGGCTGCAGCCGAAACAGAGGGGGTCGAGAATCTGCTGTTTCATATCAACCATGTGCTGGTGCCGCCCGCCATTCATGCGGTGATGGCCGACGGAGTGGCCAAGGTGAACGCCTTTATCGGCCCCTCTCACGTCAGCGTCATCACCGGCGCCGATATCTACCTGCCTATCGTCGATCGCTATCAGGTGCCGGTGGTGGTGAGTGGTTTCGAGCCGGTGGATGTGATGGAGGCGCTCTTGATGATGGTGCGCCAGAAGGTGGAGGGTCGTTACGCGCTGGAGGTGCAATACAGCCGCGCCGTCACCGCCAGTGGCAATAAAGCCGCCCAGCGGCTGGTCGAGCGCTTTTTCGAGACCCGCGAGCACTTTCGCTGGCGAGGTCTGGGGGATATCAACGCCTCCGCCCTGCGCCTGTGCGATGCCTTTGCCAAGCGCGATGCGGAGCGTCACTTTGCGCTCAATCAGACACCCATTGATGACCACAAGGCGTGCCAGTGCGCCGATATCCTGCGCGGCTTGGCCAAGCCCAACCAGTGCAAAGTCTTTGGCCGGGGCTGCACCCCGACCCAGCCCATGGGCAGCTGCATGGTCAGCTCCGAAGGGGCCTGCAATGCCTATTACCGATATATGGGGATCCAGGAACGATGAGAGAAATCCAACTTAGCCACGGCGGCGGCGGCGTGGAGATGAACCAGCTGATCAACCAGCTCTTCTTTCGCCACTTTGGTAACGAGATCCTGTTGCGCGGTGAAGATGCCGCCCATCTGCCGGTGAGCGGCCCCGTTGCCTTCACCACCGACAGCTTTACCGTCTCGCCGCTCTTCTTCGAGGGGGGCGATATCGGCAAGCTGGCCATCGCCGGTACGGTCAACGATCTCGCCATGATGGGGGCCAAGCCCGAGTATCTGAGCTGCAGCTTTATCATCGAGGAAGGCTTCCCCTACGCCGATCTGGCCCGCATCGTCGAGTCGATGGCGGCCGAGCTTGCCAAGAGCGGTGCCCGCATCGTCTGCGGCGACACCAAGGTGGTGCCCAAGGGGGCGGCCGACAAGATCTTTATCAACACCAGCGGGGTCGGCACCTTTCCGCGGCCTGAGCAGAGCCGGGGCATCTCGGTACGCAACCTCAAAGCCGGTGACGCCATTCTTGTGTCGCGGGATATCGGCAGCCACGGCGCCTGCATCCTGATGGCCCGTGACGCCCTGCAACTGGGCTCCGATCTCAAGAGCGACTGCACCACCCTCTGGCCGCAGGTAGAAGCGCTGCTAAAAGCGGGGATTACCCCTCACGCCCTGCGCGATGCCACCCGCGGTGGCCTTGCCGCCGTGCTCAACGAGTGGAGCAGCGCCTCCGGTGTTGCCATCGAGCTGGAGGAGTCAGCCATTCCGGTGTGCGATCCGGTGCGCGGCCTGTGTGAGCTCTACGGTTTCGAGCCCCATGATCTCGCCAACGAGGGAACCATGGTGCTGGCCCTGCCTGCCGAACAGGCGCAGGACGCGCTGGGCATCTTGCGGCAATTCAACCCCGCCGCCAGCCAGATCGGCGTGGTGCAGGCGAGCGATCGCCACAAGGTGATCCTCAACAACCCCTGGGGCAGCCGCCGCTATCTGGAGCTGCCGCAAGGGGAGCTGCTGCCGCGGATCTGTTGAGCAGCCATGCCGTTCCGTCATTTACAGGGAGGAGTCACTGCTCCTCCCCATATCGGTTAAGGAGCCACCATGCACGAAATGTCTCTGGCCATGGCCGCCATCGATCTGGCGGCTGAACAGGCCACCCAGCGGGGCTTTACCAAGGTGACCGCCCTCTGGCTCGAGGTCGGCAGCTTCTCCTGCGTCGACCCGGACACCATTGCCTTCTGTTTCGAGGCCGCCGCCAAGGGCACCGCCGTCGAGGGGGCCCAACTGCACTTTCAGCACCAGGCGGCAGAGGCCTGGTGTTACGACTGCAACCAGACGGTCACCCTCACCGAGCGCGGGCAGGCCTGCCCCGAGTGTGGCGGATACAAATTACGAGTCGCGCAGGGTGATAGCCTGCGCATCACCGACATCGAGGTAAGTTGATATGTGTAGCGTATGCGGATGCGGCCAGGCGCGGATCGCCGGCCATGAGCACGATCATGAGCATCATCACGAACATGAACATCACCATGAACATGGTCATGAGCACGACCACCATCATGGTCATGACGCCCATCACCATCATGATCACGAGCAGAGTGCGCCGCGCACCCTGATCATTCACCACCACTATCACCATCAGGGGGATGTCCATCACCACTACCACGGGGTGCGAGCTCCCATAAGCCACGAGGGTCATGATCACCCCCATGAGCACCACCATGATCACCCCCACGACCATCATCATGATCATGCCCAATCTCATGAGCACGGCCATTCCCACACGCATCCCCATGATCACTGCCATGACCATGACCATGACCATGACCATGACCATCAGCAGGGTGATCTGCACTATGGCAAAGGGGAAGCGGGATTGTCGGTGCCCGGTATGGGGCAGCGCCAGCTGATCGCCATCGAGATGGATGTGCTGGCCAAGAACAACGCGCTGGCGGCCCACAACCGCGAACACTTCACTGCCGCAGACCAGCTGGTGCTTAACCTGATCTCTAGCCCGGGTTCAGGCAAAACCACTTTGCTGTGCGAAACTCTGCGCCAACTGGCCGACAAACGCCCCTGCGCGGTGATCGAAGGGGATCAGCAGACCAGCGCCGATGCGGACCGCATTCGTGCTACTGGCGTCCCTGCCGTGCAGATCAACACCGGCAAGGGCTGCCATCTGGACGCCAAAATGGTTCACGACGCATGCCACCAGCTGCCCGCCAATGAAGGGGGCATCCTCTTTATCGAGAACGTGGGCAATCTGGTCTGCCCCGCCAGCTTCGATCTTGGCGAGAAGTACAAGGTGGCGATCCTCTCCGTCACCGAGGGGGAAGAGAAGCCCCTCAAATACCCGGACATGTTCGCCGCCGCCCAGCTAATGGTGATCAACAAGATCGATCTGCTGCCCTACGTCAGCTTTGATGTGGCCCGCTGCATCGAGAACGCCAAACGGGTCAACCCCTATATTCAGGTGATCCAGGTCAGCGCCACTACAGGCGAAGGGATGGATGCCTGGCTTAACTGGCTGGCCAGTGCTTGAAATCAACCGGTTAAACGCCGCTGATAAGGGTAGAAAACAAGAGAGGGAGGCTGATGCCTCCCTCTCTTTTATCTGCTTTCTGCGAACCTTGTCAGCAGTTTTGTTTGTACGAATGGCCAGCGCCGCACAAGCACATCCCCTCACCCTAGCCCTCTCCCCAGGGAGAGGGAACCGGTTTGTGGATGCCGCATTCCGCTCCCTGTCTCAACAGGGAAAGGGGAACCTGGCAATATGCTCGAAATATTCGCCCCAGAGAGCCTGCGTGCATACAACCAGCCCCTGTTTCCCAAACCCCGAGTCTGGCGAGATGGCACCGTCTGCCCCCTTCTCCCCTTGCGGGAGAAGGGCTGGGGATGAGGGGGAACTAACCTTCAAGCCGCGCTTTCGGTAAGCTCTCCAGATTCGGGCTGCACCTCACCAAAGCGCAGCACCCGATGGCAGATCTGGCGCAGCAGCGCCTGCTGGTGACTGAATATCACCATACCAAGCCCGCGCTGCTCGCATTCAACCATCAACTCCCGCCAGAGCTGGCGCTGAATTTGCGGATCCAGCTGGGCGGTGACCTCGTCGGCAATCAGCAGACGAGTGCGGGGATCAAGGGCGCGCAGCAGCGCGATGCGGGCCAGCTCGCCACCGGAGAGCTGACCGGGTTTACGACCAAGCCATTCAGGCTTGACCATAAAGCGGGCCAGCATGGCGTCATCGGGGCGCCACACATCCCACAGCGCCTGCCCGGTGGTGCGATAGGGATTGAAGGTGAGCTCCGGGTGCTGGGGCACCAGCTGGATAGGGTTATAACCTTTTACCTGTTCAGGCACCGGCAGCCCATCCAGCAGGATCTGCCCGCCGGCCCCAACCGGTTGCCAACCCGCCAACACTCGCCCCAGCGTGGTCTTGCCATGGCCGCTCGGGGCGGAGATACCGAGCCGCTCGCCCGCTTTCACCGTCAGCGATAACCCCTGCCAGAGGGGGCGTTCCCCCTGGGCGATGGTGAGATTTCGTACGTCCAACATCAGGAAACCTCCGGCACAGAGAAGAGCGCATTGAACTCCGGCAGCGCCTGCCAGTGGGCACGGAGCATCTCGCTCCCCTGCCCCTGTCGCAGATGATGGCTGCTCAAGGTATCGCTCACCTGCCCCTGATGCAGCGCCACAATGCGATCGGCAAAACGGGCTGCCAGCGCCAGATCGTGGGTCACCCAGAGGATGCCGCTGCCCTGATTGGCCAATTCACGCAACTGGCTGAGCAGCAGACAGGCCAGCCCCTCGTCGAGCCAGGCAGTGATCTCGTCTGCCAGAATGTAGCGGGCGCCACCAAGGGCCGCAGTGCAGGCCAGAATGCGCTTGGCCATGCCACCGGAAAGCTGGCGCGGGTACCTGTCCAGGGTGGTCGCGGGCAGCTGGTAGCGCTGCAACTGCTGGCCGAGCCGCTCGCGAGAACCGCTCTGGCCGCAGAGGCGTGCCGCCCGGCCCAGCTGGCGCTCCACCGTCAGCAGCGGATTGAGGGCGCTTACCCCCTGTGGCACATAGCAGAGGGTGTGGCCGCGCAGACGGGCCCGACCGGCATCGCACAGAGGCGTGCCATCGAGAGAGATGCTGCCGCGCATGCGCAGATTGTCCGGCAGCAATGTCAGAGCGCTTTGCAGCAGCAGGCTCTTGCCCTCGCCGCTCCCCCCCACCAGCGCCACTATCTCCCCCGGCGCCAGTTGCAGGCTGATATCGGTCAGCAAAGGCTGCCAACTGCGCCGCCCCAGCCAGGAGTAGTGGGCCGCTTCTATGGTCACCTGATCAAAACTCAGCATGGTTCACTCCTGTGCCACAGCAGCTGTTGCAAGGCGCGGGTAGCCTGATCAAACAGCAACACCAGCAGCAGCAACATCAGTCCCGGGAAGAGGGCCAGCCACCAACCGCCACCGGCCAGATAACGCAGGGCATCGGCCAGCAGCAGGCCCAGCGAGGCCTCGTGGGCCGCCAGACCAAAGCCGAGAAAGCTCAAGGCCGCGCTGTGCAGCACCGCATGGGGAAACATCAGCAGGGTGCCGATAAACCACTGGGGCAACAGCCCCGGCAACAGGTGGGTACGCCAGCGGCGCAGCGCCCCCATCCCCTGACAGCGGGCCAGCACCACATAGTCGCTGCAGGCGATCCGCCGCGCCTCGGCGCAGAGAATGAGCGCCAGCTTGGGCCAGTGGGTAAGCGCCACCGCCAGGATCACCCCGCGCATACCGCCCCCCACGGTAAAGCAGATAAGGATCAAGAGCAGCATATGGGGCAACGCCAGCATGGCGTCGATCACCATTCGTACCGCCGCATCACATCTGGGGTGAATGAGCGACACGCTTGCCGCCACCATGGCCAGTAGCCCACTGCAGAGAGCCGTGCTGATGCCGAGTTCCAGACTTGTTAGGGTGCCCTGAAAGGCACGCAACCAGAGATCACGCCCCATCTGATCGGTGCCGAACCAGTGGGTCAGCGAGGGGGGCTGCTGGCGCGCCAGCAGATCCATCGGCACATCCTGATGAGAGAGGCTCCAGCCGTAAGTGGCCAGCAGCGCCAGCCCGATCATTGCCACGGCCAAGCGCACCATAGAGGGAAACGGATTAAACAGCATGCTCACCCTCCCAGCCCCGATTGATGCGTGCCAGCAGCAAACTGGCCACCGTATTGCCAATAAAGACCAGCAGGGTGCAAAAGAGCACGATTCCCATCAGCAGGGGGATATCCCCCCGCAGCCCCGCATCCACGGTCGCCTGGCCGAGCCCCGGATAGGAGAAGACCTTCTCTGCCAACAGCGATCCGCCAATCAGTTCACCGAGCGAGGCAAACTGCAGGCAGAGCGCCGGGGTCAGAGCGTGGCGCAGCACATGAAAACGCAGCATGGGCCAGCCGCCATCCCCCTGAGCGCGGGCGTAGCGGATAAAGTCACTCTCCAGCACCTCGGCCACCCGCCCCCGGGTATGCAAGGCAATATTGCCAAGCCCGAGCAGCGCCAGGGTAGTCACCGGCAGCAACAGATGGCGTGCTCGCATGACCCAGTCCACTTCATCGGCAGAGAGGCCCGGCGTCCAGGCGCAGCAGACTGGCAGTAGCGGCCAGTGCACCGCAAACAGGGCGAGCAGCAACAGGCCGACCCAGAAGGTGGGCAAGGAGGCGAGCAGGTAGGCGAAGCGGCAGATAAAGCGATCGGGCCAGCGATTGAGATAGCGACCGGCGCAGAGGCCCAGCAAAATCCCGAAAAAACCGGAGAGCAGCCAGGCGCCCGCCAGCAGCAGGAAGGAGGCGGCAAAGCGTTGGCCTATGACTTCACCCACCGGTGCGTTGTAGAGCATGGAGTAGCCGAGATCTCCCTGCAGCACCTGGGTAAACCAGTGCCAGTAGCGCAGCCAGAGTGGTTGATCCAGCCCCCAGCGGGCGGCGATGCGGGCGTACTGCTCCGGCGGCACGTGCAGCAGATCGTTGCCGATATAGGCCTTGATGGGGTCAATGGGGGAGTAGCTCAGCAGCACAAAGGTGGCGACAGAGACCAGACATAACAGCCCTGCCAGACGCAGCAGGGCTTTTAGCAACAGATAACCTGAATGACTCAAGGGCGAACTTAACGGCACGTCCACCGCCAATCCTGCAGGTTGTTGAGCAGGGACCAGCTACCGTGGATTTCCGGCGCCCCCTTGCCAAGATCGATGCAACGGTTGGCGAGATAGGTGTGCTGCACGTTGAGCAGCCAGGCCCAGGCGGCATCTCCCTGCACTCCGGCGCCCGTTTTGCCATCCCACTCCACCTGCTGCCAGAACGGCACGGCCGCCTGCCAGTTCGGGGCATCCAGCGCCTGCTTGAGGTGACCATCCACCACAGGGTTGCTGTAGTAGCCCGGATTGTAGAACTCTACCCCACCGGAGCCGCTCTGGTAGTGGTGATAGAGCTCCATGGGATCCAGACTCCCCCACCCCATCAGCACCGGGTTGGCGTGCATCTCCCGCTCCACCTGCTCCCAGCTGCCGGACTTGAGGCTCACCTCAAGACCGATGGGTTTGAGCATGGCGCGTACCGCTTCCGCCAAATCCCGGCGGGTGCTGTCGCCACTGGTGTACCAGAGGGTAAAGGCGGCGCGCAGGGAGCCCTTGTGGCGAATGCCGTCACTGCCCATCTTCCAACCCGCCTCATCGAGCAGGGCATTGGCGTGGGCCGCATCGCCATCCTTGAAGGCGGTGGCTTTGTTCAGCCAAGGCAGTCCTTCCACCGCGCTGTAGGCGGGGATGGCGTGCCCCTCCAGCAGCTGGTCGGCCAGCAGCTTGCGGTCGATGGCGTAGTTGATGGCGCGGCGCACCGCCACATCCGAGGTCACGTCGTTGCCGATGGGATAACCCTTGGCATCCTTGCCGCCTGCTGGCGGGATGGGGAAGACGATGCCGCGGTTCTCCACACTCGGCCGCACCCAGAGCTTGAGGGAGGCAGGCACGGTGGGCGCCAGTGACGGGGCGATGCGCACCACATCAAGCTGGCTGCTTTGGGCCGCGGCATAGGCGCTCTCTTCATCGATAAAGACAAAGACCAGCCGTTTGAAGTCATTGTTGCCACCGGCGTAATAGGGGTTCGCCTCAACCACCAGCTGTTGACCGGGCAGGAAGCTCACCAACCGGTAAGGGCCGGCACCGACCGGCTTTTGGGCATATGCTTTTGCGTCGTAATCCTGCTTCGACACTATGCCCAAGGATCCCAGCACGTTGACGAAGGTGCTCTGGGGGGCACTCAAGGTGATGGCAACCTCAGTGGGCGAGAGCACCTTGGCCGAGACAAAGTTGCCCATGTCGATCTTGCCGCCACCCTTGGCCGCGCTGTTGTAGGTAAAGGCCACATCCTCGGCGGTGAGCGGCGCGCCATTGGAGAATTTCAGGTCAGGCTTGAGGGTAATGATCCACCCCTTGCCATCCTTGCTCGGGGTCACCGATTGGGTGAGCACATTCTGCCAGCTGAGGTCGGCGTTCTGTTTGAGCAGCGGGCTGTGCAGCAGCAGGTAGCTGCCGTGACTCCAGCCAAGCAGAGGGTCAAACCCTTCGGTGGGTTCGGCTCCGATGGCGAGCTTGAGCTCGGCAGGCACAGATTGGGCGGCGGCCAGCGCCGCGTGAGAAGCGGTGTCCAGCAGCAGGGTCAACAGAGCGGTAGCGCTGGATCTGGCGTAATGGCGAAGGGAATTGCGAGAAACAGTCATGGGGATCCTTCTTGTTTTGTACCACTCACGGATCATCACTCAAAAAAGAGGCGCAATGCGTGTCTGAACATGGGAGTGAGGGGCCAAAATGGCCCCCTATTCTAAACTTGATTTCGCGTGAAACCTAGCGACTATGCCGGTTGACCGCGCCGGGCACCGAATAGCCGTCTGCGACCCAGATCCACGCCGCCAGCCCCTTGTTGTACCGGCAAGGAGAGCAGCATCTTGAGGGTGCTGCTCACCAGTGCTCGCCCCTCCCCGGCCCCGAGATGGGGATCGAGCGGCGACATCAGGGAGCAGGCCAGCAACTGGCCACTTTCTGGCAATTCACCCACCATAAAGGTCATGTTGCCGCAGGGAAGCTGCAGGGCGAGTCGATCGCTGCTGCTGCGCACCGGCCAAAGCTGATCCGGCCCCGGCAGCACCACCACGCTCAGCATCCAGGGGGTGAGCACACAGCCAAGCCACTGACCTTCAAACAGCACGCACTCCGCCACTATGGGCATGTCCGGGTGATAGAAGGGCAACGCCTGCATCTCTTCGCGAGCGATCCGCTCGTACTGGGCTACCAGCAAGGGTGCTGGATTGGTGGCAAAACCGGCAAACTCCTGTGCCGTCTCCGGTACTCTCTCCAGCACTCTCTCAACCTCGCTTAAATGGGACTGCGCCATAGGCCCTCCCGCGCTTGTTCAGCTTTCTCCTGCTCAGAGAGCGGGATGGCAGGGGCACCGACACTGGCCAGCAGGGTCAAGATCCGATCCGTCGCCTCCCCCATGGCCGCCACCACCACTGGGGTAAGGCCGATGCGCGGTTCGAGGGATTCAGGCTCTATGCCGATCAGAGTGAGCCGCTTGGGCGACTCCCCCGTCATGTGCAGCGCCGAGAGCACGTCCGCCAGCCCCAGCTGATGGGGGGAGATCTTGCGGCCAAACAGGGTCGGGATCTCCTCATCTTTCAGAGTCACTACGGTGCCCGGCGGATTACCGCTGCGCACCGCATCCGCCAGAATGATGTGATCGCGACTGGCCATCGCTTCGAGCAATTCCATGCCGGCGGTACCGCCATCGAGCAGCTCGATGCCGGGGGCGAAACGGTATTCCCGCCCCAGTCCCTCGACAATGCGAACCCCCACCGCCTCATCGCTCAACAGCAGGTTGCCGACGCCCAGGATCAGGATGTTCATCACAACACCTTCACCTGAGTTGTT
Source organism: Aeromonas sp. 600886 (assembly GCF_049174935.1). Classification (NCBI taxonomy): domain Bacteria; kingdom Pseudomonadati; phylum Pseudomonadota; class Gammaproteobacteria; order Aeromonadales; family Aeromonadaceae; genus Aeromonas; species Aeromonas sp. 600886. Next base: position 198,106 of record NZ_JAAKUB010000001.1, on the reverse strand, counting down.
TCGCCATTCTGGGTATCCACCACATGCACCGCGCAGGACATGCAGGGATCGAACGAGTGGATGGTGCGCACCACCTCCAGCGGTTTGGCGGGATCCGCCACCGGGGTGCCCACCAGCGCCTGCTCGTAGGGGCCGGGCTCGTCATTGAAGTTGCGCGGGCCCGAGTTCCAGGTCGATGGCACCACCGCCTGATAGTTCTCGATCTTGCCGCCCTTGATGACGATCCAGTGGGAGAGCATGCCGCGCGGCGCCTCTTCAAAGCCCACCCCGCGAAACTCCTTGTCCGCCGGGATCTCCGCCTTGATGTAGGCGGTGGTGTCTCCCTTGCCGATGTTGTCCACCAGCGCCTTCCACTGGTGCGCCAGGGTATCTTTCAGCACGCAGCAGCGCACCGCGCGACCGATGATGCGGCCCATGGTGGAGTGCAGCTGCTCAGTCTTGATGGCCGAGCCGGTGAGCGCCTTGTAGATGCCGTTCAACTGATCGAAATGCGCTACCGTCTCCGGGTGCTTGGCGGCGAGTTTCACCAACAAGTCTGCAAGCGGCCCCACCTCCACCACCTTGCCGTAGAAGGTGGGGGATTTGACCCAGGAGTATTTGCCATCATTCTGCCAGCCGGTGTAATTAGGCTCGGTCTTGCCCTCCCACGGCTTGAGGGGCTCGTCATCCTTGTACCAGGCGTGCTTGTTGCTCTCCGCAATACCGTCCATCAGCCAGCCATCCTGATGGCTCTCGATGGGGCGATAACCCGCCAGATTGCCATTCTCGATGTAGCCGCCCGGCATCAGGAAGCTGCCGCCGTTGGCGTCGGTGGGGAGCTCCGGCACGCTCAGGTAGTGCTTGGCCCCCTGCCCCAGACTCAGCCACTCGGGGTAGTGTGCGGCTATGATGGCGGCATCCACCTTGTAGACCTGCTCGATAAACTCGCCGAGCCGGTCGATAAAGCTCTTCACATAGAGCAGTCGCTCGAGATTGAGCACGCTAGGTGCATCCAGATTGATGGGGTTGGCCACGCCGCCCACCGCCAGATTCTGGATGTGCGGGCTCTTGCCACCGAGGATGGCGACAATGCGGTTGGCATCGCGCTGGCACTCCAGCGCCTGCAGGTAGTGGGCCACGGCGATGAGGTTTACCTCCGGGCTCAGCTTCATCTCCTTGTGACCCCAGTAACCGTTGGCAAAGATGCCGAGCTGGCCGCTCGCCACCAGCGCGCGGATCTTGTCCTGCACCTTGGTCAGTTCATCGGCACTGTTGAGGGACCAGGTTGATACCCCCTTGAGCATGTCCGCCGCTTTTTGCGGATTGGCCTCAAGGGCCGCGGTGATGTCCACCCAGTCCAGCGCGGAGAGCTGGTAGAAGTGGACGATGTGATCGTGGATGTTGTGGGCCGCGATGATGAGGTTGCGGATGTACTGGGCGTTGACCGGCACCTTGGCGCCAATGGCGTTCTCCACCGCCCGCACCGAGGCGATGGCGTGAATGGAGGTACATACCCCGCAGATGCGCTGCACTATCATCCAGGCATCGCGCGGGTCGTTGCCCTTGACGATCTCCTCCATGCCGCGCCACATGGTGCCGGACGACCAGGCTTTGGTCACTTTACCGCCTTCGATTTCGCAGTCGATACGCAGGTGCCCCTCAATGCGGGTGATGGGGTCTATGGTGATACGTTGGCTCATACGTTGGCTTTCCCTCGGGCCTGATAATCTTGGTGAACACGTTCAAGTGATGGCAGTACCGGCAAGAGCCGGATCAACAGCAAATAGGCACACACCTCGATGGCAACAAAGCCCAGAGAGATCAGCACCTCCTCCGCGGAGGGGAAGTAGTGGTAGCCATTGCCGGGGTTGAAGGCGAGCAAGGAGTAATCCAGTCGCCAGAGGGCGGCGCCCAGCAGCATGCTGAGGGCCCCCAGGAACAACATGCGCGAATCCCGGCGGCTCTTGTCCCAGTGGAACACCAGCAGCGGGAATATCATCAGCGCGATCTCGCTCCAGAACATGATGGAGTAGCGATTGAACTCGGAGAGGTAGGCCGACTTGTCGTGGATGACGATCTCGGCAAAGCGCAGCGCCACAAACAGGATCAGGAAGATGTCGATCACCTGGGTCAGCTTGTAGAAGAGCGACTTCTCGTTGGGGCCACGCCCCGCCAGTCCCGCCTGCACCAAGGAGCCCTCAAATACCACGATGGAGAAGCCCATGATAAATGCGGTCAGCAGCGAAAAGACCGGCAGCAGCTCGTAGCTTTGCCAGAGCGGATGGATCTTCTCCCCCGCCACTATCATCAACGAGCCCATGGAGGATTGGTGCATGGTGGGCAGCAGAGCCCCCAGCGCCAGCACGAAGAACATGATCTTGTTGAGGCGAATGAGTGACGCCTTCCAACCGAACTTCTCCAGCAGCACGGGAGCGAACTCCAGCGCCATAACCCCGATATAGATGGTCATGCAGACCGCCGTCTCGAACAGCACCGAGGAGGTGTTGAAGTGACCGGGCAGGTAGAAGTACGGCAGGTTCCAGTAACGCCCCACGTCGATGGTGATGGAGAGCCCCCCCAGGGAATAACCAAAGAGGCTCGCCAGCAGCGCCGGACGCACCAGGGGGTGATACTCGCCCCGGTTGAACACGTAGACGGCCCAGGCCAGCGCCCAGCCACCGCACGCAAAACCGGTGCCGATCAAGAGATCGAACGAGATCCAGAGTCCCCAGGGATAACCGCCATTCAGATCGGTGACCGAGCCCAGCCCGAAGACGAGGCGTTTTAAAATCAACATGCCGCACAGCACGGCAAAGGGGGCCAGCACCAGCACAGGCCAGCTGACCAGCTTGCCGCCGAGGGGATACGCCTTGTGATTACTCATGATCCTTGCCTCCCTTTGTGGTGCCCTGATCCTTGATCTGCGCCCTCCCCTGATCATGGCCATCATCGTGATGATGATCGTGACCATTCTTGGTGTTGCGGCGAATGAGCACCGAAAGGCCAGTCAGCACCACCATGGGCAGCACCATCCCCTTGTAGAGGGTGTGCTGGATATGCTCGGAGCGGGCACCGGAGGAGAGCTCCGGCAGATCGGGCATGTCGAGCTTGGTATAGGGCACCCCGGCCAGCACCAGCACCTGGGTGCCGCCCCCCTCTTTCTCGCCATAGACGTAAGGCTGGTAGTTGGGCACCTCGTGCAGGTAAGGGTCGTTGGCAGAGAGGGTCTGGCGCGGATAGGCGTACTCACTGCCCGGAGTCGCCAGCAGACGACGCTTGGCCTCGGCCATCAGCTCCTCGCGGGTGCCAAAGATGACGGCGCCGGTGGGGCACACCTCGACGCAGCCGGGCAACTTGCCCTGATCGATCCGCTCAAGCCCCTTCTGGTTGCAGAGCTCGCACTTGTGGATCGCCCCCAACGGGTTGTCATAGTCATATTTGGGCACATCGAACGGGCAACCCACCATGCAGTAGCGACAGCCGGTGCAGACGCTCGGGTCGTAGTGAACGATGCCTGTCTTGGGATCTTTTTTAAGAGCCTGCACCGGACAGACAGAGACGCAGTTGGGATCGACACAGTGCATGCACTGCTTCTTGATGTAGGCATAGCCATCCACCAGCTGATCCTTGTGCTCGCCAGTGCCGCTCTTCCACACCTGAATGATGTTGTTGGTGTAGGGGGTCAGCTTGTCGTTGTTGGACCAGGTTTGCGCCCCGGCTGGATTGGCCGGATTGCCGTTAAGGCGCTGACACTCCGCCACACAGGCCTGACAGCCGACGCAAAGGGTGGAGTCATACAACATACCGAGCGCGCCGGGAATGGGCGGCTTGTTCTTGGCCGCCGCCAGTGCGGTGCCGGGTACGGCTGTGCCCGCCGCCAGCGCACCGACGGAGGCAAATTTGAGGAAGTTGCGTCTGTTCACGGTTACTCCTCCCGTGATGGGTGCTGCCCGGCTTCGTGGCGCTTCTGCTGGCGACCGAGTTCACGCACCGTCATCAGACTCACCCCCACCAGCACCCCGAGGGCGCCACCGATCAGGCCAGTCGCGGTGGGCGAGGTATAGCCCCCCTCCTGAATTTTCACATCGGGTTTATCCACCCGCGGGGTCGGGTTCTCGACCTTGGCGAGCTGGAAGATCCCCTTGCTGAAACCGACACCCTGCTCGTTGCAGCCATAACAGGGGTGACCGATCCCGACCGGCCAGATGCCGCCGCCCACATCGCAGAACTCCAGGGTCGAGCAGTTGCCATAGGTCTCCGGCCCCTTGCAGCCCAGATGGTAGAGACACCAGCCCTGCCGGTGGCCCTCATCGCCAAACTCCTTGGCAAAACGGCCTGCGTCGAAGTGCGGACGACGCTCGCAGTTCTCGTGGATCAGACGCTCATAGGCAAACAGCGGACGCTTCTTGCTATCCAGCGCCGGCAGCTTGCCGTAGGTGATGTAGTAGGCAACCGTGGTGAGGAAGTTGTGGGGATTGGGTGGGCAACCCGGGATATTGATGATGGGGGTGCCGATATTGCCGAGGGCCTCTTCCAGACTGACGGCACCGGTCGGGTTGCCGCCGCTGGCAGGCACACCGCCCCAGGCAGCGCAGGAGCCGATGGCGATCACCGCAGCCGCGTCGGCGGCAGCACGGCGAATATGGTCGACGATGGGTTCACCGGCCACCATGCAGTAGACGCCGCCATCTTTGAGCGGAATGGAGCCATCCACCACCAGCACATACTTGCCTTTATAGCGCTTGATGGCGTTGTGCTTGTTCTCTTCCGCCTGATGACCAAAGGCCGCCGAGAGTACCTCGTGGTACTCCAGCGAAATGGTATTGAGGATCAGGTTTTCGATGGTGGGGTGCGTGGCGCGCAGCAGCGATTCGGTACAACCAGTGCACTCCTGCGCCCCAATCCAGATCACCGGCGGCCGTTCGGGGCTGGTGAGCGCAGTGGCCATCTTGGCGACGGCATGCTGACTTAATCCCAGGGTTGCGGCCATCCCGGCACACAATTTCATAAAATCACGGCGATTAATCCCATGAGCCGATAAAAAATTATCCTCGACCATTCTAGTTATTCCCGTAGTGAGCACTTGTTTGGTAAATGCTTAATAGGAGAAATGCTAAGGACTCACCCACATCACAGTATTGATCTCTATCAACTTCGACCGGCTTCCCCCTATTTACATAGCGAGCCACATCACAAACAGAATTAATTACCCCCAAAGAGATATTTGGCGAGGAAATAAATTTTATGAACTTAATTGGACAGCAAATAATTAATCACCGGACCAAATACCCTTTTGTTCCCAGTTAAATTAACATGCGGAATGACTGTGCCATGCCGCTTATTTCACAATATTGATACCCGACAATAAATGTTCAATCAAATATACCTTTACTCACTGAATTGCATATTTTACTGGCTTTATATCTGACTCAGCACGGTTTGCAACACCAAATCATGGCAGGAACAAGAGACCCGCTCAACCCTTGCTGCCAGGGCCTTCATGGCAGCATTTCCCGTAAATTCGCGCAGATGGACTCTGCCGGAAAGCACTAGCGGCAGCGCCCCTGGTTGCATCCCCGTCTGTTGAACCTGAGCAGTAAGAAGATGCAGATGATGTATTCATATCGGAGGGTATCCAGATACGCTTTATCATCCGATGTCGAGACGAGTAAAATATCGCGACGGTGGATATGTTTACGCATCATCATGAATTCACATTCAATTTGACGGTAAGATAAACAGTTCATCAGCAGACCATCTGCAACAAAGTGATAATATTTAATTGGCGGCGAACTTGTTTATCAGGTTACAGATGTTACCGCTCACACTCATACTATTTACCTTAACGTCACCTTGACTAATTAACCAAAGCGTAAATATCCCTCTTCATCAGCAACGATGATAATTGTTCTCGTTCAGTAATAGTCAGCAATAATGAGAGAGGGATAAACGGGCCAACCAAGAAAAATCCGTGGACCTTCAGTTGAGCAGTGGCACCGGCAACCGCCACGCCTGCTGGCCAAGCAAGCGCTAACCACTCACGGCAAGGCTCAACGCATCCCATCGCAACATACCTTCCCACTGATCCAGTGTGCTTTGATAGGTATCTGCCGCGTTGTAATGGACCATGGCATGCAGGCGGGCATGATGGCCAAGTCGCTTGACCACATCGGGCATGGTGTTGAGGCTGGCCAGCACCCGCGCCAGATCGCCGGGATCGTTTGGCTGATATTTACGGCAATTCACGTCATCGGTGAGGTGTCGATCCCACCAGGCGCCATCGGCCGGGATCACTACGCATAATCCCGCCGCCATGGCCTCCAGAATGGAGAGACCAAAGGGTTCCTGGTGACTCGTGGAGACAAAAATGCCGCATTGAGATCGGATCTCGTCAAGATTGGCGGGGTTGGCATACCAGTGCGTGTCTGGCAGCTGTGGCTGGGGCTGGCTACAGGGCTGCAGCGTGCCCTTGGGTTGCAGATAGCACACCATCAGCTCGGGGCGAGCATCAGGGATCAGTTGATGGGCGGCCAGCATGGTCTCCAGCCCCTTCCAGCGCAGCAACGAGGCCGCCCACAAAATACGAGGCCCCCCCAGGGTCGCTTTGGGCCAATCAATCTCGCTCAAACCATTGGTAAATGGCTGCCAGTGTGACGGGAACTCGGTCTCGCCAAGCCGGGCCAGCAATGCCGCCAGGGAGCTGCGCGTCGATTCCAGATAAAAGACAAAACTCGCCCGTTGCAAGGCCCTGGCAGAGAGCCCCGAGCACCCCACAGGGCCATGGATCAGCTGAACCACCCGGCACCGCAACCAGCGGGCAGCCCAGTAACAGCAGAGATCCACCCCCGGCCCGGACGCCGCCACCAGGCACTTCACCTCCCCCAATCGCAACACCAGCCAGAGGATCAGCAAGGTCTGCCACCCCTGTTTGAGCAGATAGCCGATGCCGGACTCCCGCCCCTTCAATATGTGGGGCAGCCAAAGAGGATGATGCTGACAACGGGACCAGGAGTCGGGATCTAGGGTCAGCACATGGCATGTGAGCCCGGGCATCCGTTTGGCCAACTCATCGAGCAGCACTTCGGTCGCAACCTTGGAGCCACCGCGAAACGGGATGGGATCCACGACGATGACCTTTCCAAACACCGGCTCAGTTTGCATGCTCATCTTGCTGCTCCCTTACTCTGGTACCTTGCGGCGGCCAAACCCCAACTGCACTTTTTGCGCCACTTTTGCCATCCCACTCGCCAGCATATTGCGACCTCTGGCAAGGAGTCGTTGCCCCGCCCAATGAATGAGTGGTCGGAAGGGTGTGGGGGCCGTTGCGTGCCAACGACCAGCCAGCGCGGCGTCCCACACCGCCGTGACCCCGTCAACGTAGCGCGCCACCGTGAACAACTGCGCGGCACGCAGCTGAGCGGCCCGCCCCATTTCACATCGGCGCTGCGGATTGCTCAATTGCCGCCAGTGATCAGCCATCTCGGCCCACTCCCCCGGGGTTGCCAACAAGCCGGTCACCCCCTCCTCCACCACTTCGGGGATGCCGCCCACTCGGTAGGCACTGACCGGAAGTCCCAACATGCCCGCCTCCGCCAACGTCAGACCAAACACCTCCTCACGGGCGCCGGAGACCAGCAGATCCACCCCGCCCCGCAAGATAGCCGCGCTGTCCGGCCGCTCGCCGAGAAAGTGGACCCGCTCGGCCACCCCGAGCTCGACAGCCAACGCCATCAATGCTTCCCGCTCCGGACCGCTGCCAATAATCAGCAACTGAGCCTCCTCCCCCGATGCCATCAGGGCAGCCAGCGAGCAGATCAGCAGATCAATCCCCTTGCGTTTGATCAGGGAGCCGACGGTTGCGATGATCATATCCCCCGGGGACAAGCCCAGCATGCCGACAACCGGCCAGTGAGCCCCCGCATTCAGACGAGCGGCATCCACCCCGTTGGGTATCCGGATCAACCGATCGGCCGCGCAGCCATCCTGGCGCCAACCGGTCAACACCGGCTCGCTCACCCCGATCAGTACGCTTGCCTGATGGACCCGCAGGCTGAACCTGTCTCTTGGCTGGTAACGGGCATGGAGGTGGCACACCAGCGGTACCTGCAACGCCCGACAGACCCCCGCCAGCCACTGACAAGGGGCCGCGCTGTTGGCGTGCACCAGCCCAATCTGCCGCTCGGTGATGAGCTCTCTGGCTCGCCGTGAGAGGCGCCGATGGGCCGCAAGATCAAAACGGGGCGCCTGCCATCCCAGCAGCAGGCTGAAGGGCTCGACCATGGTTTCTACCCCGAGGGTGGCCGCCTCTGCCGCCAGCGTCGGGCTATTGCACCAGAGCAACGGCGTAAACCGGCTGCGATCGAGGTGGGCCAGCAGATCCAGCAGGCAGCGTTCGCTGCCGCGGATCCAGTCCTCTCCGTAGTGAACCAGCAAAACAGGGGTTGCGTTCATCCTCTTGCTCCCTTTGGTGGCACTGCCGGCAACCGGGTTGCCTCCTGATGATCCTCAGCGGTGGCCTGCACCTCTGTGGCCGCCTGCTGCACGTACTTGATGGCGGCGACGGCCAGCGCCAGTTCCAGATAGATGGGCCAGGTAAACCCCTGGGTCAGGAAGGATCCCGAAATCACAAACCCCACCATGCTGGCCATCACCCCCTGCATCGCCGTGATCACTGCAGGAGGCATGCCAGCGAGCTGGCAACGCCAGCAACTGCGCAGGGTCACCGTCACCATGCCGATAAACAGCGCCAGCCCGACAAAGCCGGTTTCAGCCAGCACCCCGAACCAGGTGGAGTGCACCGCATGATTAAGCCCATCCCAATGGGGGCTGTAGAAGAAGTAGTTGTAATAGAAATTGGACAAGCCCACCCCCACCAGCGGATGGCCCAGCGCCATGCCCCAGGCTGCTTGCCAGGCGTAGATCCGCCCCATGGCCGAGGCATCGACCCCGCTCTCGGCGGCACCGCCAGATGCCCGGTCGCTGATCCCGGCGGCGGCAAACAGCACCACCAGCGCGACCATCCCCAGCGAGATCAACAGGGTTTTCGACTTCACCCGCTGCCAGGCAAACAGGCCACCAACGGCGCAGATACCCAGCAAACCACCCCGGCTCTGGGTGGCGATAATGGCGGCCGCAGTCAGCGCAAAGCCGAGCCCCCCCAGTAAACGCCCCCCCACCCCATTGCCCTGATTGAGCAGCAAGCTCAGCGAAAAGCCGGCAGGAAAGAGCAGCACCAGCGCCAGATCGTTGGGATCCCCCAGCACAGAGCCCAGCTCGCGCCCTATGGTCACCCGGGTCCCTTCCACCAGCCCGATCCCGCTCGCCTTGTTGTAGAGGGCCACCAGCGCCACCAGACAGCCCGCTACCACGAAGGTGCGCACCGCCAGCGCAAAATCCCCCGGGGTGCGCACCAGCCAGGCGGTCGCCAGGGTCATCAGATAGATCTTGCTGTAGCTGCCGGTCCAGGTGGCGATCGCCTCGCCCCGGTTACTGGCAAACAGCACACCAATGGAGACCATCACAAAGAAGGCCGTCAGCCAGCTCAGGGCTGGGCTCCAGTAGGGCTTGATCCGACCGGTCAGCAAAATGTGCCAGACCAGCGCACCGATGGCGGCCAGCGAGAAGAGCAGCGGGATCTTGAGGGGATAGAGCTGGGGGAACACCTCATGCAGTCGAAAGAAGGAGAAGGTGACAAACCCCAGTACCATCAAGAAGGGCCAGCGCAGGGCAAACCAGATGGCGGGAATGGCAAGGCCGAGCACCGGCAGCAGCAAGGGATGGGGCAGCCGCCACCAGAGCAGGGCCAGCACCAGACAGATGGCGCTTGCCCAGATGGCCGGCGTTAGACGAGCCATGATCCTGCCCACCATTGGCCGAGCCAGACCATCGCCAGCGCCCCGAGCGAACTGGCCCAGAGGGTCGAGAGGCGATACGGCAGCGGCAGCAACCGCTGGCTCACCAGATAAAAGGCCAGCGCCCGTACCAGATAGACCAGCAGCAGGGTCCAGATCACCCCGGCGATCCCGAAGGGGGGGATGGCGAGCAGAAAGCCTGCCACCCCAAGGGCGCTGCAGCCCAGATTGATCACCATCTGGGCATTGCTCTTCTCGCCGCTAAAGCAGCCGACATTGAGCAAGTCCGAGACATTGCGCACCGCCATGCCCAGCACCAGCAGCGGAATATAGGCGATCGCCCCGTGATAGCTCTCCGGGGTCAGCCAGCGAATAAGCAAGGGGGCGGTGAGCCCGACAATCCCCGCGGTAACAAACCCCAACACCGACCCCATCACGCTGTAGTGGGCATTGAGTCGCAGTCCATCCGGCTCGCGCAGCAGCATGAAACGGCGGGGATACCACCAGAGAGCAAAGGGTTGCAGCAACAACCCCACCGCCAGCGCGAGCTTGCCCGCAACGGCGTAGTAGGCAAGCAGCGCCTCCCCCACCACATCGGCCAGCAACCAGCGATCCAGTCCGCTCAGGGCAAAGCCTGCCAGCCCGCTCACCACCAGGGGCAATCCATAGCGCAGCAGCGGCCGATAGTGCTGCCAGTCAAAGCGGATCCCGCTATCTCGCCACTGCCAGAGGCTCAGCAGCAGCGCCAGTGCAACGCAGGTCAGGGTGCCGGAAGCCAGCACCCCGCTCACGCCCCATCCGAGCCAGAGCCACCAGCCGGTCAGCACTGACTGGATCACCGCCTTGCCTGCGGTCGCCACGAAAAAGAGCCGCGCCTGATTGCGCATCCGCAGCCATGCCAGTGGCACGCCGATCACCCCTTCAAACGGCAGGGCGCAAAGCACCCAGCGCACATCCGCAAGGCGGGTTTCCACCGGCAGCCAGGCTTGCACCACAGGTGCCAGCAGCCAGAGCAGCACCAGACTGGCCAGGGCGATCAGCCAGACCAGACCAAACATGCGGGCCACTACCTGCTGGCGCTCCTGCTCATCTTTCGCCAATCCGGCAAAGCGGTAGAGGGCATCCACCAGCCCGAAGCCCAAAATAAGGGAACCCAGATTGATGAGGGTCAGCAGCACCTCCAGCTGGCCGTATTCACGAGGCAGCAGCTGATGGGTCAACACCGGCAGCATCAGCAGGGAGATCCCCTTCATCAGGAGCAAGCCGCCGGCGTAATAGAGCATGGCAATCTGGTTCACACCAAGTTTCATAGGGCCTCCCAGCCACCCGAAGCATCCTGCTCCGGGTCAGCTACCGCTAATGCAAAGCCCACGCCACTCACTCCCGCCCTGAAGCGATAGCCCCTCTGTGCGGCTTAACCGGCCTGAACAAGCCCAGAATGAGACTGGCATTTGCGTTTTGCACAACGCTGGCTGCAAATTGCACCGACCGGCGCAATCTGACTCTCCTCTTAGCCCCATTTGGCCCGATCTCGCTGGGGCCGTCCTGTTGGCCCGATCCCTGCTTTCTGCATAGCGAGCAACGGACTGTACCAGAGGGAGAGGTCGCCATGAACACCATCAACCTGCACCGGATGAAAAGCTGGGCCAAACAGGGGGAAACGCCACTGGCCCGCCGGGTATGGCAACTGGCCAAAAGTGCCCGCCACTGGTCATTCCCCGTGATCCCTCCCCTGCATCGGCTGCTTTATCGGCTCTATCTGCTGGGCACCAACGCGCTGGCGACCCTGACCCGCACCCTTTGGTGGACCCCCTTGTTTCAATCTCGCCTCACAGCCCCCGCCCCGCGCCTCTACCTCTATGGCGGCATCCCCTATATCAGCGGTCCGGTCACCATCGAGATCGGCGCCGACTGCCGTCTCAGCGCCGCCATGACCATCAGCGGCCGGGCATCGAGCCAGACACCAAGGCTGGTGATTGGCCGCAATGTCGGCATTGGCTGGCAGACCACCCTGGCGGTGGGCAGCAAGATAGTGCTGGGGGATAACGTCAGAATTGCTGGCCGTGCCTTTCTGGCGGGCTACCCGGGGCACCCGATCAACGCCCGCGATCGCGCCCAGGGCCTGCCGGATCGCGATGAACAGGTGGGGGCCATTGTGCTGGAGCAGGATGTCTGGCTCGGCACCGGGGTGATGGTGATGGCCGGCGTCACTATAGGCGCCGGCACCATTGTCGCCGCTGGCAGCATCGTCACCCGGGATCTGCCCGCAGGTGTGCTGGCAGCAGGTGTACCGGCCACAGTACTGCGCCCGTTGCAGCCACAGGATCACAGCGACCTCGCACACGCCTCGGAGACCTTTGCATGAAACCACACTCACTGCCGCAACTGGTGGTATTGGGAGAGGATTGGGGCCAGCACCCCTCCAGCACCCAGCACTTGATCAAGCGTCTGCTGCCCGATTATCAGGTGCTCTGGGTCAACTCCATCGGCATGCGTTGCCCCCGTTTTACCCTTCATGATCTCACCCGCATCGTCCGCAAACTGGGGGCCGTGTTGCGCGGCGCGCGCCATGCTGGCGGCCAGTCGGTTGCGCCATCAGAGGTCAGCAGCCCCCAGGTGCTGCCGCCGCTCGCCTTGCCACTGCCGGGCAGTCGGCTGGCGGGCAAGATCAATGGCCACTGGCTGGCGGCGCAGATCCGGCGCCAGTTGCCCGAGCTGGATCGCCCCTTGCTCTGGATCTCCCTGCCCAGCGCCGTCGATCTGATTGGCAAGCTGGATGAGAGGGCGGTGATCTACTACTGCGGCGATGACTTCTCGGCGCTGGCGGGGGTAGATCATCAAGCCATTGCCCACTGCGAAGCCCGACTGGTGGAAAAAGCCGATCTGATTCTGGCCGCCAGCCCCGCGCTGGCCAGCCGCTTTCCTCCCCATAAAACCCGGCTCCTCAGCCACGGCGTGGATCTCGAGCTGTTTATGCCCCCCAGAGCGCGGCCGGCGGATCTTCCCTCCGGCCGTCCCATTGCCGGATTTTACGGCAGCCTGAGCGACTGGATTGATATCCCCCTGCTGGCAGAGACGGCTGCCGCCCTGCCTCACTGGGATCTGGTGCTGATTGGCCCGGTCCAGACCGATATCTCCCCCCTCAAGGGGCTCCCCAATATCCATCTGCTGGGGCCCCGACCCCACCACACGCTGGCAGCCTATGCCCAGCACTGGCAGGTGAGTCTGCTTCCCTTTGTCGACAACGCCCAGATCCGTGCCTGCAATCCATTGAAATTGCGCGAGTATCTGGCCGCAGGGCGACCCATCGTCAGCACCGATTTTCCGGCCCTCGATGGCTATCGGGATCAGATCCAGCTCCCCCACGATGGGGAGAGCCTGGCCCAGGCCATCAACCGGGCCGCCTTTGATCAATCCAATCCGGGCTGGTTTCAGGAGAGTGGCTGGGAGGGGCTCACCCGCAGCGAAGGGCGCCACACGCGCCAACAGCAGGTGGCCCTGCAAAGCTGGGATCACAAGGCTGCCGAGCTGAACAACTGGTTGAAGGGGCTGCCCGGATGAGCAGAGGGCTCTGGCTGGTTATCCTGCTCTGCGCCAATGCAGCAATGGCCACGACCCGGCTGGAGGGGCAGACCCCGCTGCCCCTAACCAGTAACCAGACACCCCAGCGGCTCGATCTGAGCACCCAGAACTGGCCAATAGGCAGCGATGATGAACTGGTGATCGAGGGCCATAACCCCAGCGCCCGCCCGCAAACCCTGATCCTGCGTATCGACGACGAGGCCTCGGTCAACTACCGCAGCCGGGTCAATCTGGAGCGGATTGTCGCACCCGGCCCCTTCACCCAGCGCTTTGCCTTGAGCGAGTGGCGCACCAGCCAGCCCAGAGCACTGGCGTTGGACAAACTCACCAAGCTCTATCTCTTTATGGCCGATAACGCCCCCTCAATGACCATTCACCGCTGGTACTGGGAACCCGGTCTGACTCTGCCAGCAGGCACCATTGCGCTGGATCTGGGGGCGGCCGCCGCGCCCCGATTTACCGGCTTTGAGGCCCTGAGCCCGGGGGATCCCCGGCTGATTGGCCATCCCACCCCCATCTTGCGCCCCTCCGGCGATGCCCTTGTGCGCGATGGGCTGCGCAATCTGGATGGCGTACGGCTGGAGGTCGCCAAAGGACGCTACCAGCTCACCCTCTGGCTCGATGATCCCGGCGAGTGGGAGTACCTCCCCCACCCCTTCGAGCGCAGCGTGCTGGTCAATGGCGAGCCCATCTGGGTCGAGCAGTGGCAACCGCAGGAGTGGCTCACGCAGCGCTATCTGGCGGGACAATCCCGCGAGGCACTGCCAAACCCGGATCCCTGGCAGCTGTTCGGGGCACGACAGGGCGGCCCCGTTCATGTCACCCTGAACCACCCAGGCGGCCCGCTCACTATCACACTGGTAGGTCACTCACCGGATGCCAAGTACCTGGCGGGACTGCTGCTTGCCCCCTATCCGGCCAGCACCCGCAAAGAGGCTCTCCCGAATAGTGGAAAAGATCGCGCCGTATTGGCCGACGCTACCGCAAGCGTGCTGACCAAGCAGCGCCAGCTGTTTTTGGAAAAGTGGACTCTGGCCCCCTATTCCCCAACCCCAGCCCCTGCTTCGCAGCAACTGAGCCTCACGCCGATTACGGATGCCGCCCCAACCCTGCAGATCGCCCCACTATCTGCGGCAGATGCGTTGCAGCAGGCTGCGCAACCCGTGCTGGCCGCCCGTGGCAGCCAGCTGTTGCTGGAATTTGCCATCCACGCCGCCACCGACGATCCGGCCCCCTTGCTGGTGATCCAGCCCCCCGAGCAGGCAGGATCGCCGCTGGCGCTGATCCCCTATTACGGCAAGTGGCATCTGGTTCGCCCGCAGGCGAGCGGCACCCTGCTGGCCCCCTCGGATCAGGAGCTGGTCGAGGGGGTCGCCGGGCTCACCCTGCTGGCAGACGTGCCACGGCGTCTGGTGCTGCAAATGACCGTCCCACGCGATGCGCCGGCGGGGCGCTATCTGGGCAATATTCAGCTGCTGAGCCAGCAGCAACTGGTGCAGCTGCCACTGACTATCGAGGTGCTGCCACTGACTCTGCCCGCGGCCAGCAAGCCGGTCGGCATCTATGTTGAAGCGCCCCCCTATCTGAATTGGCTGAACCCCAACCCCGAGGCGTTAAAAGAACAGATCGCCGCGGCCAGTCGCTGCGATCTGCAGCGGCTCGCCAAGCTCGGGATCAGCGGCCTCTCGCCTGCCCTGCCACAGGATGAAGCGGGGATGCGGGAGATCATGGGAGAGGCGGTGGGGCTCGGCTTTGTGCCGCCCCTGCTGGCCTATACCCCGCTCAAACGCTGGGGGGGCGACCCTGCCAGCCAGCTCGAACAGTGGCAAGCGCGGCAACAGGCACTGACCGCCAGCGGCTTGCCCCCGCTGGCATGGAGCCTGTTTGATGAGCCCGATCTTGCCACCCTGCCCGCCATTACCAGCCTGGCGCGGGAGATGAAACGGCGGGATCCGGCGGTGATCCGCGCGGGACACTTCAATCATCCGGGTCAGGTTGGTCTGCTGGCAGAGGTGGAGATTGCCCTGATCAACGCAGGCTTTGGCGCCGACAAGGCCGACGTGGCGCGGGTGCGCCAGCACAAGGTCACCCCCTGGTTTTACAATCTGGGCACCCCGAGAGCCGCCGGGTTCTATCTGTGGCAAAGCGGCGCCGAGGGCTATTTACAGTGGCATGGCCGCATGCCCACCGCCCTGCCCTATGACCCCACCGACGGGCGGGAGAGCGACTTTATGCTGCTCGGCCCGCAAGCCTGCGAGGCGCACCGCCTCTCTCACGATCTGTTGCTGTTGCAGCAAGCCATCGAGGATCTGCGCTGGCTCGCCTGGCTGGAGCAGGAAGCCCGCTATCAGGTGGAGGCCGCCCTGCTGCTGGAGCGTCTGCGGGATCAGCTGCCGACCCGCTGGCTGGTGGCAGAGCAACTGCCCTCTGCCGCCTGGATCCAGTGGCGCCGCGAGATTGAACAACTGGCCAAGGGATTGAAAACATTGCAAACTGGTGCCAACTCATCCTCCTAAAGTGACTGCGTATGGCCAACCAGATTCCCCGCACCACAGCCAAAGACAGCGCCCTGCCCCGCCTGTTGCCCCTTATGTTTCCGCTGCTGATCCTCACCGGTTGCGCCCGTCAGGAGCCGGTCAATGAGACCCTGCCGATCCTCAACCAGTTGCGGGAACAACAAATGGCCGAACAGCCCCAGCTGCAACTGCAGTACCAGAACGCGGAGACGCAACTGCCAGCGGATCAGGAGCAGCAGTTGCATCAGTTTTTGGGACGCAAAGATCCGGCCCGGATTGCGCTGGTAAGCGGCCCCGGGCTGCAAACCGACATGCTGGAGAGTGCGCGGATGGCGAACGTGCGACTGACCGCCCTCACCCGTTTGCTGGGCTCTCGCGCCATTGAGCTGGAGCCACGCTATGACCCCATGCTGGCCCCCAATACCTTGCTGATCCGCATTCTGCCAAACGGTGAACCGGGGTCGGTCACCCCAGCGGCGGCGCAATAAGGCCGAGGCAAGAGGTTGGCAAAGCCACCCGATAGAGGGGATAAGGGGCCAGCCCCCACAATTTGCGCCAACCCTGGGTCAGACGGTAAGAGAGCAGCGGCGGGCTCTGGTGCAACTCGCCTAAAAACATCACCCCCTGACTCATCCCTTCACTCGCCAGCGTCACTGACATCGCCTCGCTATCCGGTGCCACCAGCATGGCCTGCAACAGGCCGTCACAGCGGGGATGGGCCAGCTGATAGCTGACATAGGTGCCGCCCAATACTGGCGTAGCCACCCGCAAGCGCCAGCCCATCTGGACCAGCTCCAGCAGCATGGGCTTGGCTCCCTCGTTAACTGCCCGGTTCTGATAACGCCAGCCCATGGCGGCAGCACTGAGCAGTGCCACCAACAACAGCAGCAGATACCCCCTAGATAGACGCATCATGGCGCCCCCTTAGAAAGAGGATGGTCATCACCAGCAACATGATGGCCCACTGGTAGAGCTGGGCCAGCGAGCCGGTATGCAGCCAGCCATACCAGCGCAGATCCAGGCTCATCAGCACCAACCGCAGCTGATTGGCCCCGATATAGAGCAGGCAGACCAGCAGCAACATGGGCCACTGCCGGTAGAGTGGGCGCTCCGGCGCCAGCCAGCAGCAGGAGACCAGCCAGGAGAGCACCACCAGATAGAGTTGAGAAAACGAGGAGCACCCCTTGAGCACGATCAGGGCATGGCCCCCCAACCGCTCGATGCGATTGCCATCAAGGCGAGTCTCCCAGCCCAGCAGTTGCAACCACTGGCCCACCCCCCAGGCATCGAGCGCCAGCACAGGGCCGGAGAGCAGGGCAAACACCTGCTGCCCCCACAACACCGCCACGGTAAAGGCGAGCACAATCTGCAATACCGCCCGCTCATCGCCACTCTGATGACGGCGCCATAGCGAGGCTACCAGCAACAGACAGGCCAGCGCCTTGCAGCTGGCGCTGGGGATCAGGATCAGCAGGATAAAGAGGGCGAGCACCAGTGGATGCGGACGCCAGCTCGGTGCAACCCGCGATGCAATTTGCCACCAGATAGCAATCAGCAACACCACCAGCAGGTTGAAGTGGCCCATATTGAGCCACACCATGCCCCACTGATTGGCCAAACCAAGTAGCAGCCAGTTGGGTGCCCACTGCCAGGGACGGATCTCCATCGCAACTCCTGCCGGTTATCAGCGCTTTTGACCTCTGACGCAAGTTCTCGCAAGTTCCATGCCTGCCCAGCCTCACCCGGATCAAGCCAAGTCAGAGGATTCGCCAAAGCTGGCACGCTTTATTCATTCCCCCTGCTGGCACTAGCGCCAGGGAGAAGGAGTGAGCAATGAAACTCAAACCGTTGGCAGGGCTGCTGGGGATGTTGTTGGTAACCTCCCCCGCATACGCCTTGACCGAAGTCGATACCGAACTGCAACTGCTGATGGATGTGTCGGGCAGCGTCAGTTCATCGGAATTCAATCTGCAATTACAGGGGTATGTGGACGCCTTTTACAGTCAGGATGTACAAAGCGCCATCCTCGACACCAGTGGTGGCAAACTCGGGTCCATCGCCGTACAGATGATCATGTGGAGCAGCAGCAACCAGCAAAGTCTGATGACCGACTGGTTCCACCTCTACGACATGACCTCCATCAACAACTTCGCCGCCACCCTGGATGCCCTGGTCCGCCCCTATGCGGGGATGACGGCCCCCGGTTCGGCGATGGCCTTTGGTGCCCAGCAGTTTGATACCAACAACTTCACCGCCGCCCGCCAGGTGATGGATGTGTCGGGTGACGGGATCCAGAACAACGGGCTGGATACCTCTACCGTGCGGGATCAACTGCTCGCCTCCGGCATCGATACCATCAACGGCATCACCATAGGTCAGGACTATGCCGATGGGGTGCTGCAAGAGTGGTATGTGGAGAACGTGGCGGGAGGTCAGGATGCATTTGTCATCAATGCCACCACCTTCGCCGACTTTGGCAATGCGCTGGAGCTCAAACTGGCGGCCGAAATTGAGGGGGGTATTATTCCGGAAGGGGCACTGGCCGCCCCCATAGAGGAGATCCCGCTGGCCGCCCAGCTGCTGCTCGGTATGCCGCTACTGCTGGCCTGGCGCTATCAACGCCGTAATCAGGGACGCCTGCAGCAAGCTAACTGGCAACAAACGCCAGCTATCGGCTAGCTAATCATCCCGTGTGTCGCGATTAGGGAGCTATGGCTCCCTGATTTTTTGCCGTAAACATGGCTTTCGGCAGGGGCTGCACAACTTCTGGTTTGAATGCCAGATGAAAATAAAGCTTCACTCTACCAATGCTTTTTCCACCCGACTTTGCTGATCAGCATTATTTTTGTGATCTGGTTGCGTTCTACATCTGGTTAAGATACCTGCTACGAGTTACAACAAAACCCCAACACAACTATCGGAGTTCAATGAGGTTAGAACAGCCATACATTGACAACCGTTTTTAGATCCTAAAGTAGCTTATCTATTCCCTTTGTATTTCACTTCGTCGGAATAAATTCCAATATCTTTGCGAACTGCACTTAGGAATATAAGCATCTCAACGCGAAAAACATGGAAATCAAAAGCATCCGCCTCGATGGAGTCATAAACATAATCTATAAGCTTCATAAACATATCGAACACATCAGAGGATGAAAACAATGCTAGTTGTGCTGTCATGTGAAGCCTCTGTTTATCGAAGCTTTTAATGTATTCAGGAGTTATTTTTCCCTGATGAGTTATGTTTGCAATCAAGTCCAATAATGGTGCAGAGACTGACTTATAAAGTTCTAGCTTTTGATAATAATTAATCTGTTTGTTTACAGTTAACTCACTGAGTTTGTTTTTATACTCTTCGATCTCCAAAGCCATTCTAGACTGTTCTTGTTGTAAAATTCGTTGTGCCCAAACTTTACCAAGAAAACTGGATGCGCCTAGAACAATAGCAGCTCCTCCGCCTAATGAAATCAATATCGCTTGAGCTAAATAATATGCTTCTTCCATCACTTCCTCTGCTAAATTAGAGCCGTAGATTCGATTAGCGAAGCGCTATCGAACGTTCGTGGCCTTCCTAAGATATGCATCTTCAACAAGCCAACACTTTTCCATCTTGGTACTCCTACACCATCCCGAAGCTAACCTCGAAAAAACAGCCAAGGTCAGCGGTCTGAACGTATGCCACATTAGCCGGAAGTATCAACGCAAGCGTCCGATTACACCTACCGGCTAATCGAACCTACGAGCTAAAAACCTAATCCTAACCTTTTCCAACATTTTTCCCACTGTTCACATGCACTTATATATATGAGAAGTTCTTTTTGTTCATAACTAAACATGTCTTGATTTGGATTAACAACTTCTCGGAGCGCTTTTTGCGCTAAAAAATTTATAAACATCGCATTCTTTTGAAAGCCACGCCAAGTCGTTGTAGCTACCCATTTATGCTCATTTAACGGACATTCTATATCAAGATGCTCAACTGATTGCTCAATAAGATGGAGGTAGTTTTTATAAACAAACTCAGCACCATGTAATAAACGACCAGCATCAATTATGTCATTTATAATGGTCAGCGTATCAATATCACTTAGCTTTCTAGATAATTCAAATTTTGTGAGGTTTGCCAAGGAAATATTACAATAGCGTTCCAAGGGAACGATACTTGAACATGAATGAATATATATTTTTTCAAATGTTTCCTTTGTACGATTGAGATGGTCATCCAAAGCTTTTTGCTTTTGTTGCTTATTAATTACATCGCGTTGTTGCGATATTTGCTCACGAATACCAATATAAGCCAGAAATGCAAATAAAGGACCCAGAGTTCCACTTGCATATGAACCAAAACTGCCCCAATCACCTTGTTTGTTAGAAAACATTGGGATGTCATAGATCACAAATTGTACAAAATATAATGTGAGCACCAGAAATGTTACGCAGGCACAGGCATACCACATTTTTTTCATCATATCTCTCATGACCTTATATATATTACAATGGCATTTAAAAGTTATTAACTTAAAGTCAGGGTTATCATTTATAATCACCTTCTATATAAGCCCCCAGCCATACAAAATGAAATATATTTAAAGTCAATCAACTAACAATCTAAATTCGTTTTTTGAGAAATCATCACACCTCTTGTCTGACTCCAATCTTATCACTGTATAAAACCACAGTAAATAGAAGCACTGGCCTCCTCTACTTTCTCAATCAAAATAATGTGAATAACTGAAAGTCATTTCAGCCATCTGCACGATATAAAAAAGGCCTTATCACAAGGCCTTTTCAGAAATATCCAGATTCCGGCTGGTAGCCAGTTTTACGGCTATCAACCCGGCTCCGGTGACAAGGGCAACACCTGCCCATCCAGCGCATGATCACTATTGGATGGATAGTCCGGCACCGGCTCGCAGTAGGGAATGCGGCTTAGCACCGGCGCCTTGACCAGGGCGGCCAGTTGATCGGAGCGGCGCAGGCTGGCATCCGCCAGTTCGGCCACCAGCGCCAGACCGCAGCCGAGCCCCAACCCGCCAACAATGCCCGCCAGCAGAAACAGCCAGAGCGGGTAGTTGCTCGGTTTGCTGGGGGCAAAGGGTTTGTCGATCACCTTGATCCGCTCTCCCTGCTCGAAATTGCCCAGATCGCCGGTTACCTTGGCTTTCTCATAGCGCAGCAGCAAATCCTGATAGAGAGTGCGTTTGACCGCCAGATCCCGCTCCAGCTCGGCGAGCTGGCGCTCGGTATCTCCCTGGGAGTCGACCACCTTGTCCAGCCCATCGAGCTGGCTCTTCAGGCCGGCGGCGTTTTGCTCCGCCTCCGTCAGCTGCGTCTGGGCCAGCTGCCACTCGGGTCCGCGGGCCATATCCGGCTGGGATTTGAGCTGCTCGAACTCCTGCTGCAACTGGTCAATCTGATAGCGCAGACTCTGCACCTTGCTGTGCTCGTCGCTGTAGCGGGCCCGCAGCAACACCAGCTCGGTGCGCATCAGTTGCAGCTTCTCATCCAGTTGGCGGGCAAGCTGGCTCTCCTGCCCCAGCGATAGCTGATCGACCCGAGCCTTGGCCTGCTGCAGGGTGATCAGGCTCTCGGCATAGCGCTCCTGCAAACCATAGAGACGGGCGACGTTGGTACTCTGCTGCTGAGGCAAGGCGCTGGCATGCTCCCGTTTAAAATCGGCGAGCAGCTGCTCGGCCGCTTGCAGTTCGCTGCGGCGGCTGTCGAGCTGGCTTTGCAGGAAACGTTCGGATGATTCCGCCGACTGGCGCCCCTTGCTGAGCAGGTTGAAGAAAAAGCGCCGTGAAATGGCTTCGAGCAAACCGGCGCTGTTGGCCGCCGAATCCGCTTTTACCTTTATCTCGATCACCTCATCGCCGATCAGGCGCAAAGATACGGCACTCGAGAGCCAGTCCATAATGGCATCGCGCTGGGCTGGCGGGGTCTCGTCATTGACCAGACCGCGATCCCGCGCCACGCCATCCAGCACATAACGGCTGCGCAGCAGGGCTTCGAGCACCGCAAAGCGATCCTTGAGACTCTCCTGAGTAATCAGATCCTTGAGGGTCGGGGTCTGGTTGGCATCTTGCGGCACCATAAAGGTGGTGCGGCTCTCATACTCCTTGGGGGTGAGCAGGCCGACCGTCACGCCCACCAGCGGCATCACCAGTACCGGGATCACCAGCAGATAACGACGGCGCCAGGCGGCAAAGAGAATGATGTAGAGGTTGTAATAGAACTGGACAGGCATGGCATCACTCCCTGAGAAAAGCCCTCCCCCCGCACAATGCAAGGGCAGTGCCACCAGAGGAGCTGATCGCCTCTGTGGGCAGACCGCAAGAGTGGTACAAGATTCGCATTCTCCCGCTATCCGGGGTGTTACCCCTTCCCTTGCCGGAGCGCGAACCATGTTGTCATCAACCCCGTCGCACAGACCCCATCCCCGCAGGAACTCCAGCGCCCAGCCTGTCGTACAGGTCGTGCAGCACCTGCAGCCCGGCGGGCTGGAGACCATGGTGCTCAACCTCACTCAGGCGAGCCCTGCCGAGCAACCGGTGCATATCATCTCCCTCGAAGGGCGCAAAGGGGATGTACTAAGTGCATGGCCCGCCCTGCATCCCTTCGCAGGCAATATTCACTGCCTGGAAAAGCCCGCGGGCTGGTCGCTGGCAACCCTCTGGCGGCTCACCCGGCTGCTGCGCCAACTCAAGCCCGTCGCGGTACATACCCACCATCTGGGGCCCATGCTCTATGGCGGTCTGGCCAGTCGGCTGGCCCGGGTGCCCACCCTGGTACACACAGAGCACGATGCCTGGTATCTCGATGATCCCCATCAACGCACGCTGGCCCTGTGGGGGCTGCGCGCCTTCAAACCCATTCTGGTGGCCGATGCCACGCCGGTGGCCAACCAGCTGCTGGCCAAGCTGGGCCAGCTGTCGCCAACCGTGATCCCCAACGGCATCGATGAGCAGCGTTTTGCCCCGGGCGCCGCCGCCCTCGCCCGTCAGGAGATGGGATTGCCGCAAGGGGTCAAGTTGATTGGCTGCGCCGCCCGCCTTGAGTCGGTCAAGGGACATACCTTGCTGCTGGAGGCGATCCGCACCCTGCCGGAGGAGGTGCATCTTGCGTTGGCTGGGATCGGCAGTTTGCAAAATGCGTTGCAACAACAGTGTCAGCAGCTCGGGGTCGCCCATCGGGTCCATTTTCTGGGGCTGGTCGAAAACATGCCGCGCTTCTATCAGGGGCTGGATCTCTTCTGCCTCCCCTCGCTGGCGGAGGGGATGCCGCTTTGCGTGCTGGAAGCACAGGCGTGCGGGGTACCGGTGGTGATGAGCGACGTGGGGGCGGCCAGAGAGATCGTCTGCCAGGCCAGCGGCCATATCCTGTCGGAGCGGGATCCCGGCCGCCTTGCCCAGCTTCTGGCACAAGGGTTGCTGCAGTGCCATGGCCTGCGTGCCGTCACCCGAGAGTTTGTGTGCCAGCAAAGCAGCTTGAGCCGGATGGCTCAGGCCTATCAGCAGCTTTACAGCCGCTGATCAAGCGACCCGATGACCAGAGGAGCATCCCATGGAATGGATCATGATCGTGTTCTGGCTGTGCGCTGTACTGGTGGTCTACCACCATGTCGGCTATCCCCTGCTGCTCAAATTCGGTGGTCGGCAGGCGCGCAAGGTAGCCAATCCGCCCCGCCCTCTGGATCGAGGGTTCAAAACAGACGCCGCCGATGAGGCGCTGCCGACCATCACTTTGCTGATGCCGGTCTACAACGAGGCGGCGACCATCGCGGCCAAGCTGCAAAACCTCGCCAGCCTCGATTACCCCGCCGACAAGCTGTGGGTGCATGTGCATTTCGACGGCTGCAGCGACAACAGTTACCCCATTGCGCTGAGCCAGCTCGGTGATCCCGCCCTGCAGCAGTTGCAGATCAGGCTGTTTGATCACCCCCGCAATCGCGGCAAGGTCGCCGTGCTCAACGAGGCCATGACCCGGGTGCACAGCGATCTGGTAGCCCTCACCGATGTCTCGGCCCTGCTGCCCATCGACAGCCTGCTGCTGGCGGTCGCCCATTTTGCCGATCCCAAGGTAGGGGTGGTCGGGGAAGCATACCGGTTCTGGCAACCGGGCTCCCAGGGCGAGGAGAGTTACTGGCACTATCAAAGCCAGATCAAGCTCTGCGAATCGGCCCTTGGCGGCATGCTGGGGGCCCACGGGGCCTTTTACATGATGCGCCGGGAGTGCCTCACCCCGCTGGCTGCCGATACCATCAACGACGATTTCATCTTGCCGATGCAGGCCATCGCCAAGGGGTATCGGGCTGTCTATGACAATCGCTGTGCCGCACTGGAGCTGGAAGTTTCCGATGCCGCGCTGGAGGCGACACGGCGCAAGCGGATCGGCGCTGGCAACACCCAGCAGCTGCTGCGGTTGCTGCCCCTGCTACACCCCAAGTTCGGCTGGGTTGCCTTCAACTTTGCCAGTGGCAAGGGGCTGCGTGTGTTGATGCCGCTCTGCCTGACCCTGCTGTGGCTCTGCGCCATCCCGCTTGCCACCCAATCCCTGCTGTTTCAGTTGCTGCTGGGGCTGCAACTGCTGGGGTATCTGCTGGTCATCCTGATCCAGCTGACCCCTGTGCACCCCTGGCCCAATCTGTTTCGCAAGATCCACTATCTGGTACTCGGACACTGGTACAACGGCATGGGCACCCTGCGCTACTGCCTGCGCGCCCCCATACGTTTCATGTCACAGGAGAAAGCCGTATGACACACCCCATTCCAAGATTGACCCTGGTGGTCAAACGCAGCATGGATCTGCTCGGTGCCACTCTTGGCCTGCTGCTGACGCTGCCACTGTGGCCGCTAATCATGCTGGCCATCCGGCTCGATAGCCCGGGGCCTGTGTTCTTTCGTCAGTTGCGGATCGGGCGCAGCCACGCCACCCATACCGAGCTCTTTTTCATGATCAAGTTTCGCACCATGCGCGCCGACGCCGAGGCGGCCACCGGGCCGGTCTGGTGTGGCAAGGGGGACAGCCGGATCACCCGCAGCGGCGACTTTCTGCGCAAAACCCGGCTCGATGAGCTGCCGCAGTTTATCAATGTGCTCAAGGGGGAGATGTCGCTGATCGGCCCCCGCCCGGAGCGGCCCGGGATCGCCAACCGGCTGGAAGATGCGGTGCCTTACTTTATCGAACGCACCTATGAAGTGGCCCCCGGCATTACCGGTCTGGCACAGGTCAATCAGGGCTATGACGAGTCGCTGGATGATGTGCGCAGCAAGCTGGCGTTCGATCTGGCCTACTCGGTCGCCCTGCTCCACCCTTGGCGCTGGCTGGTGCAGGATGTGCATATCATCGGCAAGACGATTGCCATCATGGTTGGCAAGAAGGGGCGCTAATCCCGCCGCACCAACCTCAACCACATCTCAACGCCCATCAGGCCATTGTCACTGCAATGGCCTTTTTTATGGCGCATCCTTGTGGCAAATCAACGTTGATCACCGAGAAGTCAGCGACCTGATCGCCATCATCTGGCCCCATCCACAGGCCGGATGTCCGCTTGACCCACTGCAGAAACCCGAGCGTTGCGTGATCACAGAAGCAATCCGCCCCCTGCAACCCCTAACACCGGCACATAAAAAACGAGTAGCCAGCGGCCACTCGTTTTTGGCGGGTTTCCCCTTGGGGATTCAGGCGCCGTAGACAGCCAGAATATCGGTCACTCTGTTGCTCACGCTGTACCCGCGGGCTATGGTGTTGCGGGCCGCCTGACTCATTTTGCTGCGCACCACCCCATCGCTGCGCAGCCAGTAGTTGACCAGCTCCGCCATATCCCGCACATGGCCGGGCTCTACCAGCCAGCCATTGGATTTGTGGTCGATCAGATTGACCAGCCCCCCCACCGCAAAGGTACAGACCGGTATGCCGTGAGCCATCGCCTCCAGGGCCACCAGCGGCAACCCTTCAAAGCGGGAGGTGATGCAGAGCAGGTCGATGTTGTGCCACTCATTGGCCATGTTCTGGAAACCATGAAGCTGGACGCGATCACCATACTGCTGCAACAAAGCGCTTTTCATGGGGCCATCCCCGTAGAGATGAAACGCCCCATCCGGGCAGAAGGCGGCCAGCTGGCAGAACGCCTCCGGCCCCTTTTCCGGCGAGAGGCGGCCGACAAAGGCAATCCGGTTGCCAGTTACCGTAGCCGGCGTCGCAGGCATGGGGACAAAGTTGCTGATCACCGTGCTTGGCACAGGCAATTTGCGAGCGATGGGCTCGCTTACTGCAATACACTTCGCAAAACGCGCTGTGGTGCGATCCAGCCAGCTGTAAAACTTCAGCAACCCCTCCCCGTCATCCCCACTGTGAAAGGTCGAAACCACCGATTTACCGGTGAACCAGGCCGTCAGCCGCCCCAGCACCCCGGCCTTGTAGCCGTGGGTATGGATCAGCACAGAAGCAGGCTGGCGGGCCAGACGGCGCATAAAATCGCGGCTGTTTTGGCACACCTCGTAGGGCAAGCCCTGTTGTTTGAGCAGAGTCGTAAAGGGGGTCATACCGTGGTTGCTCACCAGCACTATGGTGGGGCGAAATCCCCTGGCCAGCAGATCGTTGGCCAAGTGGATAATGTGAACTTCTATTCCACCGACCTGACGCGCATCGATGGCCAGCCAGACCTGCTGCATGGGTAACATAGGCACCTCCTTCCGTGGCTCCATGCCACCTGAAATGAGGCGCTGCATAGAGCGGGCCAGTCAGGCAAAGAGGGGCTGGATCAGGCGCCGGGACAGGCGACCAGCAGGAGGGTCATGTCATCGAGGGCGGCATCATTGATGCGCTCATCAAACCAGCGGGCAATGCGATGAGCCAGTTGCTCAAGACCGGGCCCCGAGGTCAGGCAGATCTCCTTGAGCTGCGACTCCCAGCACTGGCGCTCTGCGGCATCACGGCTATCGAGCAGGCCGTCGGTCCAGAACAGCAGGATCTCGCCGGGCTTGAGCTGACGCTCATTGGTCACGAAGTGAGGATCCGGGCGCAAACCGGGCAAGGGGCCGGTCACGCCGACCTGACGGATGGTGCCGGGCCCAACCAGCCAGGGCGCAGGGTGGCCCGCGCTGGCCCACTGCACCCGCCCCTCGTTGCCGAGCTCAATGCAGAGGGTGGTGAGCAGGGTAGCCCCGAGGAGCGGATCACTGTGAACCGCATTGGACAAGATGGTCAGCAAACGGGCGGGGGCGCGCTCCAGATCGTGTGCCGTCAGCAAACCGCGCAGATAACCGGCATAGGCATGGGCAAAAAACTTGGCTTCTGCATCGTGGCCCATCACATCCCCGAGCCACAGCACCCGATCCTTGACCAGCAGAAAGTCCCCGCCCCCCACGGTGGCCGCACGGGTTTGCAACGCCAGCTGGTATCCCCCTATGGAGGTGGCGGGCAATAACGGGCGCAGCGCCGAGGTCATGCGCTGATCCAGCTGCTCGCCCCATTGCGACTTGAGCTGCTGCGAGCGTTGCAGCACCCGCGAAACCGCCAGCAACAGGTCCTGCTTGGTGATGGGTTTGACCAGAAAGTCATCGATCCCCAGTGCCCCCGCCCGACTCTGGGTCCACTGATCCTGATGACCGGTCAGGAAGATAAAGGGCACCCCCTTCATATTGGGATCCTTCATCAACTGCTGGCGCAGGCCAAAGCCATCGATCCCCTCCATCTCGATATCGGAGAGCACCAGCGCGGGGGGGTGCTTTCCAAGCGCCAGCAGGGCGGCATGGGAGTCGGCATAACTTTCAACCCGGTAGTGCTCATGGAGATAGGCGGTGAGCAGGGCACGCATCACCTTGTCATCGTCGATCACCGCGAGCACCGGCAGCTGGTTGACCGGGCCCTGCTGGCAAAGAGTCACGCGATTGCGCTCACCGTCGCGAGAGAAGTGCACCTCGGCAAACAGCTGGTGCACCAGCGCCAGTCCGTATCCCCCCTCCTGCAACTCATCGGGTAACGGCGCACTGGCAAGACCGGGTTGCGGACCGCCATCATCCTCCAGTATCAGACTCAAACCCGTTTCATCCTCTTTCAGCGTGAGCCAGAGCCTGGTCGCGGGAGGAGCTGTGTGCTTGACACTATTGGTGGCCAGCTCACTGAAACAGAGCAGCCAGTTGGCTTGATCCTTTGGGGAGACCTGAAACAGGGAGAGTCCCTGCGCCAGCCGGTTGCGCAGTTCGCGCACCGACTGCAGGGTTGCCGGAGCAGATCGCAACCAGTCATCCATATCGGGCCTCCATCAGCGGGCGATCAGATCCGGAAATTGAGCAAGGCACTGCGCCGGCACCAGCGCTTGAGCCATTCGGTCACCCGGTTACTGGGCAGCCGGTTGAGTTCGCGCAGGATCTCGCTGGCCAGCCCCGGGTTGAGTTTGTCGTTATAGACAGCGCCAATCAGATTGGCCTCGGCACGGGTCAGTTTATCCACCGCACTTTGTACCACCGTCGTCGGCGTCACTCCCGCCAGCACCACCAGCAGTGCCCCTTCACAGGCCCCACACACCTGATCGGCCGGAATATTACCCCGATTGAGGGCAGTGAGCGGTGAGGTATCGAAGATCACCACGTCGTAATGCTCCAGCCAGCGAACCAGCAGCTGACGCAAGGTATCCTTGTTACGAAAAGCCATCAGATCCTTGCCCGGAGCCGGGAGCAGCGACAACGACCGACCAGTGGCCACCGGCTCGGGCACATCATTGGGCCCCCAGGCAACCGCCGTGGCGCGGCCGGGATGATAGAGGTTGAGATCCACCAGCAGGGTGCGCAGCCCATCCGCCTCCGAGCGCCTTGCCAGCGCATCGCAGATGGAGCTCACCCCCTCCCCCCCTTCCGACGAGGTGACCGCCAGAGAGCGGATCCCCCGGGCGACCGTCGCCGCGTAGAGGGATTCGAGCTCCAGATATTGAATGGGGATGCTCATATCAAAGCGTCCCGACCAGGGCCACCACCGAGATCGTGGTCAGGATGTCGCGCATGCCATCCATGAAGATGGCCCAGTTGCTGCTTTTGCTGTCAGGGATAAAGACGGTGTCCCCTGCACGCAGCACCGGCAACTGGCTAAAGTCGGGCTCTTTGGCAAAGCCGTCGAGATCGAAGCTGCGGGCCTGATCCCCCTGACCACTGGTGGCCATGTTGATCACCACAATCTTCTTGATATAGGCGCTGCTGGTCGGGCCCCCCGCCTCGGCCAGCAGATCCAGCAGGGTCATGGAGGAGTCAAAGCGGTAGCGCCCAGGGCGGGCAATCGCCCCCAACACCCGAATGGTGTTCTCCTTGGGCTCATCGAGCCAGGGACGATTCTTCTCCGGCAGGTAGATGGAGTCGCCGGGCAGCACCTTGGGCAGCAAGGTTTCATCGCCGGTTTCAAAGTAGAGGGCAAGATCGAGCTTGCTGACCCGTGCCGTGCTGCCACTGCGATGGGCGATGCGCACATTGCGCAGATCCGCCGCCGCAGTCGGACCATCGGCGGCCGACAGGATGTCGATAAAGCCCATCTGCTCATTGAAGGCATAGCGACCGGGGGCCCCGACCTGACCGAAGATATAGATGGAACTGTCCGGTGACTGGCGCACCCACTGGGACTTGTTGTCACTGGGATCGGTGGGCAGCTCGGGGATCATGATGGTGAATCCGGCCCGGATCTTCGGCAGGCTGGCGAGCGCCCCCCCCTGATGGAGGAACTTGTCGAGATCAAACAGGGTCGGCGTGGCCTGCCCCCCTTCAGCGGTCAGGATCTGCACCTTGGCGATATCGGCCCGCTCGTTGGGGCCACCGGCGTGGGCGATCAGATCCAGCAGCGACATCTCGTCAGACCATTCATAACGACCCGGGATCCGCACCGCCCCCATCACCATCACAGCCCGCCCTGGCGCTACCTTCAACCAGGACTTCTCGTTGATATCGGTCTTTTCCGGCACAAAGATGGCGTCACCGGGTTTGACTTGGGGCAACGCCTTTTGCATCCCTTCGGTATAGGCCTGCAAGTCGATGGGTTCGATCGTGCCATCGGTGCGCAGCAAACGGATCTGGCGACTCTCGGCATAGCGGGTCGGGCCGCCGGCATTGGCCAGAATATCGAGGAAGGAGTCCCCTTCCCGCCCCTCATAGGCGCCGGGTTTGAACACCTCGCCCATGATGTAGATGGTGCGTGCCCCCCGTTTTATCTGCTCTTCATCCTTGGGCACGAAGATGGTGGCGCCCGGCGCCAGATTGGGCAGCAGCTTGTTGTTGCCGGAGTCGAGATAGGCTTTGAGATCGAACAGTTCGGGGGCATCACCATTGATCACCCGGATCCGCTCCACCCCGGCAAAACGGGTCACCCCACCGGCTCGCATCAGCAGATCCACGATGGAGTTGCCACTCTTGAAACTGAAGGCGCCGGGGCTGTTGACCTCGCCAAACACCTTGATCGCCTTGCCGGTATCCCCATCCCCGCCTGCCGCCAGGGTTGCCGCATCAAAATCAATCTGCACGTTGCCGATCAAAGGGGATGCTGGCACGAACACCACATCGAGGGATTGCAATGGCGGCAACACGCTGGCATCGCCGGTATCGAGATAACGCTTGTAGTCGAAGCTAGATACCGTGCTGCCGCGCCGCACCTGCATGTTGTTGAGCTGGGCACCGGGCACCAGACCGCCAGCGGCATCGAGGGCCATCTGCACGTTGCCATCGGGCGCCAGATCATAACTGCCGGGTTTTTTGACATAGCCCATCACGCTGATCAGCAGCCGCTTCTCCAGCAAGGTGACGGTCAATTGAGAGAGGTTGTTGTAAACAGGTTTGAGGGCGGTGCGGATCAGCTCATCCGCCTGTTGCAGGGTCTTCCCCCCCACCACGACGTTGCCAACTTCAGGCAGTGCAATCTCCCCCTGCTTGTTGATCTGGAAAGGCTGATCAAAAGCAGGCTCACCGGGTTGCACTATGGCCAACCGATCACCGGGAGCCAACAAGGTGGAGGCCAGTAACGGGCAGGTGAACAACAGCAAGAGAACACAGATCAATCCTTCGAGAGCGCCCCGTTTCATAGACATCCTTTTCGTCTGTTACGTCTGCCCCCATTGGCGTAAGGGGAGCCCTGACCAATCAGCACGACAGCCATCCGCTGTTGTCTGTTGCAGCCGCAAACGTACTTGTTGTAGTGATTGTGCCAACACGGTCTGACGCCAGGCTACATCCGACCAGAGCCGTCCGTGCATATCCCGTTCGATATCAATACGTTGAGATTGTAGCCGTTTCAACTCGGCAGGCATACACCCCTGCAGACTCGCTTGCTTTAATTCCGTCAGCTGCAAGTCGAGTTCCTTCTGACGCTCATCATAACGAGACCAGACCCGCCGTTCATCCTCATTGACCGGAATACGGGTGGGTCTTGCCTCGGCCATGCCGCCATACCCCTGCGGCGGCCACTGCGCACAACCCGACAGCAGAATGGACGAGAGCAGGATACCAAAGCGTTTCATGATGCAGCGGCCATCATGCCACGGGAGCGCATATAGGCCTTGATGCTCTCATGGCAGGGGATCACCCGGTCGATATGCAACATCTCCAGCAGGTCATGAGGTTGGCCAGGCCCACAGACAAGGGCCATCTGATGCCCGTTCATAATCAATCTTTTATAGAGAAATACCAAGGCTCCGATCCCTGACGAGTCGATAAAATGAACATCGCTGATATCGGCCAGGATATCTCCCGGGTGGGTCGAGAGGGTTTCAAACAACGGGCGGAGCTCACTGACGGCCATCGCGTCAAACTCGTTTTCCAGTACCACTACCTGGATATCATTAAGGGTGTAAGTCATGCTTTCCATCGCTAGCTCCTTGTCGATTCTCAGACTATTTGCTGTCACGGCATTCAGCACGTTGCAAATGTTATGCCGGGCAGTGCCACGGCACTTGTTCTCCAAATGATACTCTTTGCGCCTTATTCGCCGACACCCACTCCTCGTTTTGATTGCCAAATTGCAATTGACCTCCCCCGCACGTTGCAAACTGCAATTCACCTTGGCCGAGATCGCCCGATAACAGGCTAAATGGCTGATAATTCAAGTCCATTAGACTGGGCCCGATTATTGCTTGCCTTTGGACACACTTCACAAGCCACCGTTGGCTCGGCCCCCATGCCGCCATTTTCCAGGAAGGAGAGATCATGAAAGCAGGCCTTTACATCGCACCACTGTTGGCAGCCCTTTGCGGCACCGCATACGCAGCCCCCTCCCCTGACAGCGCCGTGTTGAAGGTTGAAGGCGCCATCAGCAGCCCCACTCATCAGTCTCTGGCCCTGTGGGACAGCGCCATGCTGGATCAACTACCGGTACACGAAATCAAAACCCATACCCCCTGGTATGACGAAGCCAAGACTTTTCGCGGCCCGCTGCTGCAAGATGTATTGGCCAAGGTCGGGGCAACCGGCAAACAGCTCACTATTACCGCGCTCAATGACTACTCGGTACAGGTGCCGACAAGCGATGCCGAGCAGTATCGGGTCATCCTCGCCCGCACGATCAATGGCAAGCCACTGTCGGTGCGTGACAAAGGGCCGCTGTTCCTTGTCTATCCGTTCGATCAATATCCCGAACTGCAAAACAAGCTCTATTACGGTCGGGCTATCTGGCAGATCAGCGCGATAAAAGTGGAGTAGATCCCATCATGCGTTCCATGGCGGCCAGTCAACGTTTCTTGTTTGTGGTGCTTTGTGTGCTGCTCCTTGCCTTTGTCGGTATTGGTACCATCCAGTACCGGCAATTTCAGGATCTGCAGCGTAGTACCAGCCAGGGCGAAGACAACGTGATGTGGAACTATTTCCAGCTCTATAACGAAGCGCTGCGTTTTCAAAGCTCGCTGCTCCATGAGTCGCAACCGACCTTCCAGCTCAGATACGATATTCTGGTCAGCCGCATGGATCTGGTGCTGGAGAGCAAGGATCGCAGCCTGCTTCAGCAAACAGAAATCTACCAGCAGGCAAGCAAAGCCATTCGATCCTACATCTCTCTGGCGGATATCTGGCTCGGCCCGGAAGCCACCAAGCCGCTCGACAATCTTGCCCATCAGGAGCTGCGCCAACAGCTTGCCTCCCTGCTCCCCCTGCTCCATCAGCTGACTCTGGAGGTGAACCAGCAGGCGACCCTGTTTGATGTGGCACGTCGCGACAGCGTGAGGGAGCAGATCATCACGACGACACTCATCGCAACCCTGCAATTTGCGCTGCTCTTTGTGCTCGCCCTGCTGATCTGGCGGCAAATGAATATCTCGTTTCTGCAACACAAACTGATGCAGCAGCTCAATGACAAACTGCTGCGGGCAAATCAGGCGGCAGAGGCCGGCACAAG
This sequence comes from Aeromonas sp. 600886, assembly GCF_049174935.1. Lineage (NCBI taxonomy): Bacteria > Pseudomonadati > Pseudomonadota > Gammaproteobacteria > Aeromonadales > Aeromonadaceae > Aeromonas > Aeromonas sp. 600886. The sequence continues at coordinate 164,826 of NZ_JAAKUB010000001.1, read as the reverse complement.
AGCCAAAAGCAGCTTTTTGGCCAACATGAGCCATGAAATTCGCACCCCCATGAATGGCATTCTCGGCATGCTCTCACTGCTGGCCGACCGGGATATGGATCCGAGGGAGCGAGACTATCTGGAGACGGCGCGCGAATCGGCAAACCATCTGCTCGGTCTGCTTAACGACATTCTGGATGTATCCAAGCTGGAAGAGGGCAAGATCGAGCTGCAGCTTGCCCCCCATCACTTGCCCCAGCTGCTGGAGGATATCCGGGCCCTGATGCAGAGCAACTGCGATGCGAAAGGGATCAAACTGACCCTGACTGTTGCCCCCGATACGCCGGAGTGGTTGATGATCGACCCGCTGAGAGTGCGCCAGATCCTCTTCAATCTGGTGAGCAATGCCATCAAGTTCACCCATGAGGGGGAAGTCAGAGTTAACGTTGATAGCACCCTGTTGGAGCAGGATCGCCACTCGATACGCATCTCGATCCAGGACACCGGGATCGGCATGAGCAAAAGTCAGCTAAAGAACCTGTTTCAACGTTTCGCCCAGGCGGATGTCTCGATCACCCGCCAATATGGCGGATCGGGCCTGGGTCTTGAAATATCCCGTAACCTCGCACGCCTGATGGGCGGCGATATCTCGGTAGAGAGCCGCGAGGGGCATGGCAGTACTTTTACCTATATCTGGCCCGCCAGAGCCACGACCCCCTCGATTGTTTGCCTGCCGTCCAAGCCGCTGGATCAGGAGAGCTATCGCATCTTGCTGGTTGATGACAATGCCACCAACCGCAAGGTGATCGGCGCCATGCTCGACTCCGTGGGCCATCAGGTCACACTGGCCGTTCAGGGAGAAGAGGCGCTGGAGAAACTGGGTCACACCGAATTTGATCTGGTGTTGATGGATGTCCAGATGCCAGTGATGGATGGCCTGGTGGCCACCACCCGGATCCGCACCTCCCAGATGCCTTGGGCAGATATCCCCATCATCGCCCTGACGGCGGATGCGATGCCGGAATCCAAGCAATACTATCTCTCCCATGGCATGAACGGGTATATCACCAAGCCCATCAATAAAGAGACGCTGCTAAGCGAGATAAACAGACATATTTCCCATGGTCGGCTCAAATACAACGCCACCCTGCGTGTCACCAAGCAATAACCCCCCCCTGATTCCGGGCTACTGATTGCTCATGTGGGGCAACATTGACCTCTGCAGGCAACTGAATGGGCTTGGGTCTGGAACGCACACAGGCAAGCCGCTTCGCAACAGCTGCACGGGCCGTCGGCTTGTCTCGGGTATGCAGGGATTTTTGGATCTATTTGCGGCGACCACAGGGGAGCGTGGTGACTTTCCGGTAATACCAGATGCCGTGGAGAGTGAGCCAGAGATTCATCGATGAGCTCCTCGTCGTCCACACAAAGTGGATGACCAAGGGCTTTAGAAAGCTAACTTATTGAATTGCAGAAACAAGTGGTGGCCCTACCAGCCACATCCCGGCACTCGAGTCCCCCGCCTTGGCTGCTACCTTCCGGTCCTGACCAGGTCGACGGGTTATCAATGCGAGAGGACCAATAGGACCACCGGCGAGGAGAATAGGCAAACTGGGCGTTCAATGCAACGGCTTTCTACCCTCCAACAGATCGTTTGCCTTATTTTTCAACAATCTGCCGAATGAATCAGCTAAACAGCATAAATTTCGCCCCCACCAGCAGCATTAGCAGAGCAAATGCCTGCTTGAGGCGTCTTGGTGACAATCGGTGTGCCAGCTTGGCACCAAGGCGGGCAAACTGGGTACTGGTCAGCACAATGCCGAGCAGCGCTGGCAGATAGATGTAGCCCACACTCCACTCGGGCAGATCGGCATGACCCCAACCCGCATAGAGGTAGCTGAGGCTCCCCGCCAGCGCGATGGGCATGCTGCAAGCTGCAGAGGCCGCTACCGCATTGCGCATTGGCACCGAGTTCCAGCTCAGATAAGGGACGGTCAGCGAGCCACCGCCAATACCAAACAGCGCTGACATCCAGCCAATGATGGTACCGGCGATGCCTGTGCCGAGCGCCCCCGGCATATGGCGCTCCGCTTTGGGTTTAAGGTTGAGCCCCATCTGTAGCGCCATACTCCAGGCGAAACAACCGATGATGATATTGAGGGTGCTGGTGCTGAGCAGATTGGCCGTCATGCCGCCAAGCCAGCCCCCTATCAGCATGCCGACGCCGAGTCGGCGGATCATAACCCAGTCGACAGCACCCGCCTCCCGGTGGGCCCGCAGCGAGCTGAATCCGGTAAAGATCATGGTGGGCAACGAGGTGCCGAGGGCCAGATGGGTAATGATTTCAGGGTCGATGCCCTGGGCGCGAAAGGTCATGACCAGCACGGGGACAATGATAAGACCGCCGCCGATCCCGAACAGTCCCGCCAGCATACCGGCAAAGGCGCCCAGCAGGAGGTAACCCATAAACAGCATAAAAATTCCTGTGTTAAACAAAAACTGGCCAACACGGCCGGGCAACAGTGGATATCTGCATGAAAAAAAAGAGATGGCGCGAGGGCCATCTCTTCATTGTGCCGGTTAGTGTAGTGGAATGGTACCGTCCATCACCTTGTAGAAGGCCAGCACGGCGCAGCCGAGCAGAGCCGCCGTCATCCCCTGCTCCAATCGGTTAAGGCCGCGCAGACCGTGATGCTGACGCGCCTTCCAGTAGATGAAGATGCCCGGGCTGTAGAGCAGCGCCACCAGCAACAGGTACTCAACACCGGCTGCGTAGACCAGCCAGCAGCCGTAAACCGTCGCCACCAGGGCCAGCAGCAGGTCACGCTTGCGCTGATGGGGTTGACCCTGATAGGTCTCCCCTTTCAATGCCAGCTTCAGGCCATAGGCACCGGAGAAAACGTAGGGCACCAGCGCCGCCGAGGTGGCGATGTTGACCAGCGCCAGATAGGTGCTGCTCTGGAAGTAGATGATGATCAGGAAGATCTGCACCAGACAGGTAGAGCACCAGAGGGATACCTGCGGCGAGCCGTTCTTGTTCTCCTTGGCAAACCAGCCCGGGAAGACGCCGGTCTTGCCTGCGATGTAGGGCACTTCAGCGGCCAGCACGGTCCAGCTGAGCAGCGCCCCCATCACCGACACCACCAGACCGATGTTGATAAGCCAGGCGCCCCAGGGGCCGACTACGGCTTCAAGGATCATGGCGGTCGAAGGGTTCTTGAGCGCCGCCAGTTGCGGCTGGCTCATGACACCCAGCGAGAACAGGGTAACCATCACGTAAAGCGTCAGGGCGCCGAGCAGCGCCAGCACAGTAGCACGGCCCACATCCTTGCGATGGCGGGCACGGGCAGAGACCACCACTGCCCCTTCAATCCCGATAAAGACCCAGAGGGTCACCTTCATGGTGGACTTGACCTGATCCATCACGGAGCCCAGCTCCATGTTGTTCTGGCCCCAGATATCCAGAGTGAAGGTATCCATGTTGAAGGCCAGCAGGATCGCGACACAAAAGACGATGAGCGGCACCATCTTGGCGATGGTGGTGACGATATTCACCAGCGCAGCGACCTGCACCCCGCGCAGCACCAGCGCATGCACCGACCAGATCAGGATGGAGGCCAGCGTGATGGCCACCGGCGTATTGCCGTCACCGAAGATGACGTTGTCAGGCGTATCGAAGAAGTAGCTCAGGGCGCTGAACACTACGATGGCGTAAGAGACGTTGGCCAGCAGTTGGCAGAGCCAGTAACCCCAGGCGGCGTTGAAACCGATGAAATCGCCGAAACCGGCTTTGGCATAGCTGAAGATACCGCCATCGAGATCGGGGCGGCGCATGGAGAGGTTCTGATAGACCAGCGCGAGACAGATCATGCCAAGACCGGTGATGGCCCAACCCAGGGCGACCGCCCCGGCACTGGCATGCGCAGCAATGTTTTGTGGCAGACTGAAGACCCCGGCGCCGACCATGGAGCCGATCACCAGCGAAATGAGGGCGCCCAGCCCTAGTTTCTTGTCCATTTCAATCCTGTTTATTTAGGCGGCGGCAGAGCGTCCGTATTCATACTGCGCGCAATATGGGAGGGGCTGGGAATCCTGACCCCGTGAAAAAGGCGGCAACTATATTGCATGACTATTCCGACCGCAATCCCTCGTCCCGTCAATCATGCACCGCCTTGACCGCGCGCAATTTTACAGCACTGACCCATATGGCCTGTGAGCTGGCTCAAATTAACCAAGACCCATTGATATTTCTCATTTTTCTGCCAACACAACCTGACTCGCATGGTTCCTGTGCATCGCCATTCAGGCGCTCTCTGTATAAATAATCTGCATAAAAAAGCCCCGGTGGAAACACCGGGGCCCATTATGTAAATCCCTATAAACGCAAACCGCCATCCAGTTCTATCATCCTTCCCGACAGATAGTCGTTGGCAAAAATAAAGCTCACCGTCTCGGCCAGCTGTTGCGCCTCGCCAAGGGTGCCGACCGGAATAGCCTGCTGCATCCGCGCCATCGCCTCAGGCTTCATCGCCGCCGTCATGTCGGTGGCAAACACCCCGGGGGCAATCCCCATCACCCGAATGCCATGGCGCGCCAGCTCCCGCGCCCAGGTCACCACCAGCGAGGCAACCCCCGCCTTGCTGGCGGCATAGTTGCTCTGGCCAATATTGCCGGCGCGGGCGATAGAGGAGATGTTGATGATAACGCCCTCCTGCCCCCCTTGCGCCATCAGCGCCGCCCCCTCGCGACCGCAGAGGAAGGTACCTGTGAGGTTGACGTCAATCACGCTCTGCCACTGGGCCAGCGTCATCTTCTCCACCAGCTCACCCTCTTTCACCTTGATCAGCATGCCATCGCGCAAAATGCCGGCACAGTTGATAAGACCGTGCAGCACGCCAAAACGCTCCTTGATGCCAGCAAAAACCGACTCAACCTCGGCTTCGCTCGCCACATTGCAGACAAACAGCTCGCACTGGCTATCTTGATCGCACTGATCATTCTGGCTGCGCACCAGGGCTGCGGTCGCCTCCAGATCGGCGCGATTGATGTCGAGCAGTGCCAGCGTCGCCCCCTGTGCGCCCAGGGCCAGCGCAATGGCCCGTCCCAAGCCACGTCCTGCGCCGGTAATAACGATGACCTTATCTTTGATATCCATCAATGCTCCTTGTAGCTGGTCGAAGAGAGATGCCTTGAAGAGAGGTGGCCCGTCAGGCGGGATCCTGTTTATCCAGATAGAGTTCGACGATGCTGGAGAAATCGCGGCTCCCCTGCCCCTTAGCGGCATGCAGGTTGAACAGGTTACGCGCGAGCGCCCCCATCGGCACAGCGCTGTGGCCATGCTCGGCCAGCGCCATGGCCAATCCCAAATCTTTCACCATCAAACGGGTCATAAAGCCCCCCTGATAGTTGCGGGCGGCAGGGACATTCTCCATCACCCCGGGCCAGGGGTTGTAGCGCTCCAGACTCCAGTTGTTGCCGGAGCTCTTGCCCATGATGGTGGAGAGCACGGCGGGATCCAGTCCCTCCTTCACCCCGAGGGCCAGCGCCTCGGCGGTACCCGCCATATGGATCGCAAGCAGCATGTTGTTGCACATCTTGGCGATCTGCCCGGCGCCCAGCGTCCCGGCGTGAAACAGGTTCTGCCCCATGCAGGCGAGCAGAGGTTTCGCCGCCTCGAAATCTGCCGCGTCGCCGCCAACGATAAAGGTGAGCGTCCCGGCGGCCGCACCGGCGACACCGCCCGATACGGGGGCATCGATAAAGCGCAAACCACGTGCGCGGGCCGCCTCCCCGACCTGACGGGCAGAGTCGACATCGATAGTGGAGCAGTCGATCACCAGTGCACCAACCGGCAGCGCTGCCAGCAGATCCTGCCCCTCAGACAACCAAAGATCGCGCACATGCTCCCCCGCAGGTAACATGCTGATCACCACCTCGCAGCCGGTCACCGACTCACGGGCATCCTCCGTGGCGATGCAGCCAGCGGCGATGGCGCGCTCAATGTTTTGGGCAACCAGATCAAACACCTGCACCCTGTGCCCGGCCCTGGCCAGATTGGCTGCCATGGGTCCCCCCATGTTGCCCAGCCCGATAAATCCGATCCTTGTCATTCTGCTTGCTCCTTGCGTTCTTGATAGCGCCGCGGCTGCCAGACCAGTACCTATCCCTTGCGTGCCAACGGGTTGTGCCCATGGGGCCAGCGATAGAACTCGTCCAGCCAGTTACCCGCGGCAGGCTGATCCTGCCAGTGGGGATCCCTGTCCTTGTCGATAAGCAGCGCCCGCACCCCTTCCACAAAATCGCCCTTGAGCACGCAGTTGACCGAGAGAGTCAGTTCGTCGGCGAATACCTCGGCAAGGGATTGACGGCGAGCCTGCCAATATTGGCGCCAGAGGATGGCACGGCTGATGGGACTGCCGGTGCGACAGCTCTCCTGCGCCTGGGCCAATGCTTTCTCTCCCGCCGTTTCGTCAAATCGGGCAGCAAACAGCCTTGCCAACACTCCCGCCAACGTTCGCCCCGCCAGCAGGTCATCGATTCTTGGTTGATGAGGCAGCAGGATGGGCGCAGGCAACTGCGCTGCGGCACCTTTATGAAGGCCCCGCAGCAGCAGATCGATCTGCTCACGGGGCTCACAACCGGCTGACCAGTCGAGTGCCGCCAATCGGTGCAGCAACTCGGCTCGCTCGCCGCTGGCGATGGCGTGATCCGCCAGCCCAAGGCCGATGGCATCACTCCCGTTGAAACGGGCACCGGTCAGACCAAGCCAAAGCCCGAGTCGCCCCGGCATCCGGCTTAAAAACCAGCTGGCCCCCACATCGGGGTAGAGGCCAATGGTCACCTCCGGCATGGCGAACAGACTTCTTTCGGTCACCACCCGAAAATCGGCGCCGGCAAACAGACCTATCCCACCGCCCATGCAGATGCCGTCCGCCACGCAGATCAGGGGCTTGCGGTAACAGTGGATGTGGTGATCGAGCCGATACTCCTGCTCGAAAAAGTCGCGGGCATATTCAAACAGTTCCGATCCGCTCACCTCCTGCTTGCGGTAATAGAAGGAGCGAATGTCACCACCGGCACAGAACGCCTTCTCACCAGCCCCCTGCAGCAGTACGCAAGCGATGGCGGGATCCTGCTCCCAACGGGTCAGCGTCTGTTGCAGGATCTGGATCATCGGCAGGCTCAATGCGTTGAGAGACGCAGGGCTGTCGAGGGTCAACACCCCGATCTGATGACCATCTTCGGTGGGATAACAGCTAACCTTGACCGACTCACTCATAAACGGCTCCGTATGGATTTATTCTGTTGGGCCATATTGCCAGCGCGGTAAGCGTTTCTCCAGGAAGGCGGCCACCCCTTCACGCTGATTGGCATCGCTAAAGAGATCGAGAAACAGCGACCGCTCACGAGGCAAGGCGGCATCCCGCGGGCCACTGCGGCCCTGATTGATCAGGGTTTTGCAGGCGCGCAGGGCGCTCGGGCTCTGGCGCTCCACCAGATGGGCCATCTGGTGCGCCGCCTCCCATGCCTGACCGGTTTTCACCACCTCCTCCACCAGCCCCATCTCGTAGGCCAGCGAGGCACTCACCTTCTCACCGCAGAGGATCATCCGCTTGGCCCAGCCCGGCCCCACCAGCTCGGTCAGGCGCTGGGTGCCACCGGCACAGGGAAGCAAGCCCACCGAGGCTTCCGGCAGTCCCAGCAACGCCTGCTGCTCGGCGATGCGGATATCACAGGCCAGCGCCACTTCCAGGCCACCGCCCATGGCATAACCATTGATGGCGGCGATACTGACACCGTGAAAACGGGCCAGCGCCTCGAAGGCCTTGCCAAAGGCCTCGGCTACTTCGCGGGCCAGCTCGACATTCCCCTCGACAAACATATTGAGGTCGGCACCGGCGCAGAAAAATTTGTCGCCCGCACCACGGATCACCAGCGCCACCACATCGGGACGACTGTCGAGCTCCACCATCATCTGCAAAAAGGCCTGCAGGCTGGCGAGGGTCCAGGTGTTGGCAGGGGGATGGTCGAGGGTGATATAAGCCACGTGGCCATGATATTCGAGTCTGATCCTTGTCATAACATTGTCCTTGTCGATGAAGCTGCCGCCATGATGACAGGCTTGAATGACGCCAACCTGTGGCTGGCTCACAAAGCCGAAACCGGCATGGTGCAATCGGGTGGCAGGCAACACACCCTTGATGCGACCACCGGTTAGCCCAGCGACAAACCGGGATCGGCCAGCAGGCGGCGCGCGATGATGAGTCGCATCACCTCGTTGGTGCCCTCCAGAATGCGGTGTACCCGGGTATCGCGCAGATAGCGCTCGAGCGGATACTCGCGGATATAACCATAGCCGCCAAAGAGTTGCAGAGCCTCATCACAGATTCGATAACCCACATCGGTGGCAAACCGTTTGGCCATGGCACACCAGGCACTCTTGTCCGGTGCCCCGCGATCCAGCTTGTCGGCGGCCTGACGTACCAGCAAGCGGGCGGCAGCCAGCTCGGTCGCCATATCGGCCAGGCGAAACTGCACGCTCTGGAATTCACTGATCGGGTGACCAAATTGCTGGCGCTGCTGCACATAGGCCAGCGCATCGTCCAGTGCCTGCTGGGCAGTGCCCACCGAGCAGGTGGCGATATTGATGCGCCCCCCATCAAGCGCCTGCATGGCGAACTTGAACCCTTCCCCCTCTTCGCCCAACCGATAGCAGGCAGGAATGCGAACCCCATTGAAAACAACCTCCCGGGTCGGCTGGCTGTTCCAGCCCATCTTCTCTTCTGCCTTGCCGTAGCTCACGCCGGGGGCATTAGCCGGCACCATAAAGGCAGAGATCCCCTTCGCACCTTCACCACCGGTACGGGCCATCACCACCAGCACGTCAGTGCTGCCCGCTCCCGAGATAAAGACCTTGGTTCCCTCGATGAGGTAGCTATCACCCTCGCGAGTGGCTCGGGTCTTGAGTGCCGCAGCATCGGAACCCGCCCCCGGCTCGGTGAGGCAATAGGAGCCCAGCAGCTCGCCGCTGGCCAGTTTGGGCACCCACTCTTTGGCAACCTCGGTGGGCAACCAGCTACCCAGCATCCAGCTCACCATGTTGTGAATGGTCAGATACGCCGTGGTCGAGGTACAGCCCATGGCGAGGCGTTCGAAGATGAGGCTCGCATCGAGGCGCGGCAGCCCCAATCCGCCAAACTGCTCCGGGGTATAGAGACCACAAAAACCTAGCTCTGCCGCCTGCTTGATGGTCGGGATCGGAAACTCATGCTCCTTGTCCCAGCGCGCGGCATGGGGTTTGAGCGCCTCATCGGCAAAGGCGGCGGCCGCCTCCACATACGCCTGTTGATCATCTGTCAGGGTAAAATCCATCTCGTCTTTCTCTCCCTTGTTGCCCCGCGCTTTCTTCCCCGCGTTAGCGCTTTATGACGCGGCGCCCACACACTGGTCATTCGGATCTGCCACTATGGCGCTGTTGTCGTGGTAGCTGATGACGCACTCACTACCACGGCTTTATCGACACACAACAGATTAACAATTGATTTACGTTTACGCTAACGTAAACTTGTGGCAGAAGTGAAGTACAAAATGGACCGACCACTGCCAGCCGTAACGCCGAGTCAGCCGGTCGACCCAACCTTCCTACCCGACTGTCATATCCGCAAGGAGAGCATGGATGCAGATGGATGAGACCCTGAATGCCCTGACCGAACAGGTTGCGGCCTTCTGCCAGAAAGTGATCGCCCCGCGCGCCAGCGAGATCGATCAGAGCAACGCCTTTCCCCGTGATCTCTGGCCCCGGATGGGTGAGCTGGGGCTGCACGGCATCACGGTGGCGGAGGAGTATGACGGGGTGAACCTCGGCTATCTGGCCCACGTGCTGGTGATGGAACAGGTGAGTCGCGCCAGCGCCTCGGTCGGCCTCTCCTACGGCGCCCACTCCAATCTCTGCATCAACCAGATCCACCGCCACGGCACGGCAGAACAGAAAGCGCGCTACCTGCCGCCGCTGGTGAGCGGCGAGCATGTGGGGGCGCTGGCCATGAGCGAGCCGGGAGCCGGCTCCGATGTGGTCAGCATGCGCCTCACCGCGGAGCGCGAGGGCGATCACTTCGTGCTGAACGGCAACAAGATGTGGATCACCAACGGTCCGGATGCCGACACCTTCGTCATTTATGCCAAGACGGATGCCAGTGCGGGCCCCAAAGGGATTTCCGCTTTTATCGTCGAGACGGGCACTCCCGGTTTTTCTACCGCCCAGAAGCTCGACAAGTTGGGGATGCGCGGCTCCAGCACTTGCGAGCTGGTGTTCGACAACTGCCGAGTGCCGCAGGAAAACCTGCTAGGCACCCTGCACGGCGGGGTCAAGGTGCTGATGAGCGGGCTCGATTACGAGCGGGTGGTGCTGGCTGCGGGCCCCCTTGGCATCATGCAGGCCTGCATGGATGTAGTGCTGCCCTATGTGCGTGAGCGCAAGCAGTTTGGTCAAGCCATCGGCGAGTTCCAGCTGGTGCAGGGCAAGCTGGCCGACATGTATACCCGCCTCGCCAGCAGCCGGGCGCTGGTCTACTCGGTGGCGAGCGCCTGCGATCAGGGTCGCACCAGCCGTAAAGATTGCGCCGCAGCCATCCTGTTTGCCGCCGAAAACGCCACCCAGATGGCCCTCGACGCTATCCAGCTGCTCGGCGGCAACGGTTACATCAACGAATACCCCACTGGCCGCCTACTGCGGGACGCCAAACTCTACGAGATCGGCGCCGGTACCTCGGAGATCCGCCGCTGGCTCATCGGCCGCGAGCTGATGGGAGAAAATGCATGAGTCGTATCCACTCCCACCTTGACACGGCGAGCCCGGAATATGCGGCTAATCGGACCGCCATGCAGGGGCTGGTCGACGATCTCCATATCCGCATTGCCGAGATCGCGCTAGGGGGCGGCGCGGCCAACAACGCCCGCCATCAGGCCCGTGGCAAGCTGCTGCCCCGCGAGCGCATCAATCAGCTGCTGGACCCGGGCTCCCCGTTTCTCGAGCTCTCGGCGCTGGCTGGCTGGCAGGTCTATGACGAGCCGGTGCCCGCCGCCGGTATCATCACCGGCATCGGCCGGGTCTCGGGCAGGCTCTGCATGCTGGTGGTGAACGATGCCACTGTGAAAGGCGGCACCTACTACCCGCTCACGGTGAAAAAGCACCTGCGCGCCCAGGCCATCGCCGAGCGGCTGCGCCTCCCCTGCCTCTATCTGGTAGATTCCGGCGGCGCCTTCTTGCCGATGCAGGACGAGGTGTTCCCCGACCGGGATCACTTTGGCCGCATCTTCTACAACCAGGCCCGCATGTCGGCCCAGCATATCCCGCAGCTGGCGGTGGTGATGGGGCTCTGTACCGCCGGGGGAGCCTACGTCCCCGCTATGGCGGACGAATCCATCATGGTCAGGGAGCAAGCCACCATCTTTCTGGCGGGTCCGCCGCTGGTCAAGGCCGCCACCGGCGAGGAGATCAGCGCCGAGGCCCTGGGCGGCGCTGAAGTGCACTGTGCCCACTCCGGCGTTGCTGATCATATGGCCCGTGACGATGCCCATGCGCTGGCCATCGCCCGCACGCTGGTTACTCATCTGGGTAACGAGCCGATAGAGAGCAGCCCCGGCTACGAGCCCCCCTGCTACCCGATCGAGGAGCTCTACGGTCTGGTGGGCACCAGTCTCAAACGCCCTTACGACGCCCGCGAACTGATTGCCCGACTGGTGGATGGCTCTGACTTTGACGAGTTCAAGGCGCTGTTCGGCACCACACTGGTGACCGGCTTTGCCCGTATTTGCGGCATGGAAGTGGGTATCCTCGCCAACAACGGCGTGCTGCACAGCGACAGTGCCCAGAAGGGGGCCCACTTTATCCAACTCTGTAACCGGCGTGCCATCCCGCTGCTCTTTTTGCAGAACATCACCGGCTTTATGGTGGGGAGTAGCGCAGAAAAAGAGGGGATCGCCAAGCACGGCGCCAAGCTGGTCACAGCAGTGGCCTGCAGCCGGGTGCCCAAGATCACCCTGATCGTCGGCGGCAGCTTTGGCGCTGGCAACTACGGCATGTGCGGCCGCGCTTATGAGCCCGATTTTCTCTTTAGCTGGCCCAACAGCCGCATCTCTGTCATGGGGGGCGAGCAGGCGGCCGGGGTGCTGGTGCAGGTGCGTCGCGACAAGCTGACTGCCGAGGGCAAAGATTTGAGCGAGCAGGAAGCGGCCGCCATCCGTGCCCCGGTGATCGAACAGTATGAGCGCCAGGGTCACCCCTACTACGCCAGCGCCCGCCTGTGGGATGATGGCGTCATTGACCCGGCCCAGAGCCGCACCGTGCTGGCGCTGGCGCTCGCCGCCTGTCAGGGTGCCCACATTGAACCCGAGCAGTACGGCATCTTTCGGATGTAAGGAGCAAAACGATGTCAGATCCACTTACTTCCTCAGCACTTGGCTCTTCAACACAGGGCCCGTTTCGGCTGGAGCGGCACGGCCCGCTGGCCGAGCTGGTGCTGTCGCGCCCGGCCCGCCACAACGCCTTTGATGCCGACCTGATGCTGGGGCTGCTCGACTGCCTCGATGATCTGGCCCATCTCCATGGTCATGATCTCGCCGAACGCCCTCACGCCCTGCTGCTACGTGCCGAAGGCAAACACTTTTGCGCGGGCGCCGACCTCAACTGGATGCGTAATCTGGCCCACGCCGATTTCGAGCACAATCGCGAAGACGCCCGGGTACTGGCGCGGCTGATGCAGACCCTCGATGAGCTTCCCTTCCCTACGGTGGCGCTGGTGCAAGGGGCCGCCTACGGCGGGGCGCTGGGCCTCATCTGCGCCTGCGATCTGGTGCTGGCCAGCGACGATGCCCGCTTCTGCCTCTCTGAGGTGAGCCTGGGTCTGGTGCCTGCGGTGATTAGCCCCTACGTGGTACGAGCCATGGGAATGCGTCAGGCGCGCCGCTACATGCTCAGTGCCGAGCCGTTCGATGCCATTACCGCCTGTCGGCTCAATGTGGCGCATCAACTCTGCAAACCGGATCAACTGCTGGCGGAGGGACGGGCGCAGGCCCTTCGTCTGTGCCGCAACGGGCCGGAAGCGATGAAAGAGACCAAACGGCTGCTGGCGGCGATAGAGGCCCATCCTTCCCGCCTGCACGAAGAGAAAACTGTCGAGACCATTGCCCGGGTTCGGGTGGGGCTTGAAGCCCAGGAGGGGATGCAGGCCTTCTTTGACAAACGCCCTCCCGCCTGGCGTCCCCGTTTCAAGGATGAGACATGACCCATCACACTCAGATTAAACGCCTGCTGATTGCCAATCGCGGCGAAATCGCCGTGCGCATCATCAAGACGGCGAAACGCCTCGGCATTCACACCATCGCCCTCTACTCCGATGCCGACGCCCATGCCATGCACACCCGTCTGGCCGATGAGGCCTGGCATCTGGGGCCCGCACCGGCCAGAGAGAGCTATCTGGACACCGGCAAGGTGCTGAAGATTGCCAAAGAGGCGCGCGCCGATGCTATCCATCCCGGTTACGGTTTTCTGTCGGAAAACAGCGATTTTGCCACCGCCTGCGAACAGCGCGGCCTGCGCTTTGTCGGCCCAAGCGGCGCCGCCATTCTCGCCATGGGCGACAAATCGGGGGCCAAGGCGCTGATGCAGGCTGCCGGTGTACCTGTACTGCCTGGCTATCACGGCACGGATCAACGGCCGGACTTCTTGCGCGATCAGGCGAGCCAGATTGGCTTCCCGCTACTTATCAAAGCGGCCAGTGGCGGCGGTGGCAAGGGGATGCGCCGGGTCGATCAGCTGGCCGACTTTCACGAGTCGCTGGCAGCCGTCAAACGGGAAGCCAAGGCTGCCTTTGGTGACGATCTGGTACTGCTCGAGCGCTATCTGCCCCAGGCTCGCCACGTGGAAGTACAGGTCTTTGCCGATAGCCTCGGCAACGCCATCTATCTGGGGGACAGGGACTGCTCCTTGCAGCGACGCCACCAGAAGGTGATCGAAGAGGCGCCCGCCCCCGACATCCCTCCGGCTCTGCGCCGCGCCATGGGGGAGGCAGCCGTGGCCGCAGCCAAAGCCATCCACTATCAGGGGGCTGGCACCATCGAGTTCCTGCTCTGCAAGGATGAGTTCTTCTTTATGGAGATGAACACCCGGCTGCAGGTGGAGCATCCGGTCACCGAAACGGTGACCGGGCAGGATCTGGTGGCCTGGCAGCTGGCCGTGGCCGAAGGCAAGCCGCTGCCACTCACCCAAGAGGAAGTGGTGCTGCGCGGCCATGCAGTGGAGGCGCGCCTCTACGCCGAGGATGTGGCGGCCGGTTTTCTGCCCGCCAGCGGGCCTATCCACTGGCTCCACTGGCCCGTTGGCGTGCGCATCGACACCGGCGTCACCGCTGGCGATGAGGTGAGCCCCTATTACGATCCCATGATCGCCAAGCTGATCGCCCACGGCCAGAGCCGCACCGAGGCGTTCGCCCAACTGGCCGATGCGCTGGCGGCACTGGATCTCGGCCCGCTGGTGCACAACGGCGCGCTCTTGCTGCGCCTTTGTGAAGAGCCTGACGTCCTGGCCATGGGCCACCATACCCAGTGGCCCATTCCCACCACAGCGCAGCCCATTCCTGAACTCGCCTGGCCGCTGGCCACCCTCTGGCTGGCGAGCCGCCCTGCGGGCACCGCCCCCTGGCAGCAAGCCTGCGGATTTCGGCTAGGGCCGGCTCGCTGCTGGGCAGCGGCGGTACGCATTGGTGATGAGCACCGGGTATTGACCCTTAACGATCATGGCGGCCAGTTTGAGTGGCAAGGGGAGACCCGTTGCTACCAGAGAGGTGACGATAATATCCGGCTGCAGCAGGGTGACTGCTGGCAACAGATCCCCATTCAGACGGTCGCAGGCTCGGAGGCAGCCTTCATCATGACCCTAGGGGGCCAGCGCATCCGCTTCGCGGCCGATGATCAGCTGCACAGTCACTACCATGATCAGGCAAACGAGAAGGTGCAGGGCGCCATCGCCCCCATGCACGGCATCGTGGTAGCCGTGTTGGTCGAACCCGGCCAAACAGTCAGCAAGGGACAACCCCTGCTGGTGCTGGAGGCGATGAAGATGGAACACCAGTTGCGTGCAGAGCGGGATGGGGTAATTGAAACCCTGCAGTGCAAGCAGGGCGAGCAGGTAAGCCAGGGGGCCGTGCTGGTGCGCTTTGTCGAAGAGACTGCTTCACAGGAGGAACACCCATGAACCGATCACAGGACGTCCGTGACGACAGGGTCAGTCTGGTGGAGATGGGGCCGCGAGATGGCCTGCAAAATGAAGCTGCGCCCCTCTCCCTGGTACAGCGGCTGGAGCTGATCCAGCGCCTTACCGACAGCGGTCTGCAGCGCATCGAGGTCGGTGCCTTTGTCTCTGCCAAAAAGGTGCCGCAGATGGCGGACTCCGCAGCGCTGTTCGAGGCACTGCCGCGCAAGGGCTCAACCCGTTACGGCGCACTGGTGCCTAATCTGCAAGGCTTGCAGGCAGCCATTGCCGCCCGCGCCGATGAGATTGGCCTCTTCACCGCCTGCTCCGACGGTTTTACCCGCGCCAATATCGGCATCAGCGTGGAGGAGTCGCTGGTGCGCTTCGCCCCGCTGGTGCAGGAG
Organism: Aeromonas sp. 600886; assembly: GCF_049174935.1. Classification (NCBI taxonomy): domain Bacteria; kingdom Pseudomonadati; phylum Pseudomonadota; class Gammaproteobacteria; order Aeromonadales; family Aeromonadaceae; genus Aeromonas; species Aeromonas sp. 600886. The sequence goes on along the minus strand of NZ_JAAKUB010000001.1, from coordinate 149,196 downwards.
GCGCGCCGCCTCGGCATCAAGGTGCGTGGCTACCTCTCCACCGTCATCGCCTGCCCGTTTGATGGCCCGACCCGCCCGAAACGGGTCGCCGCCATGGCCGAGCAGTTGCTGGATCTCGGCTGCCACGAAATTTCGCTGGGGGACACCATAGGCGTCGGCACTCCGGGCACGGTGGCGCCCATGCTGGATGCGGTGCTGCACGAGATCCCGGCGGGTCGACTCGCGGTCCATTTTCACGACACCTACGGCCAGGGGTTGGCCAACCTGCTACCCGCGCTGGAGCGCGGCATTCGCACCATCGACTGCTCGGTGGCGGGGCTTGGCGGCTGCCCCTATGCGCCGGGCGCCTCCGGCAATGTGGCGTCAGAAGAGGTGGTCTACCTGCTGCACGGCCTTGGCATGACGACCGGAGTGGATCTCGACAAACTGGCGGCCACCGGCCAGTGGGTCAGCGAGCAGCTCGCTCGCCCCAACGGCTCGCGGGTCGGTCAGGCCTTGCACGCCAATGCCGAACGGCTGCGTGCCCGCCTCTGCCAGCCACACGCCCAGCAACAGGAGTCATGACCATGTCCCGTTCCCTGCCCGGCAAGGAGGTCACCTACAGCATCTCGGAGCTGGCCCACGAGTTTGATGTTACGCCGCGCACCATCCGCTACTACGAGGACGAAGGGCTGCTCACCCCCCAGCGGGAGGGGCAAACCCGCATCTACAGCCATCGGGACAAGATCCGGCTCAAGTTGACCCTGCGCGGCAAACGGCTGGGGTTTAGCCTGGCCGAGATCCGCGAGCTGTTCGATATGTACGACACTGACAAATCGAGCAAAACCCAGCTCTACTCCATGATCCAGCTGATCGAGGAAAAGCGCCGTGCCCTGCACCAGCAGCTGGAAGATATCCAGATGGTGATGGCCGAGCTGGAAGCCGCCGAACAGCGCTGTGTTAATTCCCTTAACAGCTTGAAAACTGGCGCAGATTAACCGAATCTGGGAGCAAGCTATTGCCTTGGGGATCCCATGAGATATTGGTGCTGGTTTTTGCTCTTGTTCAGCCTCTCTGGCTGGAGCCATCCCCTCATCAAGGTTGGCGGATACCCCTATGCCCCCTTTGTGGTCAAACTCTCCGATTCCCGCTATGAAGGGCTGACGCTGGACCTCATCGCCAAGCTAAACGAGATCCAGCACGAGGTAAGATTCGTGTTTGTTCCCACCTCGGCCGCCAACCGTTACAAGGCGCTCGATCTGGGCCGTTTCTCGCTGATGCTGTTTGAAGACACCAAGTGGGGCTGGGACACAGATAAATTCAAGATAACAGCCCCCTTTCTCGGTGGTGGTGAGGTCTATGTGGCCCTGAACAAAACGGGCCGGGATCAGCGCTTTTTCGATGACCCCTCTCGGCATCATCTTATCGGGGTGACCGGCTACCACTACGGCGTCGGCCAGTTCAATGCTGATCCCCTCTACCTGCAGCGCAAGCTCAATATCACCCTGGTCAAGGACAACATCAGCGCCCTGCAAGCCCTGCTCAAAGGGCGTGGCGAGGTAGCCATTCTCAACGTTTCCTACCTTAACCAGTATCTGCTGGCCCATCCCGACACCGCCGACCTGCTGCTGATCTCGCAAAAATGGGATCAACAGTATCAACACCGCGCCATCCTTCACCCTGAGGCCCCCATTACCCCTGCCCAGCTGGAACAGTGGCTCGCAGCGCTGCAACAAAAGGGGGAACTGGATCGCCTTTGGACAAAGTACGGCGTACAACAGCACGCAACCCCATGATTACTATCCAGCTTTTCTGTACCATGGTGGGAACCAAATGGGAGTGCACCAAATGAACACCACCGAGCCCGCGTCCCCCAAGCTCCGCTTGCTGCGCTACCTTGCCTACGCTTTCCTGCTGCTTCTTATCCTGATCACCCTGCTGCTGTGGCAAACCCCCCGTCTGGTCCAGCGCTATCTGCCCGGCTGGCTGGCCGAGCACTACGGCCTGCAACTGACGCTGGGTGAGATTGACGTAGGGCTGCGCAACCCTTCTCTCACCCTCGGCGCGACTGCCCTGCTCGATGCCAAACAGCAGACCATCATCGGTTTTGAGCAGCTCTTTATCACCCCCGACCTGCAAGCCAGCTGGCAGCAGAAAGGGGTCGTGCTTTCCACCGTCACCCTGACCAAACCCGTGGTGCTGCTGCAACGGCTGACAGATAAAAAAGGAGATGTTCGACTCAACCTGACCGATGCGCTTGCCACCCTGCTCGCCCCTGCGCCCTCCCCCGAGCCCGAAACAGCCAGCGCCCCGCTACTGGTCGATATTGCCAGCGTCAATGTCACTGACGGGAATGTGCGCTATCAGGATCAACGCAAGGAGAGCGAACCCGGCTGGTTGCCGCCTCTCAATCTGGAGAAAGTGGCCCTCAAGCTCGATAACCTGCGCACCGAGGCAAATCACCCGACCGCCTATCAGCTGAACGCCGCCATCAACGGCAAAAGCAGCCTCGCTGCCCACGGCAAACTCGATGTGATGAGCGGCATGGGTCAGGGTAAGGTGAGCCTCAAGCAGGTCGAGCTGAAACCCTTCGCCCCGCTCTGGGCACCCTATCTCAAGCTGGATCTGGCCAAGGGCCACGCCAATACAGAGGTGGAGTACCAGCTTAAAGAGGGCAAGCAAGGGGTACTGTGGCAATTGTCCAAAGGCAAGCTGACGCTGGACAACTGGCAGCTTAAAAAACACAAGGGCGACGAATTTGCCCGCTTCGGCCAGCTAGCCCTGAGCGAATTGGCTGTCGATGGCCAGAAACAGTCGCTCCAGATCGGCAAGGTCACTCTGCAACAACCCCTGCTCAAGGCCACCCTCAACCCACAGCAGGAGCTGGATCTGGCTGACTTGCTGATTGAACAGGCCCCCGCCAAACCCGCCAAAGGGGCCCACGCCGCAAACGAGGTGGCCAACAATGCGGCGCCCAAGTCGGCACAACAAGCAAAGACAGCCGGTAACGGCAAGAAACATACGCCAGACAAACCCTGGCAGTGGCAGATCAAGCAGATCCTTATCGACAAGGGCGATCTCACTCTCACCGAATCGAGCAGCGGCAAACCGCAGGCACGCCAGCTCTCCGGCCTCAAGATGGCGTTGGGGCCACTGGGCAGCAAGGGGGAGCAACCGAGCAAACTGACTCTGGCCACCCAGTTCAACCAGAGCAGCCCCCTCGCCTTTGATGGCCAATTGACACTGACTCCTTTCACCTTAAGCGGCGACATCAACCAGCAGGGGCTGCCCCTGACGCTGGCACAGCCCTATCTGGCCGATCTGGTACGCATCAAGGTGCAAAACGGGCTGCTGAGCAGCAAGACCCGCCTCGATCTCGCCACCACCGCCCAGGGAGATCTCAGCAAGCTGACCCTGCAAGGGGGGCTCGATATCAACGGGCTCAAAGTAGTCGATCGGGCAGACAATCAGCGGCTGCTGGAGTTCAACACCCTGGCTCTCACCGGTCTGACGTACGACGGCATCAGCCAGCAGATGCGGATCAAGGACATTGCTCTGAACAAGCCCTTCGCTCGCATCGAGATCAACGAAGATGGCACCACCAACCTGCAACAGCTGCTGTTACCGCAGCCGGCGGCAACCAAAAGTACTCACGCGACGGCAGGCAGCAAGGCTCCTGACTTTCGTTTCACCATCGATCAGCTGCGCACCGAGCAGGGCAACCTGCGCTTTGCCGACCGCAGCCTGAGTCAGGATTTTGTGGCCGATATCGCCTCGCTGGGCGGCCAGAGCCGCCATATCAGCAATATTCCGGGGCAACGCTCCGATCTCGCCTTCAACGGCAAGGTGGATCGCTATGCGCCGGTGACCATTCGCGGCGGTACCAACTTGCTGGTGGCCAACCCGATCCTCGACATCGCGGTGGCCTTCCACAATCTGGAACTCACCACCTTTACCCCCTATTCGGGCACCTATGCCGGTTATGCCATCGACAAGGGGCAGCTTTCCATGAAGCTGCACTACAAGCTGGAGGGCAACCGGCTGGAGGGAGATAACGACATCACCATCAAGAAGCTGCAACTGGGCGAGAAGATCAAGAGCGATCAGGCCAAGGATCTGCCGCTGGGGCTGGCCATCGCCCTGCTGAGTGATGCCAACGGGGTGATACAGATGAACCTCAAGGTGAAGGGGGATCTCGATCAACCGGACTTCAGCATCGGCAATATCTTCTGGGATGTGCTGGGCAACACACTGAGCAAGGCGATCACCTCCCCCTTCTCCCTGCTCGCCTCGCTGGCCGATGGCACCGAAGATCTCGACGAACTTCCCTTCCTGCCGGGGGATCCCGATCTCACCCCCACCCAGCAGGAGAAACTGGTCAAACTGGCGCAGGCCCTCAAGGATAGACCCAAGCTCAGCATGAACATTCGTGGCAAGGTCAACTTCAACGAGGAGCGCCCCATCCTGCAACGGCAAAAGCTGGAGCGGGTACTGGCCAAGCTCACCGGCAATCAGGCGGATCTCGACCTGCTGGAACAGGACCCCGCCCTGCAAGAGGCGCTGGCCCAGGCCTATGAAGAGCGCTTTGGCGAAGATCTGGATGATCTGGCCGATCGCCTCCATCTGGATGAAGAGAGCGCGGCACTGAGGGCCCAGGCGGTGATCCTGCTGCGGGATCAGCAGCTCATCACAGCCAAATCCCTGCGCAATCTCGCCATGCGCCGGGCGCAAAATACCAAGGAGTTTCTGGTCGACAGCCAGGGGATCGCCCCGGAGCGGCTGTTCGTGCTCGACAGCCAGGTCAAGGAAGAGGACAAGGAAGCCAAAGTGATCCTGACACTGGATCAGTAAGGCCGCCGCACTGCGCAAATGCGTAATAAAAATACAACTCCTCAACTATTTTGACACCTTTTGCTCACCAAACAGCCTGTCCTGGTGAGCATTTGGCCTCTGATGCAAATAATCACGTAGTTTTTTTACGATTTATCCCCCTTGCCCCCTTGCGGGCACGCCACAGCCTGCCTAAAATCGCGCGTCTTTTGTTAACCCCCACCTCTATTTTTGGAGAACGCCACGTGAGCGAAAAATTGGCCAACCCTGCCCCTCTGGGTCTGATGGGTTTCGGTATGACCACCATCCTGCTGAACATCCATAACGCAGGTTTCTTCCCCATCAGCGCCATGATCCTGGCCATGGGCCTGTGCTACGGCGGCATCGCCCAGATCATTGCTGGCATCATGGAGTACAAGCGTGGCAACACCTTCGGTGTGACCGCGTTCACCTCCTACGGCCTGTTCTGGCTGAGCCTGGTGTTCCTGCTGATCATGCCGACCATGGGTCTGGCCGAAGCGACTCCACACGCCTACATGGGTTGGTATCTGCTGATGTGGGGCATGTTCACCCTGTTCATGCTGGTTGGCACCATCAACTACCCGCGCGCCAAGCAGTTCGTGTTCGCCTCCCTGACCGTGCTGTTCTTCTTGCTGGCCGCCCGTGACTTCACCGGCAGCACCCTGATCGGCACCATCGCCGGTTTCGAAGGCATCATCTGTGGCGCCAGCGCCATCTACCTGGCCATGGCCACCGTGATCAACGAGCAGTTCGGCCGCACCGTGATGCCGATCGGCGATCACAAGAAAGCCGCCGCAGTACAGCTGAAAGCCGCTGCCTGATAGGCAAGCCACTCAGATTGTGAAAAAGGCACCCTCGGGTGCCTTTTTGCTATCTCGAATAACCGTTCAACAGATCGATTATCAGTCAAGTGACTCGACGTCCACCTCCCCCGCCAGCAAGCGGGTCGCGGGGAAACGCAGTGCGGGATCCTGGCTAAAGAACTGGCTCAGTTGCCGGTATACCGCGGGATAGACCTGCTGCAGCCGCAGCGGATCGGTAAAGAAACACTCGCAGCAGACGGCGAAAAACTCCGCGGGATGTTCAGCAGCATAGGGATCGATGGCGGTCACTTCGTCCCGGTCGAGCTGCTGGCACAACTCGTCGAAGGCGGTCTGAAAGGCCTGCTGCCAGAGCTGACTGCTCATCTGCCCCGGCAACGGCGGCGCACCGTCCGCCTCACCGCCCAGCATGTCGAGCTTGTGAGCCAGCTCGTGGATCACCAGATTAAAGCCGTCCCAGTCACCATCCTGCTGCAGTTCGCTCCAGGCCAGCACCAGCGGCCCTTGCGGCCAGGATTCACCGGCGTTCTCCTCTTCAAACTCGCTCACCAGCCCGAACTCATCCTGTACTTCCTGGCGCCGGGTGACGGGCTCGGGAATGATGATGATTTCGTGAAAGCCGCGATACCAGTCAAGGCCGAGGTGCAGAATAGGCAACGCCGCCTGCAGCGCCAGCACCGCCTGTTGACGGCTGCTGAGCTCGACCCCGATCAGGGTCAGGGTCTTGCGCTTGAGCAGCTGTTGCCCCAAGCCGATAAGCATTGTCTGCTCGGTGTCGCTGAGCCCTTGCAAGATGGGCACAGCCGCCAGCGCCTGACGCCACAGCGCCAACTCATCCTCACTCATGGGCGTTTGCGGGCGACCACCCAGCCATTTGAACCATCCCAGCACGCCTACTCCTTCTTTTGATGCAAAAAACAGGTTACAACAGTTTGACGAACCGTTTCGGCCGCTCCTGATAATCCTGCGCCAGATAGAAACGGTGGGCCGCCTCGCGCTTGAGGCTACTGGATAGCTCCAGCTGGGCGCAACCTGCGGCCCGCGCTATCGCTTCGGCGCCCTTGACCAGGGCTGCGCCCACTCCCGCCCCTCTTGCCCCTTCATCGACAACCAGCGCCGAGATCAGGCCCCAAGCTGGTGCAACATGCAGCGGTGCCAGTTTGTGCCACACCAGCACACCGACCACTCTGTCGGCCAGGGAGGCGAGCAGCACAACGCTCGCGGGATCCGGCGCCAACAGGCGCGCCGTCACGTCAGCGCCTTCGGCAGGATACCCCAATTGGCTGAACAGGTGGGCGATGGCGCTCCCGTCGTCGGCCTCAGGGGGACGGATCGTCAACGTCTCAGGATCATTTTTCATTGTTGGCCTCATGTTTGCTTTCCATTGTGTTACGCCCGTCACATTGTCTGGCGCAGATCAACAAGGAGGATCTCATCTTTACTCATAGAAAACGCTGCCTGCCATTATCCCCCCACCCTTGTCAATTCACAAATTTGCAACAAGACAACATTTTTAGCTGGGAAGAATGGATGCAACTCGATATGTTACCTCCCATGCATGGCGCGGGTTTGCGCCCTGCCAAACCACTCGGAGCCACCCTCGTTTGCTTACCTCAGACTGTTAACAAATGAGCCCCTAACTGTGACAGAGAGCGAGGCCAAGATCTCGCCAAGACAGCGCCACAAACACAACAAAGGAGTTGTTGTACATGAATGAAATCGTCAATGCCATCAATGGTGTAATCTGGAGCCCTGCGCTCATCTACCTGTGTCTGGGGGTCGGTCTTTACTTCTCCCTGCGCACCCGTTTTTTGCAACTGCGTCATATGAAAGAGATGGTGCGCCTGATGTTTGATGGCAAGAGCACCGATGCCGGTGTCTCCTCCTTCCAGGCGCTGGCCATGACCCTGGCAGGTCGCGTGGGTACCGGTAACATCGCCGGTGTGGCCACCGCCATCACCTTCGGTGGCCCGGGCGCCCTGTTCTGGATGTGGATGGTTGCCTTCCTCGGCGCCAGCTCCGCCTTCGTGGAGTCCACTCTGGGTCAAGTTTACAAAGAGAAGATCAACGGTGAATACCGCGGCGGCCCGGCCTTCTATATCGAGAAAGGGCTTGGCATGAAGTGGTACGCCTGGACCTTCGCCATCGCGACCGTCTTCGCCTGCGGCGTGCTGCTGCCGGGCGTGCAGGCCAACTCCATCGGTTCAAGCCTGCAGACCGCCTTTAATATCGATCCGAACGTCACAGCCGCCGGTCTGGCGCTGCTGCTCGGCTTTATTATCTTCGGTGGCGTCAAGCGCATCGCCAACTTCGCCAGTACCGTAGTACCCTTTATGGCGCTGGGCTACATCATCGTGGCTTGCGTCATCATCGCCCTCAATATCGGCCAGCTGCCGGGCGTGATCCTGCTGATCTGGAAGAGCGCCTTCGGTCTGGATGCCGGTTTCGGTGCCATTCTGGGTCTGGCCATCATGTGGGGGGTAAAACGCGGGGTCTACTCCAACGAAGCGGGTCAGGGTACCGGGCCGCACGCCTCCTCTGCTGCGGCAGTGAGTCACCCGGCGAAGCAGGGTCTGGTGCAGGCGTTCTCCGTCTATATCGACACCCTGTTCGTCTGCTCCGCCACCGGCTTTATGCTGCTGATCACCGGCCTCTATAACGTACAAGGGCCGGACGGCGCCGCCATCTACACGGGTATTGCCGGTATCGCAGCAGGCCCGGGCTATGTGCAGACCGCCATGGAGAGCATGATGCCGGGCTTTGGCAGCATTTTCGTGGCCATCGCGCTGTTCTTCTTCGCGTTCACCACCATCGTTGCCTACTACTACATCGCCGAAACCAACATCGCCTACATCAACCGCAAGATAAATCGCCCCTGGCTCACCTTCTTGCTGAAGATTGCGCTGATGGCTGCCACTGTCTACGGCACCGTCAAGACGGCAGATCTGGCGTGGGGCATGGGTGATATCGGGGTCGGCCTGATGGCATGGCTCAACATCATCGCCATCCTGCTGCTGCAAAAAACCGCCTTCACCTGTCTGAAGGATTATGAAGCGCAGCAGGCACAAGGGATTGACCCCGTATTCCACCCGGAGAAGCTCGGCATCAAGAACGCCGATTACTGGGTGGGCAAACGCTCCGAAGAGAACCTGGAGCGGGAGAAATCGGGCCATCAGTTCGAGCCGGATCAGGATCGCAAGATCTCCTAAACCGACACGAAATAACCGTTCGATAAAAATGGCAGCCTCGGCTGCCATTTCTTTTTCCTGTCACCTCATCTCAGAGCGGATTGCGGCGCGGCCCGAAGGGCAGGCGCCAGCGAAACAGGCTGTTAAGGGTGGCCCGCCACTGATTGGGTCGCCCCAGGATCTGCTTTTGCAAGCGGGTCTCTTCCTTCAGCATCGCCTCATCGCTGCGGGCCCAGGCCTGACTGTAGAGCTGCTTGATCCCCGCCAGTGCATCCGGCGACTTGGTGATAAGAGTGCGGGCAAACTCCCGCGCCTCCACCAGCGGATCGGCGCAGACCCGACTCACCAGCCCGAGGGATTTGGCCTCGATGGCATCCAGCTCGCGCCCGCTCATGGCCAGCTCCATGGCGGTATCCACTCCCATCAGGTTGCGCATGGTGACGCTACCGCTCATATCGGGAATGATGCCCCACTTGATCTCCATCACCGAGAAGCGGCAATCGGGGGTGCTGAAGCGAAAATCGGCGCCGAGCGCAATCTGCAAGCCACCGCCAAAACAGACTCCCTGGGTCACCGCAATCACCGGCACCGGCAGCTGGTGCCAGCCATAGGCAACCCGCTGGGCCAGATTGGTCGCCTCGTCTGCTTCACGCTTGAGAATATCGAGCGCCGCTACCGGCTGTCTCAGCATGGATTTCACATCCAGCCCGGCGCAGAAGGCTCGCCCCTCGCCATGCAGGATCACCGCCCGCAGCCCCTTGTGCCGGGCGAGCTGCGTCAATGTCTCATCGATGGCGCTGAACATGGCGCGGTCCAGCGCATTGAGTTTATCCCCCCGCGTCAGCATCACTTCGGCAATCCCGTCGTGGATCTCGCACTTGATCCTTGGTTTTTCCATCTCCCTTGTCCTCCCCTTGATCCCTGAAACTGACTCACTGGTCATACCACCACGTTATCAGAGTGTGAACAGGCGGTACAGCTGAGACTAAAGTCGGCTGGTCGCCTCCCCCTCCCTTTGTCACACTGGGAGCTGCATGAGTGCCGCAAGCCAGCAGAGGACGCTGTCATGTCAACCCTGTTCAATTTTGCCAGACCACCGTTCGACCGACTGGATGAGGAGGCGCGCGAGCGGCTCTCCCGCCACCTCTCGCTCTGCTATTTTCGGGCCGGGGATCTGCTGCTCAAGGAGGGGGACGAGCCTCCCGGCCTCTATCTCATCATCAAGGGGGCGGTGGAAGAGTCGGCCCCTCACCATCAGTTTGGTGATTACGGGGTCGATGACCTGTTCGATGTGCGCGCCCAGTTTGACGGCCGCTGCCGCCACCGCTTCACCGCGCTGGAAGATAGCCTCTGCCAACTCATTCCTCGCCACACATTTCTGACGCTCTGTGAGCAGGATCCGCAGTTTGCCAGCTACTTCACCGCCAATCTGGCCGAGCGCCAACGCCAGCAGGAACAACGCGAACAACTGGGGCAGAAGAATCTGGCGGAGTTTATCCTGACACGCATCGAACCGGGCCACCTGCAGGCACCGCTTATCGTCGACAGCAGGCTGTCACTGCTGGCAGCTACCGAAGCCATGGTGAGCCAGGGGACAGATTGTCTGCTCTCCCCGGCCCACGACGGTTCGCTCACGCTGGCAACCCGCAAGACCTTGCTCCATGCCCTGACCCTCAAGGGATTGCCGCTGACGGCCCCCCTCTCGGTGCTGACCCCCACGCCGCTCATCGGTCTGCCGCTGGAGAGCTATCTGTTTGATGCCCTGCTGCTGATGACCCGCCATCGCATCAAGCGACTGGTGGTGTGGCGCGGCAACGAAGTGGCGGGGATCCTGCAACTGACCCAGGTGCTGGGGCTCTTCTCGACCCACTCCCACGTGCTGACATTGCGTATCGCCCGCGCCGACAGCCTGCCGGCACTGGAGGCGGTGGCCCGCGAGCAGCAACAATTGACCAGATCGTTGTTTGCCCAGGGGATCCACACCGCCTTTTTGATGAAGCTCATCGCCACCATCAACGAACAGCTTATCGCCAAAGCCTTTGCGCTGGTGATCCCCCCCGAGGTGCAGGATAAGGTCTGCCTGCTGATGCTGGGCTCGGAGGGGCGCGGCGAGCAGATCCTCAAAACCGATCAGGACAACGCCCTGATCCTGCCAGAGGGGCTGGCATGGCCCACCCAGGCAGCCGATCTGGCCGAATTCAGCGCCCTGCTGGAGCGCCTCGGCTACCCGCTGTGCCCCGGGCAGGTAATGGTGAACAATCCGGCCTGGGTAAAAACAGGCGATGAGTGGCAAAGCGCCATTGCCAGCGCCTGCACCACGGCCAGTGAGGAGGAGCTGCTCTGGCTCGCCACCCTGGCCGATGCTCACCCCATAGCGGGGGATCGACAGCTGCATCTGCCTGTTGCCAGAGCGCTGCGCGAGCAGTTGGCGGACAGGCGGGATCTGCTGGCGGAGATGGTGCGACCGGCGGTGGCCTTTCATGCCCCCCTCACTCTGTTTGGCAGGCTGGAGCAGCCACCGGAAGGGCTGGATCTCAAGCGGGGCGGCCTGTTTCCGCTGGTGCACGGTATCCGCATGCTGGCCCTTGAGGCTGGCATTCTGGAGACCTCAACCCTGGGGCGTATCGATGCGCTGGTGGCAGCCGATCGGCTCAGTGCCGACTATGGCAGCAATCTGGCAGAGGCGTTTCGGCTCTTTATCCGGCTGAGGCTGCGCAGCCAGCTCAAGGGGGGCAATAGTCGGGTGCAGACAAGCGAGCTTAGCCACAGCGAGCGGGATCTGTTGCGTCAGGCGCTGCATCAGGTTAAGAAGTTCCAGCAGTGGCTCACCTTGCACTTTCGTCTGAGACAATAGCCATGTTGAGCCGCGTTCGACGCTACTGGTATGGCCGTGCGTTCCGAACTGGCGAGTTCGCGCCGCTCTTTGCCACCCCACCGGAAGATGAACGGATCGCCCTCGATTTCGAGACCACCAGTCTCGATCCCGAGCAGGCCGAGATCGTCTCCATCGGGGCGGTGCGCATTCAGGGCAACCGGCTGCTGACCGGTGAGGCCCTCGCCATCAAGGTACAGCCACCGGCCAGCCTGACCAGCCAATCTGTGGTGATCCACGGTCTGCGCCATCAGGATCTGCAACAGGGAATGGAGCTGGAAGCCGCGCTGCGCCTGCTGCTCGACTATATCGGCCCGCGCGAACTGGTGGGCTATCACATCGCCTACGATCTGCGTATTCTCAATCTCGCCTGCCAAAAATTGTGGGGATTGACCCTGCCACAGCGAGGGATCGAGGTGAGCCAGCTTTATCATGACCACCTCTATCGCCGCTACCCCGATGCTGCGATTGACCTCCACTTGAGTGCCATCTGCCGTCACTTGGCGCTGCCCCCCCTGCCCGCCCACGATGCCCTTGCCGATGCCACCACGGCCGCGCTCATCTACCTGCGCCTGACCTGCGGCTCGCCGCTCACTTATCCCAAAGTCTAATTGTCGAGAAATAACATTTAATTCACATTTTGCTTACATGAGCAGATTGCCTGCTCGTCGGGGTTACCCCATCCACCGCTGACACTCATGTCATGGAGAACTGCAATGGAACAGCAAAGCTATCTGAGGATCCAGCAAGATCCCAACTTCCAGGAGCTGGTCGCCAAGCGCCAGCGTTTTGCCTGGGCCCTCTCGGCTCTGATGCTGGGACTCTACCTGGCGTTTATTCTGCTCATCGCCTTTGCCCCCGGTTGGCTCGGCACCCCCTTGAGCGAAGGGTCGACCATTACTCGCGGCATTCCTGTCGGGGTAGGATTGATCCTCTCCTCCTTCGTGTTGACCGGCGTCTATGTCTTTCGCGCCAACGGCGAGTTTGATGAACTGAACCAGAAGATCCTCAAAGGGGTGCAATCATGAAAGGCAAGTTGCTGCTGTTGACCTCACTGGCCTCCTCTCCCCTGCTGGCGGCCGATGCAATCTCTGGCGCCGTGGAGCGTCAGCCCCTTAATGTCGCCGCCATCGTGATGTTTCTGGTGTTTGTGGCCGCTACCCTGTTCATCACCTACTGGGCCTCCAAGCGCAACCGCTCGGCTTCCGACTACTATGCGGCCGGTGGCCGTATCACCGGCTTCCAGAACGGTCTGGCCATCGCCGGTGACTATATGTCCGCCGCCTCCTTCCTCGGGATCTCCGCGCTGGTCTACACCTCCGGCTATGACGGCCTCATCTACTCCATCGGCTTTCTGGTGGGCTGGCCCATCATTCTGTTCCTGATCGCCGAACGGCTGCGCAATCTCGGCAAATACACCTTCGCAGATGTCGCCTCCTATCGTCTGAAGCAGACTGAAGTGCGTACCCTCTCCGCCTGCGGCTCGCTGGTGGTGGTCGCCCTCTACCTGATCGCCCAGATGGTCGGTGCCGGCAAACTGATCGAGCTGCTGTTTGGCCTGCAATACCATGTGGCCGTGGTGCTGGTCGGTATCCTGATGGTGCTCTACGTGCTGTTTGGCGGCATGCTGGCCACCACCTGGGTGCAGATCATCAAGGCAGTGATGCTGCTCTCTGGTGCGTCCTTCATGGCCATCATGGTGATGAAGTCAGTCAACTTCGACATCGGCGCCCTGTTTAGCGAAGCGGTCAAAGTGCACGAGAAAGGCTCCGCCATCATGAGCCCGGGCGGGCTGGTCTCCGACCCCATCTCCGCCATCTCGCTCGGTCTGGCATTGATGTTCGGTACCGCCGGCCTGCCCCACATCCTGATGCGCTTCTTCACCGTAAGTGACGCCAAAGAGGCGCGTAAATCGGTGTTCTACGCCACAGGCTTTATCGGTTACTTCTACATTCTCACCTTCATCATCGGTTTTGGCGCCATCTTGCTGGTGAGCACCAACCCGGCCTTCAAGGATGCCACCGGCGCCCTGCTGGGCGGCACAAACATGGCAGCCGTCCACCTGGCTGATGCAGTGGGTGGAAGTCTGTTCCTTGGCTTCATCTCTGCCGTGGCATTTGCCACCATTCTGGCGGTAGTCGCCGGATTGACCCTGGCCGGTGCCTCTGCGGTCTCCCATGACCTCTATGCCAGCGTGTTGAAGAAGGGCAAGGCCAACGAGACCGATGAACTGCGCGTCTCCAAGATGACGACTCTGGTGCTGGGTGTGGTTGCCATTGGTCTGGGGATCCTGTTCGAGAAGCAGAACATCGCCTTCATGGTCGGTCTGGCCTTCTCCATCGCCGCCAGCTGCAACTTCCCGGTGCTGTTCCTCTCCATGTTCTGGTCACGCCTGACCACCCGTGGCGCCGTCTACGGTGGCTGGCTGGGACTGGCGAGCGCAGTGACCCTGATGATCCTGGGTCCGACCGTGTGGGTGAAAGTGCTGGGCCATGCCCAGGCCATCTTCCCCTACGAATACCCTGCCCTCTTCTCCATGGGGTTGGCATTCATCGGGATCTGGTTCTTCTCCATCACTGACAGCTCCCAGAACGCCGCCGACGAGCATGCCAAGTTCCTGCCGCAGTTCGTTCGCTCCCAGACCGGGCTGGGTGCCTCTGGCGCCACCTCCCACTAACAGATCAAGTTCATCCTTCCAAGCCGGCTTCGCGCCGGCTTTTTTTATTGCCCATCAATCGGCTGCACGCCCCGCTTGCCCCGATCAAGATCACACTTCTCGCTAAAACTTTCGGGGGATCTGTGCCATAATGCGCGCCATTTGACAGACCAATCGGGACACATACCTTGTTAAGTAGCAACAACACTACCAATTAAGCCGCATCCCGCGAAAGCCGCGCCACTCCTGTGTTTTTCCTCATTTTTTCCATCACGCCCCCCTTCAGCACCACCTCATTTGCCCGTAAATTCCCTCTCGATTTGCCCCAAAATTGCCCCAAGAATGCAGCCCCACCACTAGACCAAATCGCAGGCATATAAAAGCCCGCTCAATGGCGGGCCAATCCGAACCGGCTGCATCACTTATGAAGCAGCGTTCAGCTCATCGCGAAGTCTTTCAAGAATGCGCGCGATTTTCTCTTCCTCCACCCTTGTCAGGTCCAAAGTCTCAAGAACGTGTTCTAGCTCAGTTAATGAATCCATCCGGTCTGGTCCCCGCTTATCTGCTCTCAGTCTCTCGACTGTGAAATACTGTATGCCCATACAGCACCAAAGCGAATTTACCACTTTTTGAAGACCGAGTGGAGCACTATCTTTGCTCACCACTCCCACCCATGTCAGTTCAGATAACAAACCCCGTACTCTATTGCTCGTCATACAACCGCTACACTCCGTCATTACAGTGATGCGCGGTGATCTCGCTGTGCGTTCTACTCGTTATTATTAACCTACAATTTATATGACCTGCATGTGCCATTACTGAGCAATTGCACTATGCGCGTCTCAGATATGGGACAAAGACAAAAACATGATCCAGAGCACGGTTTGCCACCACGGATAAGGAATGCCTATGAAGCGGTATCTGACCAGCTCTAGCCTCGATTATGTTCATCGCACCAAGAAGAAGGTGCGCTCGCTGATGGTCGAGCGAAAACTGAGCCAGTCCAAGATCAGCAAGCTGACAGACATCCCCCGCTCCAGCATCTCTCGATGGCTATCGCCACATCACGATGACTTCATGGGATTGGCCGAGGCCGTCATGGTCTCGACCGCAATGGGGATATCAGTCCAGGCCATCCTTGCAGACCCGGACTGGAGCGTTTCAGATGATGAGCACATGGGGCTGATCAATCGCGCAGCGCGACTGCCGAAGCCACACCTGGCGTCGATGCTGAATTGCTATGCCGAAATACTTGGGGTTCGGGTGGGATAAGGGGCGAATGCTCGCCCCTGCGCTATCTTACTCATCGGAGCCTTGGCGTGATTCATCCCAGCCGCAACAATCCTTCAACTGCTCAAGGATGTTGGCGATTTCGGCACGAGTGAGGCGGGTAAGATCAAGCGATTCAATGATTTCTTCAAGTTCAGTCACGAGGGAAATGGGGTTCATTGCGAACTCCTGATAGCAAAGTTGCATGGGGTGACATCCCCAGGCACGCCTTGCTCACCTCTCAGGCGAACACCTGATTAATGAGAGCGACGTATACTGACCACCCATACCTCCAGTTCGTTAATGAAACAAACAACGAGACCATATTATCAGTATGGTGCTATGGTTTGCCACATCCCTACCAGGATCTTGTAGTTTTCAATAGGCAATAAAAATGGGGATGAAGCCCAACCATTATCACTCTTTCAAGAGTCATGTGTACTATACACGCTGTGATCTTGGTCACTGAAGCGCAGTCTAAAACGATCAAAAATTGAACTTTGCTGATAGAAAAAGGAGAGTCTTGATGCGATTTACAACAACAGTAACGGCATGTTTGCTACTATTTACAGGCGTAGCATCAGCTGAGTGCATTGGCACAGGAAACCTAAAAACATGCTTCGATGACAGTGGCAACACCTATACCGTCCAGAAGTTTGGTAACTCCACCTATGTTGATGGCCAAAACTCTAGAACCGGATCAACTTGGAGCCAGCACAGCCAGAAGATAGGAAATAGCACTTACACCACCGGGCAAGATGCTGATGGTAATTCATGGGATAGCACAGCCACAAAGATGGGAAGCTCTACCGTAATTAATGGAACAGACAGCGAAGGGGATTCCTTTTCTGTTATTTGCAATGAACATGGATGTTATTAATGAATTTAAAATGGTGTTGTGGGTAACGTGTAGTATAGCTAAAAAAGCTGATCAAGCGCCGCGATAGCAAATCCAACCAGGACAAAGAAGAAACTGAATGCCATAAAGTCATCCAGATCGCTCCGGCTGGATTTGCTAAAACACCAACACCCGGCAGCAAAGGGTATCAGCGCCATGGTGAAGCTAAAGCTGAACGCCTTAAGCGCCATCACCATCATTATCAACGTAAACAGTATCCACATGCAGCACTCCTCCTTGAATATGTCCTTAGCTTCCAACACAACGGGTGAGCATTCAAGGGCCGCAGATCATCTACTTCTCGCTACTGGAAGGTATCCCATCAATTTCAATCCATCTAAGAAACTTGCATATGTTAAAATACTTTCGTCTCTCTGAATGCATATGTCCATGTAATAACCAGAGGAATGGAAGGATACCAAATAGGATGGACACAGCAACTGCCAGTACATAACCACTGTTGTTTTTTACATACTCGACAGATAAAAATATCGATACAAGGCTAGATAACAACAATATAAACATGGGGCTTTGAAGAACGTTTGAAACTTCCATTTTTATAAACCTAGCATCATACCATGCAATCAGACTTCCTATGGGTACTTCTGATAATTGTTGGTTAGACTTGAAATCACGGCTAAACAGTCTATAGCGAGCATAAAGCTCTCGCTCAGATACAGATAATGAGTTAGCACCGCTAATACTCTGTCCATTTTTCCATGAAAGCACATAGCCAACAACATAAGCAGTTACGAACTCTGTCACTACAGTAATGGCTAAATTATAAAGGCTTCCGTATGTCGTAAAAAATGCAATCGCAGATATGGCGGCATAAAGTGACAAACCGGTAATGACCCACTTCATATGCCCATTTCGCCTAAGCATTGCAATTCTGCTACAACTCCGATAAAGGCGAAAAAGTTCACCCCAATGATTAACGTAATCCACTCTCCACCCCGCAAAAATATTAGTTTTTGGAATATCATATATGTCATTCTTCCCAGAACAAGCGATTATTGTTTACCGCCCGATACACCAGGTCGTTGCGGCGGGCCAGTAGCTCGTCGATGCGCTTGCGCTTCTCCTCTGCGTTCATGGTGCGGTCACGCTGGATCAGCTCAATCTTGTTGCGCACCACCCTTACCTGCTGCTGGGTGCGGCTCAGGCTGAGGCGTGACTTCAAGATCCCGCCCTGCTCCTCGAGCAACTCATTCGCCTTATCATCCAGCCCTTCACTGCGGTACTGGTCAACGGTGCGCTTGAGCTGGTTCACCTCGTTGAGCATCTGATAGAACTGCTCCATGTGTTGAGTTGTCTTCGCTGGCCCTGTGCCTCGATACACTGCCTTGACCAGCGGGATCTCGTCAGCGCGCCAGCTGGCCGACTCACCTGGGCGATATGCCCTGATCAAGCCGTCAGCCGTAGCCATCACATAGCTACCCATAGTGCCGGTATAGCCAATCACCAAATGCTCAAGCTGCTTGGGCGAGAGTCCAGACATCTCGCCGAGCTCGCGCATCAGCAAGCTGGTTTGCTCGTTGTAGCGAGCCTCCGCCTTGACGGCCAGATCCTGCGGGCTGTCGATAGGGGCGCCGCGGAAGGTGTCATAGTTGAAGGCGGCCTCTACCAGCGGCTTGACGATCTGGGGGGTGGGGTTGAGAGCAAAAGTATCGCCGATCGCCCTGGCCACGGCCTTGCCGAACTGGGCGCCGGTGTCCTTGTCGCCCATGGCGCGCACCATGCGCTCCGGGATGGTGCCGAACATCACGCCAATCTCGAACGGCTTGGGGATCCGGAAGTGCTGATCGCCGACAAAGAAGTGCCAGTTGGCGTCCTTGTCCCAATCAGGCAGCTCTTCGTATCGCTCATCGTCCCAGTTGGCGGCCAGCAGACCGAGCGACATTGCGGTGATCATGCCAGCCCGCTTGGCGATTTCGCGGGGGTTGTCGCGCAGTTCCCGGCTCAGTTTGCCAAGACCCTGCAGGCGAGCATTGAAGAACGGCAACACCAGGGACGCCCCCTGAATAAAGCGGGCCGCCCCCATCATGGAGAAGTCCATCAGGTCTTTTGACTCGAACGCCGCCTGTGCGTGGCTCTTGCCCGCCTTGATGGCAGCGGCATAGACCGCCTCGCGGTTGGCATTCTCGAAAGCCTCGCCATAGCGGTTGTACTTCTCCCACACATTGGCAACCACGCCCTTTGCCTGAGCGGCGTTGCGGATAATGCTCTTTTCGTAGCGGGCAATCTGCTCCGGAGTCATCCCCTTGCGGCGCAGTGACTTGCGCACGGTGTCGGCCATGGCGGTCGGGTCGTTACCGTTGACATAGCCACCAAGGAAGCTGGCGCCGCTGAACATCACATCAATGGTACTGCCGTCCATCGCCAGGGTCTTTTTCACCCCCTTGATGGAGTCGATCACCGGCTTGAAGCCGTCTTTGGTGATCGCCCAGCTGGAGAGTGAGTCGCGCAGGAAGTTGCGCAGCATAAACTCAGGGGATGCGGTCACCCCGGCTGTCAGCAGGCGCTTGGCCTTTGATGCCAAGTTGATCATGGTGCCGAATGGCTGGCGGTCGAAGAATGTCATGGCCCGATACAGGTCAGGATCTTCAACCCGGATCATGTAGTCCTCACCTTCCAGCTTGACGGTGATCAGGTCCTTGCCGTTCTTGAGCGCCCGCCAGTCCATCATATTGGGCTTGGCGACCACCTCGATGAGCCCGGTATCCGCCAGATTCCAGACTGTCTTTTGCGCCGCCATGTTCTTCATAGAGGCGTCAATCAGCTTGCTGGTGCTGGTGAAAATGTTCTCGAGCAGGTCGTTGGTATTGGCCTCTCCACCCTTAAGTTTCTTGATCCCGGCGTTCTGGTTGGCAATGCCCTTAGGCTTGAAGTGGGCGATCACATCACCATCCTCGGTTTCACGGAAGAACGGGATGTACCACTCGCTTTCAAACTCGGCCCGCGCCTCCTTGGTGAACAGGCCAGCCTCCTGCGCCAGATCCAGGGTTGCAGCATTAAGGCGGTTCCAGCGGGCTTTGGCATCAAGGAACTTGGCCTCCTTACCCTTGCCTTGCCCCTTGAGCGCCGCAATGTCATTGGCATCGAGCAGGTTCTCTCTGCCCTGCGCCATCAGCAGCTCGGCCCGGTGACCGGCCATCCAGCCCAGCCAGTTGTGCAGATCAGCCCCCAGATCGGAGAAGATACCAAGCAGCGCGTCTTTCTCGCCGGTACCCGCCTTGCGCTGGATCACCCCGTCTTTCCACTCCGGCAGACCATAGAGCATGGTCGCTTGCATGGTGGAGGCTGCCCCGGTCGCCATCCGCGCCGCAACATAGCCTGAGTCGGCAGCATCGGTAATGCCTGCCGCATCCTCGGCGTACTTGATGGGGGCCAGCGCATCTAGCACTTCTGTGTTGGCCTTCTTGATAAAGCGGTCTACCCATGACTCAACCACGCCGCGATCAACCTTGCGCAGCTTGGCAAGGTTGGCCTTTGTGTTGTCGATGATGTCAGGCTTGGGGCCTAGATTGAGCTTTTCCATGGCCTTGTCGGCGGCCGTATTGGCTTGGCTCATCTTGAGCCCACCCTTGCGGATATCATCCTTGGTGAGTATATTTGAGTCATAAACCCGTTCTGGTGAACCACGCTTGGGCAATTGGAGCCCTTGGGTCGTACCGAGCGGGTTTTGTTTTTTCCGCGCATACCTCAGCAACCCCTCATCAATCCAGCGCTCCATTGCCCCTATGCCATTGTCCTTGCCATAGACGCTGGCAATTCGATTTATTTCAACGCGACCAGCCTTTGCGTTGAGATGAATGGCAGTAATAACCGGCCTGCCAGATGTATCAACAGCATCAACCAATATGGTTTTTGCATCAGACTCTGTTCTTGAATCGAACACAGCAACAGGGTCGTGCAACAGCTCAGGCATTTTCTCTATTACATGCATTGGCACATCATGTTTGACCCCGTTCGTGGCCTTACGAACAATATCCCTGGTAATTCTTAGCGGTAAATCTGGCGCTCCAACCCGTCTGAGCACTGCCGGGGTATGCCCTATTTCTATGACAATCTCACCGCTCTTGAGTGATGACATGGCATTTTTCAATTGCTGGCGATACGCATCAGCCTCGCCCATGTTTGGGGTGAATGGATCGCTCTGCTTGTCCGCCTCCTGACTGAACTTCTGACCACCATCCGGGCCGCCATTGTCAGGGCCGCCGCGCTTCATCTTCTTGCCCAGCCCCTCAATCAGCACTCTGGTTTCAGCTGCGGTAATGCCACCAGGCACAAAGCCGACAGTGCGCAGCGCCTTGGTAACCCATGCCACCACTTGATCCCAGCCGCGGCGCCAAGCGCTCTGCTCCAGTTCGGCTAGGTGGGCGATCACCTCCTCGGCCTGTACCCCGACATCCTCGCCAGCGTAATGGGTATCAACCCAATCCCACACCGCCTTCATGCTGGGGGCACTCTTCGATTTGATAATGCGGCTGATCAACTTGGTGTACTCGCCATCGCCCAGCACATTGGCTAGGCCATAGTGGGCCAGCACCTCATGGCGCAGGATCTCGCGCATCCGCTTGGGGTTGGCGATGGTGTCGGCGGCCACATGCAGGGTGCCGTTGTCATCATCGAACGCGGCGCGGCGGATCAGGCCGTCTTTTGCTGCCAACCCCAGAGCCTTCTCCAGTTCGGCCTGGGTGGCATGGATCTGCACATTAATGCCACTGGCGCCACGGTACTGCTTGAACCACTCCTTGGTGACCAGTTCCGCCTCTTTGCGGGTCAGGTGCTTGGCTGGCTTCTCACCCTGCGCCATGGCCTGCTTGGAGAATGAGACGGCTCGCTTTGCGCCCCCCCCTTCGTCCTGCAGCGGTGGCGCCGATACGATGTTGCTGTTGCTGTTGCTTGCAGCTGGCTTGATTGGGGTTGTGCTGGATGGGTTGCGAACACGCGCTATGGCCGTACTGAGTACGTCTTTCTTGGCCCCTTCAAGCCCCCATCGCGCATCATCCGGATTGTCGTCGTGGCTGATGCCAAGCTCGTCAGCCACCGCCAGCACCTCATCATCCGTCAGGGTGCCTATGTCCACGCCAGCCGCTGGCTGTTCACCAACTGGCTTGGTGGTATCCCCCTCCTTCACCCAGCGATTGAACTCCTCCACAGGCATTGCCTTGATGGAGCCAAGCCCCTTCCACCCCTTCTCATAGTTGGCAAGGTAGCCAGCCTGGGCGGCCTGCTCATCGGTAAAGCCCATCATTACCTTGTGTTCGTCAAACTTGCCGGTCTTGGGGTCCACCTGATCCACCACGTAGACGGTTTCGCTATCTGGCTGTTCACCGATGAATACATCGACATGATCCCCGTCCGCCCCCAGAGTGCGCTTGATATAGCCGTAATCGTGGGCCATGGTGGATTGCCACGCCCTGCCGTCCTGATCGGTGCCGGAGCGGGTGGATCCCTTGGGGTTCTCGAGCGCGATATCCAACCCCTGCAGCTTGAGGTGACCTTTCTTGTAGTTGCCGGCCTCCTTCTGAGCGTCGGTTGGTTCAGGCGCCACCTCGGCGCGGGCAGCCTCGATCTGCTGAACCGGCTCATTGGCGGCTGGCGCGGCGAACTCCCGCACCTTGGCTGCCGATGACTTGGCCACCAACAGGCCGCCCTTGCCAGGCATTGCCTTTACGCCACTCTCCTTGGCCCACTGCTTGATGAGCGGCACATCACCTTTCAAGGTGATGGTGCCATCCGGGTTATCAATGGCCTCTGCCCATGGCGTAGGTGCAGCGACAGGCGCAGGCACTACCGGATCTGGTTGCGCTACCTCAGAAACAGCAGCCCCGGCATCAGGGGCCGGGGCTGTCAGTGTTGGGTCATCTTGCTGCTGTCCATCAGGTACAGGTGGAGCAGTAGTGTTGTCTGCCGGATTTCCGGATCCAGCTCGGTCGGCGAGTCCGGCAATGGCTGGTCCAGCGCCTGCTGCAGCCGGTTCGCCTGCGCCAGGCTGATCGCCTTGTCCTTCACTGCTGATTGCAGGTACTGGGGTAACTGGCTCATTGCTCACCTCTGTCTGGGGTTGGTTGACGGGGATCACCTCTCGGTATCCGGTATCGATAGCTGGTGCTAGTTGGCTGGCATCGCCCGAGGTGGCGGACGGCGCCGGAACTGTTTCAGCGCTTACGCTTGCAGCTGGCTGATCAGATGGTTGGTTCTGGTCTGTGACACTGATGTCATCGAGTTGCGGGGCGCTGGGCTGCGTGGTTGCAGCAGCCTTCACCTGCTCCACTTCGGCGATCTCGGCCACCCCAAAGCCGCCACCATTGAGCGGCACCGGCATCTCCTTGCCCTTGCTGCTGGCCATGGCAGCCTCTTTCTCGGTTGCGAATGGCTTGCCTTTGCGGGTGATGCGGAGTGTCTGGAGCGAGCCAACTACTGCATCCAGTGCAGAGGGCGCTGGATTCTGCTCCAGTGGTTGTGCTTGAGCCGTATTGTCGGCAACAGTCCCTTCGGCTGTATCTGTTGTTGCTGTAAGTTGCTCCGCCGCATTTTCTTCCACCGCTTGCTGCCGGCTTGAAATGGCAGGATCTTCGATAGTATCAACCTGCTGAGACGCGGCCTGAGAGAGAAGGTCATCAACTGTTGGCGCGGACGTTCCGGAAAGCGCCTCTTGCACCGGGCTGCTCTCGGCCATGCCCTTGAACCGCTCCGCGGTATCGTCGCGGCGCAGGTAGGCTGGCACATCACGCAGCTCGTCAAACTGGCTGGCGCTAGGACCGAGCGGGGATTGCTCGCCAGAGGGTGCAACCACCGGATCGGCCATGGCGTCGGCGGCAGGCGCCAAGTCTGGATCTGCCGGTGCGGCAGCGGGGTTCTCCTGCATCGGATCACCAGGCTCAACAGGTGCGACATCCTCCGCAGTGGCGGGATCTACCTGTGCGCCCCCTTCGCTTTCTGGCTGTGACTTGCTGCCGCGCAGCCCGCCAGCGCCACCCAGGGCGCCACCGGTACCCACGCCAATCAGGCCGCCTTCCAGCGCACTGGACACCACTCCTTTCATCGGATCGATATCGGCAACGGCCACCTCGTTGAGGGACTCGTTGATGGTGTATTGCTGCACCCCCTCCTCGAGGGTTTCGCCGATCCCCTCACCTACCGCCCCCTTGGCTGCCCCCTTGAGCACGCCACCGGTCGCCGCCTTGCCCGCCAGCATCTTGAACAGCATGGCATCGCCCATCACAGAGCCCATGGCGGCAGCGCCCCACACCTTGGCGTCGCTCATGGTGGCTCGGCTGGCAACGTTGGCAGTCTCCTCCCGGGCCAGCGACAGCTTTTCCTCATCAGAGAGGTGTTGCGTCTGCTGATCCTGGTCGATACGGGTGAATGCCTGGCGGAAGGTGTCGCTCCGGGATAGCTCATCAAAGCTCATGCCCAGCACTGACTCGCGGGTATTCACCCCAGCGCTACCCACCGAACCGGTCGCGCCAGTGGTGACGGCTGCGCCGGTCGCCAGCTTGGCCACCGTCTTGGCTGCGACAGCCTCGGCCACCTCCTGAGTGGCCCCCCGCTTGATCATGGAGGTGGTGACTGCGCGCCCGATACTGGCCTTGGCGGCGGCACCAGTCACACCGCCAGCCAGCAGGGTCGGCACCATGGAGCCAACGCCCTGCGCCATCTTCATGGCCCATACGTCGAGATCCCCGGCACCATCCCCCATGGTGAGGCGCCCCTCTGGCGTCTCATCAATCAGACTGCGGCCGATCGCCTCTTTGGCATCGTCGCTCATCCCCTCGGTCAGCGACTCGGCGCCTGACTTTGCCAGGTCGCCAGCACCAGCCACCACATCAAGCACCGGGCTCAGCTTGCTGGCCATATTGGCGCGAGCCTGCTCCAGGTAATCGCCTCCCTGCTTGCCAGCATTCTCCTTGCCAAACTGGCTTGCCTGCCGAGCCAACTCACCAATCCCGCCAACCAGATCCAGTGCGCCAGCGCCCACGCCGCGCGCCACATCCCCCAGGCCAACATCGAGGTCGCGCTGTGGGGTTTTGGCGGCGGACGGGGCGGCAGCCGCTGACAGGCTGCTATCGAGATTGCTCCAGAACGGGTCTGTGCGGGTGTCGGATAGTTTCGGTTGTGGCAAGGCGTCGCGCAGTCCAGGCTTGTCCATGGTGTCCTCGGCTTTTTGTGCAAAAGAAAAGCCCCGACCGGCGAACCGATCAGGGCTTGATATGGGGAGTGCTGGCCAATAAGCAGACTGGCCGACTATGGAGAGATGCTAACGCTGGGGGGATGGAAAGGCAACTAGCGGCGCGCTTGCGCCAGACTGATGGCCTGATAGGCGCCAGCCTCCGCATCTCGCAGCCTGCCGGCTGTCACGGTGGCTTGCTCCTCTTTCTTCTGCTTGGCCGCCTGCTGGCGCCACAGCTCGAACGCCGTGTTCATCCGTGCCGGGTTATCCATTAGGCCGCTCAGCTTGCCGTGCTGGTTGGCCTCCTTGATGAACTGCAGGCGCTCGGGATCGCCCCCGGTCCACGCCTTGAGTGGCGCCTCCTGCTTTGGCTCATCCGTTTTGGTGGTCAGGCCGTAGGTATCAGCCAGTGCCGCCTTGCTCTGTTCAAGCTGGGCATCCAGCGCGTCGAGCTGCAGGTCTTTATCCTCTGCATTGCTGGAGGAGATCTTGGCGCGGTTCTGGCCGTGCTGCTTCTCCAGCTCAGTGACCGCCTTCTTGTAGCCGGCCTGGTCAGGCCCAGCCGTCAGGCCAAGGGAGGTGCGCAGCTGGTCGGCGTTACCGATCATGTGCTTGGCCAGCGCCGCCCGCTGATAGGCCGGTTTCAGGAAGTCATTTATGGGGATCACCTTGGGGGTGTCATCCGGCGCAGAGGTCCGGTTATTGGTGACCGGGCGGACTGCCTTGCTGCCGTCGTCGTAGGTCACCTCCACCCCCAGCACCACGCCTCGCCCGTCGGGGGTGATCATGATGTTGTTCAGCTGCTTTCCGGTGATGGTCTTGCCGCTATCCGGGTCGATATCGCCAACCCCCTTGCCGATCTCGTCCTGATAGAGTGTGCCGGCAGCCTTGATAAACTGCGGGTTGTTCACGGCTGCATGCCCTTCCGGTGTGGTCGGGTCGAGCTTTCCTTCCTGAGCCTGGCGCATCAGATTGCCAGCATGGGTGACAAAGGTCTTGCCCGCCTCTGCATAATCCTGCTGCAGGTAGCGCTCCGGGTTAAAGGAGCCAGCCCGCGGATCCCGCACCACATTCCAGAACTGCTGGCCCGGGTCTTTGCCTTCCGCCACAGCTTGCCAGCCAGACTGGATGATGGGCAGGTTCTCCTGTTGGTACAGCTGCTTATTGCGCTGCTCCTTCTGCCACTCATATTCCTGTTGCTGGCGCGACTCCTGAGCTGTGGCGCGGCGTTCAGCTGCATTGGCTCTCGCCTCGGCAGATTTCACCTGGCGCTCGGTGAGCGCGAACTGGCGATCAGCCCGATCGTCGGCAACCTTGTCGCGGCCACGACTGTAATCCAGCTCGCTCTGGTAGCGCTCATCAGCCACCTTTTGCCGTTCCTGCTCGTTCTGCCACATGGCGTCACGCAGGCTCATGGCCTGATCGGCCCGCTCGTCCTCTTTCTGGCCACGGAGATATCTGTCAGTGGTGTTGAACCCTGCCAGATAACCCTCTGCCAACCCTGATACGCTCATCTCAATCCCCTTTAAAACAGGCTGTCCGCCAGAAAGCCAATGCCGCCACCAACCAGCGCCCCTACCGGGCCACCAACCATCATGCCGATCCCGGCTCCCGTCCCGATCGAGTTCATGGTTTGCCCCTTACGGGCAGTCTTGAGGTTTTTGTTGGCAGCCTCCAACTCCTCCTCCCGATTGGCCGCATCACGCAACCCTGCCATACCCTGCTGGCGCGTCTGGGCGCCAATATCAAGCAGTCCGTACCCCATCACATACCTCCACCAGTTTTGATTGCCTCACGCAGGCCGGCATCAGCGCCGGTCAAGATCCCCATCTGGCGCGCCTGCTCCTGCTCGCGCAGGCCGTTTTCCGTGCCCGCCGTCATCAGGGCAGCCCGCAAACCCTGGCTGTTGTCGTTGGCGTTGTTGCTCACCCCCATGCGGGCATTGCGGTTTGCCGTGGCCTGCTGGGCCGAACGCAGGGCGTTGGCGTTATTCTCATCCACCCGGCCGAGCTGCTCCTGCAGCAACTTGCCGTTGGTGGCCAGCTCCATCAGCTCCTTCTGCTTCGGGTAGAAGCGGTCCTTCCAGTCCTGGTAGCTCTCTCGGGTGATCTGTGCAAATGTATCTGCGGCGTATCCCATCGTTTACCCCTTAATAGCCCTTGCCTTGCAGCACGCTGGCTGTCGGGCTGATCTTCTTGCTCACGGTTGTGGTTGTTGCAGGCGCCTTAAGCTCCTTGAGCCCATACGCCGTGCCAGCTCCCGCCAGCGTACCAACCAGACCAGCGGTCGCCTGCTGGCTCTGGAATGAGCTCTGGGCGTCACTGGTGGCCTTGCGCAGGCTGGTAGTTGCCATATCTCCCATGGCAGCCAGCGATTCGGCCTTCTGCCCGGCGCCAATGCTCACCACATCCTTGAGGCCAGCCACATACTTATCTTGCTGGCTGGACTGGGCGCGATTGGTGGTGTCGGTCTGGCTCAGTGCCTGATCAGTCTCCAGATTGGACATGGCAGCCTGATACTTGCCGCTGGTCGGATCCACACCGCCAGCCGCCATAGAGTCGGCCAGCCCGGCGCGTGCCTCACCAAAGGATTGAGCGGTACCCAGCGCGGCCGTACCAGCCAGCTTGTCGTACTCGCTCTCGTTGTTGAGGTCATCCACCTTGTCCATGAAGATGTCCTCATACTGCTGCAGGTCGTTTTTATAGAGCTGCCACTGCTCCATGGCCACGCCAGCCGCAGCTTTCTGGGCTTCCGTCTCCTGAATTTCGTTAGAGCCACCCTTGCCCATCACTCACCTCACAAGTTGATCTGAAACACAAAGAGCCCGTCAGCATCATCTGGCTGACGCGCCCACCCCATTCTTGGCGCTACCCTTAGCCACCCCTTGCGCGCAGAGTGAAAGCGCAACCAGCGGGCGCCTATCATGCGGGCCAGCCGCTTAACCTCCGGTAGGTGGCGCTCTGGCGCACCGCCATCACCCCAGCCGACCCATACCAGCACGCCGGTAGCGCCCTGCTCGCTGACCGGCTTCAACACGAAGCCGTCATCGCCACGCACAAACAAAAACGCCACCCGGTTACGGATGGCGTCTTGCAGTTCGGCTGATAGCCTTGGGTTGCCTGTGTCGCTGGCTATGCGGTTGATTGCCTTACTCATGTTAATGCCATTAGCCAAACGGCTCTTGATGTTATGTTGTACTCTGGCCCAGAAAGAACCCCATTCCCGTAGGCGCTTGTAGCAAATGTGATAGACGCATCGACGTTGGCTGGCAGCACCATAAATGGAAGGATCGTTACGGTTAAATCGACATCGCCACCGGTTGGTATTGTTGCGGTTGCCGTCTGTGTCTCTATGAGTGCGCCATTAAGGTACACATGCAAATTAAGTCCAATAGTGCCAGCCCCAGATACTCTCCTGCGGAACGTAATACCCCCCTGCACCAGCACCAGGTTCCTGGCTCGACTGTATGCCGGAATGGTAAATGCTCCCTTGTGGGTAAGCATCTTGGTGACATCACCAACAATCCGATCGGCATAAATGGTGCCAAGCACCACGCAGTTCTGATCTATCGTGCAGTTACCGATAGTCATATTGCGAACATAGCCGCCCTCGGCATTGAGACGGTTAGTGTAGATACTGCCGTCAGCGTAAATGATGGTGTGCCACCCCCACCCCCAGCACCCATAAGGACCACCCTTGCCAAATCCAGCAGCTCCGCCAGACATAAAGGCGTTGCCCATATCGAACTGGCCGCCGGTGATCAGCGGGGCGCTGATGCTCACCCCCGCCTTGATATAGTCGGCGGTGATCTTCTCGGAGTGGATAATCTGGATAGTCGCCTTGCGAATGATGGCCTCGGCGATCACTGTCTGGCCGTTATCGATGGCAAACAGCGGAGCGGTGGCGCTTGGGCTGTTTGGGTTGAACACAAAGAACTGGCTGGCAGACACCATCACCTGGCTGGTGCCATCACTCTTGGCTACCAAGCCAATCCCGGCCTTGATATCGCCAGCCTGAGCCTTGATTGACCACATAGCCTGAGCGCCATTTTGCAAGTCTGCGATGGCTTGGCTTTGGGACTGCACTGCTGCAGCGTTAGCTGCAATCCGCGGGTCATCTGTGGCCACCCATGCGGTGCCACTGTACCGATATGGACGGTTGTTGTTGGAGGTGTCAAACCACAGGTCGCCAGTTCCCATGCCACTGCCTGGAGCGGTGGCCTGAAAGAACGTCTTATTCTTGCTGCCAGCCACAGCGGAAACCGTGTTGATCTGACTAGCAAGAGACTGCACAGCGCTTGCTCTCGCCTCTGACTCCGCAGTGATCTGGCCTTCTAGCCGATTATCACCATCCTGATAATTAGCAGTAACCTGCTGGATCTGGCTGGCCAGCGACTCCACGGCATCAGCCCGGGTTGTCGCTTCCTCGTTGATGCGCCCTGATAGCGCAGCGTCAGCCGTCTCCATGGCAGACTGCTGCTGGCTCAACTTCTCGGTCATGGCTGAGTCTGCGTCAGCGCTTGCCTTGGCCACCTCGGCAATAGAAGCAGACAGCGACTGGCCAACCCCCTCTATCTGCGCCTCAAGCACCGATGTCTTTTGTGCCAGCGCCTCGTCCGCCGTACTGCGCACCAGTCGTTCCTCGGTGATCTGGCTGTGCAGGTCGGCGCTATCCGCCTCGTAATCTGCGGTGAGCTGCGTCACGTCTCTAGCCAGCGCCTCATGGGCATTGGCCAGCGTTTGCTGCTGAGTAATGATCTTGCCGCGCGCCCGCCTGTTCTCCCGATCGCGCTCATCGCTTGCCAGCGCCCCCTCGACATCCGTTTTGCCGCCGAGATCGATGGATGACTCCATGTTGTCCTGACGCTGTGCCAGCGCCTGGGCGGTATCAACAACCACCTTTTCCAGGCTGGAGATACTGGCCGCGTTGGTGGCGTCACCCTCCTTTACGCTGGCGTCCAGCGTGGTGATCCGCTGAGCAAGTGCGCCGTCACCATCTGCCCGAGCCTGCTCCTCTTGAGCTATTCGAGCTTCCAGGTCACCAAGCTCGCCATCCACACCGGCCGTCAGCTCATCCACTCGGCGCGACATGGCCTCATCAGCCGTCGCTCTTGCCTCAGATTCGCTGGCAATCCCGGCGCTCAGGGCGTTGTCTGCATCGGTCAGCTCGGCATGCATCTGGTCTTGGCGCAGTGCCAGTGCGCTGTCAGCGTCGGTCGATACCTTCTCCAGCGCCTTGATGGCCGCTGCGGTTTCACCAAACGACCCGCTCGTCGAAGCGCTCAGATCATCAATGCGCTGAGCCAGTGCACTGTCCGCGTCGGCAAAGACCTCCTCCACGCCGGTGATGCGAGCCTGGGTGTCGGCATCCTTCCCCTCAAACTTGACGTTCATGTCGGTGATGCGCTTGGCTTGGGCGGCCTGCTCATTCACGATCACCTGCTGCTGGGTGCGAATAGCGCCAAAGGCTGTGCGGTTGCCCCTGTCTCGCTCATCACCGGCCAACGCGGCATCAATGGCCGCCTGACCGGCATCGCCAGCACCATCAGCCTTGTCCTTTGCCAGCTCAATCTCAGCCTGGATTTCATCGAACCGACCAGCAGTAATGCCGCCCTCTGACTCGATAATCTCCTCCAGGGCGCTGATTTTGCCTTCGTTATTACCAGTCCTCACCTCCAGCCCACTGACTCGCTGGGCTGTTACGCCGTCGGCGTCAGCGGTGACGCGCGCCAGCTCGGTGATCCTGGCATCCAGCGCTTCATCGCCTCGGTTCACGGTGGCCTGCAGCCCATCGATTCGCTGCGCCTGGCTAGATAGCTCATCGGTTTGTACCGTCAGCTTGCTTTCAGCGTTGGCCAGCCGCTCACCCTGCTCGTCAACTTCTTGTTGCGTCGCCTTCTGGGCCAACTCCCCCTTGGTGGCATTCAGCTCCTGCCCAATCTGGGTAACCTTCTTCTGCTCCTCCGTGAACTCACCCTTGGTCACAGTCTGGCTCAGGCTGGCATCTAGACCATTGATACGCTGCTCGGCCTCGGTGATGCGCTGCCCTTGGCTATCAACTGTGACGTTATCAGCCTTGCTGGTGATCTGCCCTGATACGGCATCAAGCGACTGGTGTACCTCTGTGATGGAGGTGCGCAGCTCTTCACGGACTGCGTTAACCGCATCCATTGTGATGTTGCCATTCTCAGGATCAACTTCGAACACCGCATCCCGGAAGCTGTCAAAGTCTCCCTTGTACTTGTCGATCTTGTCATTCAGGCGGTCCTGCACCAGCCCGATATCGATACTGGCATTGCCAAGCTGGTCCTGTGCGTCCTTGAGCAGCGCCTCGCTGTCCTGCTGCTTCTTGTTCAGCGACGCCAGCTCCCCCTCGAGGCTGGGGATCTTGTTCTGGATTGAGCCGATGGAGACATCCACCTCCTCCAGCTTTGGCTTGATCGCCTCCACATCCATGGATAGTTGTGGCACTTTTTTGATGGGGTCTAGCAGTTCCTTTGCCAGATGGCTCTCATCAATCTGCCCCTGCAGCTCATCAAGGATGTCCTGCACGTCGCGGCTGGTCTCTGCCTTCACGCCGTTGGCGTTAAATGGGCCAGCGTCATCCTTGCCATTAACGAAACGAACCCAGTAGTAAAAGGTGGCCCCTTTGCCGATGGCATCAGA
Source organism: Aeromonas sp. 600886 (assembly GCF_049174935.1). NCBI lineage: Bacteria > Pseudomonadati > Pseudomonadota > Gammaproteobacteria > Aeromonadales > Aeromonadaceae > Aeromonas > Aeromonas sp. 600886. The sequence goes on along the minus strand of NZ_JAAKUB010000001.1, from coordinate 117,815 downwards.
GAGCACATTGGCCGATGTAGTACCGACCAGCGTGGCAGCCGGCAGGCTGTCTGTCTCTGCTCGCCATACCTCGGCGTGAGCATGACCACGGTAGTTAGGCCCATCCCAGTCGATAACTACGGTATGAAACGCGCCATTAGCCTGCACATTGACCGGTGCGTGAGGTTTGTCATAGGTGCCAGTGGGGAATAGGTCCGGGTTCTTGCCGGGAGTGAACGAGCCGCCAGCACCAGGGCGCAGGGTCGCCAGGCCCAGCGCGGTCAGCTCGCGCAGCGTGATAGCCTTGTCCAACTTATTGCCGCGCTGCCCTGTAAGCAGCTCGACGTTTTCGGCGGTGGCGGCCTGATCTCGCCCGGCCCGATATGCTGCTTTTGCCATTACATCAACTCCGCCATTGAGCCAGCCAGGGTAATACGCCGTACAGTGGCGGTACCGAATACCTCGATTTGCCACCAACGGCCGCGCACAGGGGGTAACCTGAACGCGCTCACAGTCAGATTGCCGGGTGATAGCTCCATTACCTGCTGGTTATCCACGAACAGCCTGACCCCGATCTGAGTGATATCTGACGACAGGATCCGGCAGCAGCCATAAGCCGTGCCACTGACATTCATAAACAACTTCGAGCGCCAGACGAACTGGCCGTTGCCAGCCTCTCCGCCGCGCCAGATATGCAGATCTCGCCCCTTAGCCACAAACAGGCTATCGCTCTCCATGTCCGAAACAGCCGCATCCCAGCGATTTGTCAGCTCACGCAGGTCGCCAGACTTGGGATCAAAGATAAAGGCGTGGGTATCGGTCATGCCGATGTACTTGCCTTCGTGATGCCATGCGCGCAGGGTTTCAGGCTTCATGGCTTGCCACTGCTTGCGGGTGATAACCTGCTCGGTCACCACCTGCCCACCGCTGGCGCCAATGCCGACAAGGCCGTCAGGGGACGCATAGAGCACGACACCATCCATCGCCACCATTGAGCGCGCACTGATACAGGCTTGCGGCAGGTGGCTGAGCTTCTGGTTTGTTACAGAGGAAGAGCTCACGCCTTGAGCCAGATAGGGGTAACCCTTGGTGCCGATCACCAGTGCAGTATCAATGGCAGCGATCGCCACGATATCGTGCTCTGTGGTGAGCCGGTATTTCTCCGGCCAGGCATAGGGCAGATAGGGTTCGCACAGATAGAGCGAGTTGCCAGCAAAGCCAGCACACATACCGTTGGCCATCTGGCACAGGCCGCGCAGGGCAGCAGGGGGCGGCGCGTAATCGTAGGTCTCCAGCACAGGGCCAAGCTCACCATCGGCAAGGCCATCAACAAACGAGGCTTGCGCAATGGGCAGCTCTGCGACCAGCAGGTAATCAGCCAGGCCGCCACCTGAGACAGACCGATAGATCCGGCGCTTGGTGATGTTGTTATCCTGCGACTGTGGAGGAGACAGCGCCAGCGTCACCGTTGATTCAGGGATAGTGATGGACACCTTGCCGCTGGCTGGCCCGGGCGGCCCCTCCTCGCCCATAGCGGTGACATAGGTGTCAACGTAGTAGCGTGTTTCGTCATCGGTGATGTCGTCATCCTTGCCGCCCTCTGGCGGCGTGATGGCGCTGACACCAACAGGAACACCAGGAGCAGGCACCCCCAGCCGGTACCAAGCTGTAGGCTTATTGCTGCCACCAGTGGCAATCTGGGCATGGGTAACCTTGGGGTACTCTCCATCTGTGTAGTAAACGCGCCGGTATTCATCCTGAGCGATGGGTGAACGCATGGCCTCAACCACCTTGTTCCATGCAAACCAGTGCTCGCCATAGCGAAACAGGGTCTTTGGGGTGATTGGAAGAGCAACACCTGCACTCACATCCTCCTCAATGGGAGAGATAACGCCGTGGTCGAAATGACAGTCTCTGGCCACCACGGCCACTTCATCAGACAAAAGGTGAGGTTCAACGCGCGGCGTTACACCTCGCATTGTGACGATATCAATGGCTGACATGGAATTCTCGGCGGGCAGGAAACAAAAAGGCCCACTCAGAATAGAGCGGGCCATGATGGGTAAATCCTAACGCTGACAGCGCCAGTAGGCAAGCAGCCAGATTACGCCCACTTTCGCACAGGCGTCTCTGGGTATGTACGCAGTGCATCGAGGGCAGCGGCCACCTCGGGGGAGGTGGTTCGCACATTGACGTGGTAGCCAGGAACGGCGGCCATCACTGGCACTGACTCTCCATCAACGATGGTGGTTTCACCTGTCGGCTGGTAAATAGTGCCAATCACGCTGATGTCAGAGCCCTGGCGATACAAGGTTCCGCTCTCGCTGTCTTGGGTGAACCCTGCGGCCTTGAGGGCGGTTGTCATGGCAGACTTGCTGCCCGCCTTGAGATACAGATCAATCAGTTCCATGGGTTTTATCCTTCCAGAAATACCAGCCGCCAATGCGGCAGGCGGCCCAGAACAGCCAAGCCAATACCGGCTTACCCTGGGCTATCATGCACTGGCGCAGGCGCCAGTCAGCCTCGGCGCGGGATACCGTGCCTTTGGCGCCATAGTCATGGTCATGCTGCTGGCAGCAGCGGTTAGTACCAGGAGAGACGGGGCCAAGCCCCGTGCAGTAGTGACGGGTCATTTGATGGCCCTGAGTTGCGCCTCAGACGATGGGCGATTCCACTGCCTGAAGTTGCGGATTCGGACGCTACACTGATGGCCTCCGTTCCCTAATGTTCCAATTTCAAGTCGCTCATAGGGAACTTCTGCTAGACCCGGCTTGATGGCACAAGGGACGGAGGACTTCACGATCGGCCCACCATTAAGGCTGAACATGACGTAGCCGCCGTCGTAATCGAACGAGGCGGAGATAACATTTCTCTTTTTCAAGGTGTACTGAGTAGCGTATGCCTTAACATAGTCGTTACTTACCTGTAATTGGCCATCACTCCATATCCCTAAAAAGGTGCGCGTCGGGTAAGCGCCGTCACAGATAAAAGTTATATATCCACTCGTACTAGGACTAATCAACTCGAACTCAAACGCATAGGTTCGACTCTTGCCGTACCCAGGCGAGTTTGCCGGTCCCGGCAGCCATACAGATTCAGCGGCTCGGGTTGCAGCCGCCGTGGTTGTCGGGATAAGAGATGTCGGAGAGCCTTTCTCCACTTGAACGGAGAGGATCTCAAAATCCAGGCTGCCATCACCCTGCCATGAGGACGAGCCTCCCACGTTTGGCCATACAAAAGCCCGCAGAGAACTAGCCGTCATTGTTGAGCGGTGGGTAATCTGCAACGGTTTGCCAAGTTGGTCCGCAGTGATATCAACGGATGTGCCGGTGGTGGCCATATCGTTCGACCCAAGACGGATTCGGTCCATTCCGACCCGTAAAGGGATAAGCTCCACGGTAATTGATACATCATCGCCAACTGTAAACCCTGAGACGCTTGTCAGGTTCAGGTAATGCCCGCCTAGCTCCGTGTTCTCACGGAATTTTGTTGTTACGGTCTCGCCGAGCAAACCAGAACCCGCCGTGGTCTCCACCGTCCCTCTTGTGGCGGTACTGGTAGAACCGTTATGGGGAAAATAAAGGTTTGTCGATCCACGCTCCTTGACCAGCGCGCCCCCCTCGTAACGTGGCTCACCGGCTGGCACCAGGCGCAACTTGCCATCCTTCTGACGCTCAGTCGCGGCGCTCAGTCGTTCAAACTCCCAGCGGCGGGCCACAACGTCCTCACCAACCTTGATTTCCTTACCCTTTCCGGTAACCAATCGCAGGCTATCGACAAGCGGCGACCACACATCCGGCAGCGGCATGGCCGAGTCACGAACAACATCGGTGGCAAGTGCTGCGGAAGCCGCTGCCTTGTCCGCCTCGGCCTTTGCGCGGGCCGCTTGCCCCTCCCCTTCGCTGGTTACTCGCTTCCAAGGGATTAGCTTGTGAGTCGTGCCGTCCGGGGCGGTTACCGTGATCTCTGCCGCGTCGCTGGTAAACAACTGCTGAACCATATCCGACTGGCTCTGGTAGTAGGACAGTGATGCGTTCAGCTTGCGGGCAAACTCCGGGATGGAGTCAGAGAAGGTGGTGATAATCTCGTAAGCCTTGCCGGTGCCAGTGGTGCCACGGAACGCCTGCACGAGATGCAGCTCGGTGTTTGACACCACGTAATCGACTTCATAGAGGTCAACCGTAGTGCCGGTGGTCATACAAAAAAGGTGGCCCTTGGCCACCCCGTTCTTGGCATCAGCAAATGTGGTACCTGTGCCGGTCACCTTCTTGCTGCCGTTTGTGACGGCTACAGTGCCGTCACGCTTCCACACTCCAGCCATCTATGCGCCCCTTACTGCCCTGTTACCCGGTTAAAGCCAGCCTGCTGGCGGGCTTCCATGTTGGCGTCAGCCTGGGTTTTCTCACCAAGCTGCTGCAGGAATGCGTTGTAGTGACCTGCCGCTCGGTTGCTGTTGGCGGCGTACTCGGCATCCTTGGAGAAGCAACGATAGAGCATGAAGTCGATGATGGGGTTGATGTAGATATCATCCAGATCGGCCATAGCTGGGGTGCTGGCGTTCTCTACATCAGCCAGCTGCTTGGATTGCGGGGCGACCGAGTAGATCACATCCACCTTGACCGCGGCGGCCGGGCCAGGGTGCAGATAGAAGGTCTTGGGGTCTCGATCTTCGTAGCAGTAGTTATCAACGGATGTCGCCGTCTTGCCGGAGTGCCAATCTGGATAGCTGTCATCCAGCGCCTTGCGCGGCACAAAGCGGATCACCTTGCCGTTGGCGTTGCGCAGCACCTCAATCAGCCGCAGGGCGTCGGATGGCAGCGCCTGCTTGGTGCCGGCCGCGCAGATAAACTCAACGTTCTTGGTGTGAGCGTCAGGGCGAACCAGCACGATCGCCTTTGTGGCGTCGTTGTAGTAGTCCAGCAGCTCCTGCTTGGGCCAGCGGGTAAATGTCGGATCGACAAGCAGGGTATTAACCCGCTTGATGATGGTTGAAATAGGCACGGTAGCCATGGCGACTCCTTAGAAAAAGCTGTGTTTGCGGGGCGGGTTGTAGTATTCGACTTGGGTTGGGGCGCTGTGCTGTTTGCGGAACCGGCCGGCACGACGCCACCCCTCGACAAACTCGGCGCGATGGAAGTTGGCCCGTTTGGGGTCAGACCAGGGGCGATCCGGTTGGGCATAGAGCAGCGCAGCCACACCATGGGCGATGGCCTCGGCATGGTCGGTGTAGAGCTGTGCCGGCAGCTCCTTGGCGCCTTTTACCGGGGCTGCCACGTACCAGATCCGCACATTGCTTAGATCGGTCAGGATGCTCAGCTCATTGGCCGACATGGCGAAGTAGTCGCGACCAGAGTCCAGCAGCACGCCATCGGCCCCGGTGAGGTGCAACACATTGCAGGAGGTAACCCCGCCCACATTGCACACCACCTCCAGGCTGCCAGCCGCCGCGCTTGGCAGCAGGCGATCGAGGGTGATCAGCTCGGATTCACGGCAGAAAGTGATTGCCGCCTCGGTCACGGCCTCTTCCAGCAGCATCTCGAGCGGACCTGTGATGTGCAGCCTGACGGTAGGCAGGAACTGCTCGCGGGGTACCATTTGCATGCTTAGCCCTCCGCCTTGGCGGCCTGCTTGGCTTTCAGGGCGTCACGCACGCGAACGCGGAAGTCGTCCACCTTCTCCTGCGGCCCCTTCTGCTCGATACCCAGATCTTCACCTTCGATCAGGGTCGCCAGCTGGGCAGAGGTGAGCTTGGCCAGATCGATATCACCGACCACCATGCTCTGCTCTTCGGCCAGGCGGGCAGCTTCGGCAGCAAGGCGCTCCTGCTCTTCCGCTTCCATTCGTGCGATAGTCTCCTGCCGCTCCAGCGTGCCGGCCAGCGCTTCTTTGCTGACCCAGACGGTGGGGAACTCCAGCAGCTGCATGGCGATGTGGCTCTCCACATCAACGGGCGTATGGCGCGGGAACACTAGGCGGGATCCGGTCACGGTGTCTTTCTTGCTCGGCTTGTCGCCGATATAAACCACGGCAATTTTGTCGCTCACGGCAATATCTCCAATCCAGAAATGAAAAAGCCCGGCACTGGGCCGGGCATGGCGTGACTGGCAGCCTTACAGGTTGCCGATCACCTCATAGTGCAGCTTGAGCTTGACCGTGCCCGTTGCCGCAGCGCCGCCGACGGTGAGGGTGATCTCCTGGTCGGGCAGCGTTCTCAGATCGTCCACCGGGAAATACTTGGATACCGCCGTTGCCGTGCCCTCGGCGTTGATGATGGTGGTATCGCCAATCTTGACGGTCAGCGTGGTGCTGGCCCCCAGCGCGCCGCTGATGAGGGTGGCGCCGACCACTTTCAGGTTGGGCTCCACCTTGTCACCAAAGGCGATGACGTCGCCGGACGGCACCGCCGCCAGCTTGGCCACCAGGGTCGGAGAGATAGAGAGGTTGCCGAACGAACCAATAAACCAGCGGTACGCTCGGGCGAGCAGGGTAGTTTTGGCCATGATATGGCTCCTTATCAGATCAGATATCAACAGGAGGGGGCATCAACCCCCTCGCTCGGGTGGTGGGTTAGCGCGCGACGGCGCTGACGGCGGTATCCAGCACCATACAGCCATGGTCCTGAATGTTGCCGTTGCGCTGCTTGAAGCGGATCTTCTGCAGGCCGGATACCCAGCTGATGGAGATCTCGGTGTTGTTGCCGTGGTTGGTTTTCTCTTCGTGCATGCCGAATTGAGAACCCTGCTCGCCGGAGCCGAAGGCGTTGGCCAGCGCCTGACCGCCCAGCAGCACGGCGCGGTCGATGGTGGTGCCGGCAACCTTGTCCACTTCCGAGCCGGTCGCGGAGTTGGCGGCGCACACCTTGACGGTGCTGCCCTGGTTGAAACGGATCGGCATGCCCTTGTAGGGCTTGACCAGGATGCCACGCCACATCGCACCTTCACCGCGGAAGATGGGGTGACTCCAGCCCTTGCTGCGCTCCATCGCGGACGCCAGCATTGCTTGCCAGTCCTTGCCGGAGCTGGAGGTGTAGAAGTCGTGCCACTGGCGCGGGGTGACATAGAGCACGTAGAGCGGCTCACCACCAGACGGATCCGCCACCATGCGGATCGGCTGGATGGGGTTGGCCATCTCGGACAGGAACAGCGACATGTTGTCCACACAGCCAAGATTGAAGCGATCAGCCGCGTCGATGGCTTCGAAGCTGGTCGCATCACCGCCGAAGAAGTGGCGCTCGTAGGTGGGCGCAGTCAGCGGGTTGATCATGATGTCGGCAAATTCCGGGTCATCCGCCAGCGGCAGAATGATATCGGTCGCGTAGTAATCGCCGCGGGCGCCGGCCAGCTGGGCAAAGCCGCGCTGATCAACCAGTCGGCCGTAGTAACCATCACCAAGCAGCGCTCGAGCGGTCTTGATCAGGTCGTGCCGGGTGCGAGACTGACTCATCTTGCCGCCAGCATCCACACCGTGACGGGTCTGGTTGACCTTGAGCGAGAAGTCTGCAAAAGAGAGGCTTTCCAGGCGACCATCAATATTCTGGTCACCCATGGTCGGGCGGCCAGAGAGCTGATGAAACAGCTGCATATCAACGGAGTCGCCAGCTTGCTTGGACAGATCGGTGATGCGAACCACCGGTGCGCCTGCACTGGTCTGCTTGCCGCCGTTGACCTTGACGCCCTTGGGGGCCTCATCGGTCAGCATGTTCACCAGCGAGTGGGAACGGTTGGCCGCGGTAAACAGGGCGGCCTGCAAAATCTTGTTGGCTTGCGCCGAGGTGACTTGGGTCATGATCCTCTCCTACATGAAAACAAAAACCCCGACACAGTGGCCGGGGTTGGTTGATGTAAACGGGGTTGTTGGTTAGAACCCGGACTGCGCCAGCAGCGCCTCGATCTGGGCCTCTGTCATGTTGCCCATCTCGCCGATTAGATCGGCTTGAGACATGGCACCATAGCGCTCGACACCCGTTGCCGGTGCGTGATGGGTTTGGCCGAGTTCTGATGGGCTGGACGGGATGTGATCAGCGGGTTTCTCTGCCGCCTTGCCGGGTGCCTTGGCGGGAGGCGCTTCAACCTCGTCACCAAAGGCCAGCTTGGTGCGGCGAGCCACTTCTGCGAATCGCTCCGCCAGCGGCTTGTTGCTCCACGCGGGATCGGCCTGCAACTTGTCATCGATAGTGAGGGCCATCTCGAAGCGGTCTTGGTCGCCGTCACGCCATGCGGCCAGGTCAGGTACCGCCTGCAGTGCGGCCCGTACCGGGTTGGCGAATGGCTGAACCTGTTGCGGCGCGGCTTGCGGCTCCAGCTTTTGGAGTTTGCGGGCAATGGCAGCGATGGGCTTGCCGAGATCCGGGTAGTCCTGCGCCAGTTGCTCCAGCTCTTCCTGGCTGATGTCGTCAGGGTCAACCGATGGGTCGATCCCGTTCTTCTCCAGCAGCGCCTGCAACTTATCCCGCTCAGCCTGTGCCTGCTGCGACTGAGCCAGCTGCTCACGCAACTGCTTGGCTTCATTGCGCGCCTGCTCCAGCACTTCATACGGGATAGTGTGTTGACCGTTCTTGGCCATAACGACCTTTTCAGGTGCGCTGGCCTGTTCCTCAACCTGATTGGCTGCGGCTTGTTCGTTACCGGCTGCCACCTCGCCCGCCGACGGCGCGGGTTCTACGTCCGTTTGCTTGGTGTCAGTGCCATTGTCCAGCTCGACATCGGGCGCTTGCTCAATCTCGGCCAGCATGGCTTCCAGTTCGTCCAGGCTTTCAGTTCCGGTCAGGTTATCGATGGTTTTGCTCATGGTCGTCCTCGTGGGTTTTCAGTGGGTGGTATCGCTGCCCAAGCGGGGGAAGGCTCTCGGTGAAAGCGCTCCCCGGCTGGGGCTGGGCATAAAAAAGCCCGCACAAGGCGGGCAAGGGCTGCTGTCGTCTATCGCTAGGGATTCAAGGCTTCACACCACATCATAACGTCATCACATTTCGTCAGTTGACACTTGAGCCGCCAGCCTTCCAGCTTCCACAGCTCTTGGCGGGCTTTGGCTTCGGCATCCTTGATGGCGTACTTGGCGCCAAGCTCTGCATTGAAGTTGTCCGGGTCGGCGCAGGCGGTCATGCCGATGGCAATGGTAAAGCCGTTGGCAGCAATGGCGGTGGCCAGCGTGGTGGTGGTGCCGGGAACAACCTGCACCTCATAGCGAACGCCACGCATCAGCGCCTCGATCTGGTCAGGGGTCACGCGCGGCGCTGTCAGCCCGAGGGTCTGGATCTCGCGCTCCATCTCGGCATCTTCTTCACTGGCGCACACGGACGGCAACTCGATCATGAGGTATCCGCCCTCAAACACATCCTTCGGGCTGAATGACACATAGTCGTTCTCATACAGCACGATGTAGTCACCAACGCCAGGGGTGAAGCGGGCAACCATATCCGGGGTGACCATGTAGGGGATGGTGATGCCGTCATAGAGCGGGTTGGTGATGTCGATCATGAAGTTGCCATGCTCGTCGCAGGGGTGAACCTCTGAGATTACCGCAGCATGAACCTTCTTGTGCGACTGGTACTCGGCCATCGCGTTACGGATGAGGATAATGCCGCCATCTTCGCTGAGGGCTGCCTCGAGTACACCTTTCAACTCAACACTGTCGGTCATGGCCTGCTCCAAATAAAAAACCCGGCGCTATGGCCGGGTCTGGAAATGAAAAGGCCCAATCTCGAAAGACTGGGCCATGATGGAGAAATCCTAACGCTGGGCGATTAGGAAAGCAACTATCAGAGCGCGATCGCGTCTATCTGCTGCTGAATGGTGTCCAACAGCTGGGCCTGCAGGGCTGCCTGCTCGGTCTGCATCGCCTGCTGCTGGGCGGCCAACTGCTCCATTTCCTGCAGCGTCTTGCCGGTCTGGGCCTGCTTGAGGGCGTCCTCGAAGCGGATAGAGTCGGTCAGCTTGGCTATGCGCTGAGCTTCCGCCTGCCACTTGGCGGCCTTGCCTTCCAGTTCTGCCAGCTTGGCCTGCATCTCGCGCATGGTCATTTCCTGCTGCATCTGGGCCAGCTGGGCCTGTTGCTCTGCGGCGGCGCGCTCCTCGTCTGTCATCTCATCCGGCGTTTTAGGAATGTTCAGGGCGTTGCGCACTCGCTCGGCAAACTCGTCCTTGCGCGGCACATCCATCATCTCAAGCACCAAATCGAAGCAGGCAGCGGCTGCCTCTGGCGGCAGCTGGGACATGGCTTGCGTCATCCGCTCGGCCAGTTGCTGCTTGTAAGCTGCGGTCTGCTGGATGGGCGCCAGGGCAATATGGGCTCGCAGCCGGGTCACATCGTTGGTCAGCTTGCCCCCTTCCTGCTCCACGTTAATCACCACAGCCTTGCGGCGGCGCGGGTCGTCGCGGTTGACGGTCACCTTGTAGTTGCGCTTGCTGGCCATATCCTCCAGCAGATAAGCCAGTGCCAGCTGCCCCACCTGCTGGCAGCCCATCCGGTAATTGTCGTTGATCTCCGACAGGGTGGTCGCGCCCTGCTCCACCAGATTGCTGATGGCAACACCAGATTGGCCGGTCGAGCCCTGCCCCAGGAATGCTGCGTAGACGCCCATGGTGTCCTGGATCAGCTTCACCGAGTCCTGCATCACCTGGAACTGCTGGGCCGCCACGTTGAAATCCTGCTCCACCTTGAAGGCGTCACTCACACTGGTCTTGTTGGCGCGGTCAGGGTTTAGCTCGATATAGCCATCCGGGCGCTCTACCTGCTCCAGCACCTGATCCCGGCTCATGTTGGTGGCGTCCTTATCCATGATGACGCGCTTGGCCTGCAGCAAGAAGGTGAGCTTGATACGGCGCAGGTTAACCTCATCCTGTGCTGGCATGGCGCGGGCAATCAGGCCATACGGCTCGCCGGTGCGGTCCTTGCGGTACCCCCAGAACGGCACCAGCGGATACATGTTGTGCGGGGCGGTGCAGGGGCGATCGACCAGATGATGGGGGCCGACGAACCATGATTCGCGGATCACGGCTACCGGACAGCGCTCCAGCCTGGCGCGACCGCTGGCAATGGCGGCGCGGTGCAGCTGGTTGCTCTTGTCAAACTCCAGCGCCCGGCCAGAGTCGAGCATCAACACCTGACGCATGGTGTAGGTGCGGTAGTAGACCACCTGCAACAGGACGCGATCCCGCTCCCGGCTGCACCACTCAATCTCCTTGCCGCTGAACTGGCTCCATTCGTCATAGGCGCTGACAAGACTGGGATCCAGCCCCTCTATGGCGGTCAGGCTGACCATACCGGCCCAATCGTTGACGCCCCACTCCAGCGCCTCCGCCTTGCTCGGGAACATGGTCTTGGCCTCATCCAGATCAACCCAACGGCGGCGCATCAGCCAACGGCAGTCGCTCAAATCTGGCTCACGGCTGTGCCAATCCCAATACACCTCGTCACGGTGGACGCTGCTGAACTTGTAGCGCGGGCCGAACGGGTCACCACGGCGGCTTACCTCCACCCAGCCCAATCCTGTCTTGATCTGGCCGCCATATGCCTCGCCCCGGGCGCGATCCAGCCCGCCCAAGCGGCACATGTCGGAATATTCGGCGTTGACGGCCTCGGCCAGTTGCTCGAGCTCGTCGTCGTGGTCATCAGCGACAACCATCAGATCGGTGCGGCTCTTGGCCTCCATCCCCAACACGCCGTCAATAGTCGGGGCGATCAGGTTATGGATGGTGATGGGCTGGCCCCGCTCCTTGAGCACCTTGACCACCTCGGGCGGCAGCTGGTCGCCGTCGTAGTAGGCACAGGAGCGATTGGCAAGGCTTCGCCAGTCTGGCTGGCCATTGATATCGCTCATCAGCGCGAGCAGCTTCTGCGTATCGAGGCCGCCCTTCTCGGGGGCTTTGGGTTGTGAGTTGATCATCAGTTGGCCATCCAATGCTTGGGTTTACGGGTGGATTCGGGTTTGACGATGCGGGCAGGCATGCGGGCTCGCATCTCTTGGGCAATCATGTAGCTCATCAGTTGGTCGTCGTAGCAGCCTTCCTGGGCGTTCATGCTGCCGGATTTGTCGTAGACGTAGGTGGTTGCTTCGGAAATGGTGCCTATCCAGCGGATCCCGGCCTGACCGGCACGCAGCAGGGCCTTGAGACCATCCACCAAGATCGGCTTGGATTGGCGGGTGGTCAGCCAGCCGAGGCGCTGGGTCTCATCATCCCGATCCCGGTCGATATACTCCTGGGTGTAGATGCGGCGGGTAGGGTAGAGCTCGCGCAGCTTGAGCAGGACGGCGTGGCCGTGGTTGTTACGCTCAGGGCCGATATAGGCAGGGCCATGCTCTGCGGTGCCGTAGAACTTGCCGACGTGAGCCAGCAGCTGGGCAAAGAGACCGGGATCGAGATGGCCGAACCAGTGGGCCACCTGACGCCCGTCACTCTTGGCGATCACATCAACGCTGGAGCGGTCGCCGTGCTCCAGCCCCTCCGCCACGTCGGCGCCAATGGCGTAATCCTCATCGGGATCGGGTAACTCCCACACCAGCAGCATGTTTTCGAGGGAGCGCTGGCCCTGCTCGTCCAGTTTGTCCGGCTTGCGGGCCTTCTCGCGATTGCCGGTAACGGGGTCCATGTCATAGACAATGAGAGGCGGCATGCAGTCGCCCTCTGCCTCCATGGTGGCGATGGGGTCGAACACCCTACGGCCAGAGGTCAGGAACGCTTCCAGCGGTGTGCTTGGGAACTCCTGCTTCATCTCTGCGCCCAAGGTGGACTCTTTCAGCACGTACCACTGACGCTGCTCGTCGCTGATGGTGCAGCCCATGGCTTTCTCAACCGCAGCAAAGTAGTCAAGCTGCGCCTTGCTGGCCACCACGCCAGACGCCGGAACGTCGGCGCGATACTTGGGATCTTGCCACCAGGCGAAGAAGTGGAACTTCCAATCCAGCTTACTGAGCTCACCGGACGCCCTGGCCAGCTCGAGGGACTTCATGCTCATGGCGTGGAAGTCGCCTCCCACACCTTCGGCAGTAGACTCAATAAAAGCCACGGCGCCCGGGTGGATAGCCTGCAGGGTACCGGTACGCACCTCCTTGGCCTTCTCCGGGTACTTGGCGCAGATCTTGCCGTGCTCTGACACATGCAGGCGCTGGACGGTACCAGAGCGGAAAGAGGTGGCCACCTGAATGCTGGAGCCGTGCCGGAACAGGATATGACCGCCATTGGCCCCGCCGCGCCGAGTAACCACCTTGAACTGGGCCTTGAGCCAGCCGGGCAGGTTATCGAACGGTACTTCAATCTTGGTGCGGTAGATTTCCCCTGCCGCCGTCAGATCCTGGGCGATAATCCCGCACTTGATGTTCTTGTTGAACAGCGCCTCATCGAGCAGGTAGATATCGATAGCCGTGGAGAACCCGAGCTGACGCGCCTTGAGGATGATGTTCAGCCACCACATGGTTCGAAACAGCAGCTCCTGCGCCGGACGCAGCCGGAAGCGCACCAGTTCGCCCTGCTCGTTCTCGATCATGTAGAGGTTGTTCATCCGCCACCACTTATCGCTGAGCTTTGCGCGGATGTAGGCCATCTGCTCCTGCTCACTCATGGCGGAGATATCGAATTCGGTCATGGGGGATCTCTGGGCAATAAAAAACCCGCCGAAGCGGGTTGGTTTACTTACTGAAATATCTACTTATTTAATCCTGACTCAGTGATCCAAATGTAAATCCAGACACATCACACAGCTTTCCGCGCCAGTATGCCCCCTTCTGTGGAATAGCAGAGCCACCGATATAATGCCGAGCATCTTTAAGATGAATATATACAGTATTGACTGGCCTTGGCTTAGAACTTGAACTATACAAAGTTTCTGAAATATTCTTCATCCCTTCGGAAATCCCCATTGAAAGTGAATTTCCACTATCCTTTCCAATCTCCTCAGACAATGAATCGAAATACTCTTTTCCCGAAATTAGCAAACCCGAAACCAACGCACCATTAACAGTCAATGTAACGCCAATGCTGACACCGGGATGATCATTTGTAAGAGCAACTAAATTAGCTAAGTGCCAATCTATGTCATTACTTTCAACTAATTGAGCAGGTGTTTCAGTCTGCTCATGACTATCTTTAACTTCAATAACATCAGCCACTTCGTTGTTCATCATTAGCTCCATTTGATTACATGAATAGCCACAATAACTGTAGTTCAACGACTCATCAATCCCCCAGTCCCCATACCCTGCAGCTCTGTGACCATCTCGCTGACCGGAGTTGACTCACTACCACCATCCTTCTCCAGCCGATCGGCTTCGGCCGTCAGCTTGCGGGTGGCAGCCTTGATTCGCTTGGTGTCAGCCTCAATCTTGGGGCCTGTCACCTCATCGATACGAATGGCGCTCAGGGTGCGCTCGATGGACTCAATCCGCTGGATGTTGCGGTCAAGGGCCTGCTCAGCTTTCAGGATCTTGTCATAGAGCCCAATCCGGTCGGTCATCTCGGTGGCATCGACCAGATCCTGATGCAGGTTCTTCAAGGTCTTGGTGACAGAGATAACGCGAGCCCGGGTGAATATCAGCTCATCCCTCAGCCTCAACTCCTCGGCCTGGTCGAACAGCTCAGGCGAATCGAGGAACTGGGCGTAACCGCCGTGGGTCAGCGCGGGGCGATCGCCTGGCTTCCACTTTGCGACAGGGCTCGGGTTGCCGGGATTGCCGACAGACTCACGATTGCCCACGCCAAAGCGGCCATCTGGCTGGCGCCCCGATTTTCTTTTCGGGTTTTGGCCTGAGTCGTCAGGGGTTTGTGTGGATGAGGATGACCTTTCCCCTCTTCCCTTTCCCCTCTTGGCCTTGCCTTCATTCCCCTTGGGTTGCGCACTTTGCGCAGATTGCGCAGTTTTGCGCACTTCGGATTGCGCAGATTGCGCAGCTACGCGAGATTTTTCAGGTTGTGCAGGGGATTGCCCCCGAGATTTCAAATAGCGACGCGCCGAGTTGTAGTTCAGGCCGCGGCTGTCACACCAGTCTTTTGCACTGATGCCGGTCGCGTCGTGATCCTGCAGGAACTCTGCATTGAGCTGTGCCCAGTCGGTCTTTGCCATTTAGAGAGATAGCTCGCCTTCGACAACGGTGTCGCCGGGTACGGGCTGATGGGTTGCCGGTACCACTACGGAAACGCCGGTATTGAGAACAACCAGGGCATGACTGCCGTCATACTCCTTCACATGAGTGATAACCCCGGTCACGGTAACGCCATTAACCACCGCATCGCTCCAGTGCATCGAGATAGTCCAGTAGGTCGGCCGTTGATTCCCCAGAAAGACAAACCCCGCCGTTATTGGCGGGGCTCCATGTCAGCCTGGGAGTGGGTGGCGGGCAGTTTGCCGTTTGGCTTGGTGTCGTCTGGCAGCTGGCCAGAAGCAGCACCGAAGCGAGCAGCAAAGCGCCCTTGTGGGTCACTATGGTTTTGGTCATAGCTTTCCTGCACCTCCCTTGCCCGTTCCTGCTTAAGCCAACGGCCCAGAAGGGCCGTTAGAATGTCGAGCAGTTGGAGCAAGCTGTTCATGTTATTGCTTCCGGGCTTTATCAGCCGGCAGGTTCAGGGCCAGCTTATCCAGCACCTTGATGAGACCGACCAGGAAGGCGTCTACCTTCCCGATAATCTCATCATCCCGGGTGGACGGGGTGACGGCCGCAATCTTGGCCAGACCCTGAACCACAAGGGACGCACCCCCTACCACGGCCATCAGGATGACAATCCAGTTGATGACCACCTCAACGATGTGCTCCATCGCACTCTCCTCTCTGCGGTTACCGGTTACCCGGCGATATCGGCACGGCTTTCGCCTACGCCTCTGACTTCGAGAACTCAGCGGCAGCCATCACCGGCAACTCACCACCAGGCATCGGCTCACCCGCGGGCCAGCGGTATGCAGTAACCCGGGAGCGAGGGAACGCCTTCACGTTCACGGCGTCCGCCTGATTGCCACCCAGCACCAGCAGATTGCCAGCCTTGTCCTGCCCCACGACGAAACCGACATGGCCACCACCATCGCGGCTGAACACTACCACGCAGCCAGCAACCGGCTTATCCAGCTTCTCACCCCAGGAGGCATAAGAGCGCGCCCCCTCGAATCGGGTGGACTGAACACCTACCCGCTCCAGGCAAGCGCCCACGAATGCCGCGCACCACGGCGTCTCGTCGTCTTTGATGCCGCCACGCTTGATAGCCTTCCACATCGCCACGATTTCCGGGTTGTGCTTCGACCCCTTGATTTCAGTCAGCCCGATATGTCGGCGGGCCTCTTCTACCCAACGCTGTGCCATTACTCTTTCCCCCCAGTCATCCAGCCGGTTGCCCGGCGTTCGTAAAGCTCCAGGGCCTTCGACCCCATCAGTCCAGCCAGACCGGCCATAAAGCCACACAGCGGCAGCGGCGCGGCGATATACCAGCTCAGCAGCATGGTCAGCATCCCGGCGAAGCCAGACACCACCACCTGCAAAGCCGCCTCCGCCCAGCGGAACTGCCTCCCTTCCCGCTTTACGGTCTGTATGTAGGTCACAAGCCCTCCCCATACGCTCAGCCCGCCGAACGCCAGATAGGCGAGCATGCTGTAGTTCTGTGGATCCTTGTCAGGCGTCATCGCCCCTCCAGAAAAGACAAAGCCCGCACGAGGCGGGCCAGAAATGAAAAAGGCCAGAGTCACGGGGACTCTGGCCATCTTTGAGCAATACTAACGCTGGGTTGGGAGCATTTCAACTTTTAGATAGCGAGGTAATTCATGTATGATATGTATAAAAATACAACGAGAAGCACAATGCATAACGAAGATAATTACCAAACCAAGCTTGGCCCTACCTATGACTCCATTCGCGC
Source organism: Aeromonas sp. 600886 (assembly GCF_049174935.1). NCBI lineage: Bacteria > Pseudomonadati > Pseudomonadota > Gammaproteobacteria > Aeromonadales > Aeromonadaceae > Aeromonas > Aeromonas sp. 600886. The sequence continues at coordinate 101,010 of NZ_JAAKUB010000001.1, read as the reverse complement.
ACAGCTCCTCATAAACAATCAACAGCGAACATGGGACATGATTCAACATATATCAACTGTTGAGATAGCCACATTGGCGGCATGGTTTTATCTCTATGATAAAAATGAACTTTTCATATCTGCCGGACTTATTTTATTTTCGATAGCCATAGTCTTTTCTCTACTTCTTTCTATTGTTAGATATTCTCTTTTAATGCAAGATGCTAGTGCTTCATTAAATATAACCACAAACATATATCTAAGCAGTAGCATGAGTTTCAAAAATGCTCATATACCACGAGCAGCCACAATATCACAAGCAATCCCAATAATTACAATAGCATTCAACTTCATTGTTTTAATTTTCAATATTTATAAAATCTCTTGCCATTCATAACTTAATTATTTGTTATCTATGCTAGCTATTACATGGTGATATTATTCAGGGTACTCTAAAGCCTCCTATACCTACGAGGGTGTGTGACCATTTTATATATCCGAATGCATTGCCCCACAATAGGTTACTTTACCTTCCGATACCGCTCCACCTGTTGCAGGAAGTAGGTCTGCATCTCCCCCTTGTAGTTCCCTGCCTCGCTCTCGGCTGGGATCTTGATCTCTGGGTTCCTTTCCTTCCACACCGCATAGGCTGCGACCTTCTCGACCTCTACCTTCTCCTGCTATTCTTTCGGCATGGAGCACAAGTTAAACGACATTTTGCTTACTCCGCGTGATCTTTTCGGGCTCGTAGTTCGCTCATTGATTGGACAAACTCGTCTTCTACTGCGGTGACATCCTCAGTCATAGACCAAGACACTTCGTGCGCATAGCCACAATCGATACACTGCACAAATTGCTTCTTGGTTGGCGCTCCAACCCTTATGTCTCCTGCAGTTTGCCGCTTATTACACCTGAGGCAATTAAACGTCAAAGGCTTGGGCATTCCACCCAATGCTGCATAAGACATTGCTTTGTAGAAATTTGCAGAGACATCCTTAAATGCATCTTCTGAATGCGTCCTTGGCGTTCCCAATGAACCATTTCTTACTCCAACAGGCATGCTTCCAAACACTGCATCTGCTATTAATCGTGGCAATTCATTAGTGGCGCACCACCTGCACACTGATATCTCCGCGATATCCTCACCTTGACACATCCATGTTGCTGCAGCGGTTCGCTCTCCACACACGGTGCAGCGCTTGTCGATCTCATTCTCAATCATGATGACCCCAGAAGATTAGTGTGTATGTGCCACGATTTTGCACCATGGGAAGGCTGTGGCACAAATGTGTCTTCCAATGGCGGAGCCAATCGCTCCACGGTGATATTCGTCACGAGCATCGCTATACTGTATTTATATACAGCATTATGAGCCAAAAACCATGTTTGCAGTTCCCGACCTTGACGCCCCAGCGTTGGAAATCCCTTTGTTCCTCTCCCCCGCTGCATGTGGCTTCCCGTCCCCCGCCCAGGACTACGTGGAGCAGACCATCGACCTGAATCAGCTCTGCATCGCGCACCCGGCGGCGACTTATTACGTTCGGGCTGCCGGGGACAGCATGGTGGAGCACGGGATCCACGATGGTGACATGCTGGTTGTAGACCGCAGCAGCAAGCCAGTACATGGCAGCGTGGTTGTTGCGGCCGTAGATGGCGAGTTCACTGTGAAGCAGCTCCAGCTCAGCCCCTCAGTCTGCCTCCTACCGGGGAACCCGGCCTATCGCCCCATTAACTTCAGTGACGGGCAGCACTTGGAGATCTTCGGTGTGGTTACCTTCGTCATCCACAAGATGCCGGCGCCATGAACAAGAGCTGCGCTGTGGCCCTAGTCGATGTGAACAACTTCTACGCCTCCTGCGAGCGGCTGTTCCGGCCTGATTTGAAGGGGCGACCCATCGTCGTGCTCTCCAACAACGACGGCTGTGTGGTGGCCCGCTCAGCGGAAGCCAAGGCGCTCGGCATCAAGATGGGGGTTCCCTACTTCCAGATCCGCCAGTTCTTTGAGGCCATGGGCGGGGTCTGGTTCTCCAGCAACTACGCGCTCTACGGTGACATGAGCCAACGGGTGATGAGTATTCTGGAGGGTATGGCGCCAGCTGTGGAGGTCTACAGCATCGATGAAGCGTTTATTGAACTGAGCGAGAGATGGGCGGGCGACCTGGTGGAATATGGCCGCCAGGTCCGAGAACGGGTGCAACAGTGGACCGGACTCACCGTCGGTGTAGGTATCGCCCCCACCAAGACACTCGCCAAGCTCGCCAATTATGCAGCAAAGAAGTGGCCCGCAACGGGAGGCATAGTAGATCTACGTGATGAAGCCCGGCGCGCTCGTCTGATGGCCATTACCCCAGTCGAGGAGGTGTGGGGTATCGGCCGTCGGCTTACCGCCAAGCTGGAGGCCCAGGGAATCAAGACTGTTGCCGAGCTGGTTGCAGCAGACCCAAAGCCCCTTCGCCGGAGATATGGGGTTGTGGTAGAGCGAACAGTACAGGAGCTGCGGGGGATCCCCTGCGCCGAGCTGGAGCAACTGGCTCAGGCAAAGCAGCAGATCATCTGCTCCCGCTCCTTTGGTGAGCGGATCACCACCATGGGGCCCATGCATCAGGCCCTGGCCGGGTACATGGAACGTGCCGCCGAGAAGCTCAGGGCGGAGGGCATGTGCTGCCGGCATGTGACCCTGTTCATTCGCACAAGTCCGTTCAGCGACCGGGAGCCCTATTACGGTAATCAGGTGAGCACTAAACTGGCGATGCCAACCAATGACACCCGGGCACTGCTGGCCCTGATCCCCCAACTACTCCCCCGCATCTGGCGCGATGAGCAGCGCTACCAGAAAGGCGGCGTCATGCTGGCCGACTTCTCCCCCATCGGCATGCAACAGGGCGACCTGTTCGCCGCCGAGCAGCAATCACCGCGCAGCGAGGCGCTGATGCAGGTCATCGACAAGATCAACCAAGGGAAACTGGGCAAAATCTACTTTGCAGCCCGGGGTCAGGACACCAAGGAGTGGATGATGAAGCGGGAACAGCTCAGCCCTCGATATACAACTTGCCTCCAAGAACTCCCTATCGTTTCCGCATAGTTTCTGTTTGGGCTGTCTCAGAATGAATAGCCAGCACCTTGATGAAGATCCTGCGCGCTGACATCTTCCCGGGTTCTGGGCTGCACGACCTTGTCTCAGCCAGTTTTTCTACATGGCGAAGTGATCTCAAATACTGCATCACCCTGCCAGCCTCGTGATGTGGAATCCCCAACCGGTAGGCCACATCGTAGAGGTCGAAGAACTCACCATGCTGCAGCCCCCACCTTGCTACCTTCATCGCCGGCCACTTCCATTTGCTGTCCATTGAGTCCCTCCATAGGCACATTTTTCAATTTAGCGGGTGTGTGGCCTCGCTGCACACCCGGAGATACTCGAAATTAGCTTGTCGTGATGTCACGATTGATGTCAATGGAGGTACGGAAATCCCCCAAGAGGGCTTGGCTTCATTTTGAAGGCACCATAACTGCACTGAGCTCAGGATTGCAGGACAAATACTGTGCGAACAGACCGTAATCTTGGTGTGAGAAACGCAATCTGATTTGCCGCAGACACCTGCTTTCTGATAGCTTCTGGCAATGGATTCAGTGGGGTCATAAATCGAAACAGAGTGATTGATAATAATGCCTTGTCCCTGCTGATGAATGATCGGAAAATGCAGCTATTAGCCACAAGGCCCCAATAACACCAGACAGCGAGCGAGGTGAACATGATTTTACATGAACGACTTTATCAACCACCTAATAGAGAGGATCTCTATGGCACTACCAAGACGCCCGAAGGGGCGGAAAGACTCGGCACCTGCCGAAAAGACAAAGACCCCACAGCTACCAACTGCAGGGCCTTCGAAGCTAGCTGATAAGCTACTTTCAATAGCTAACTCAGCTGAATCAATCCTCAAACTAGCCAACGTAGTCGCCAAACTTGTCAGGCTCGCTATAGATGCTTACAAGCATCTCGAGGATATAATTACCTAAATCCAAGGGCCTTCGGGCCCTTTTTTAAAACCATTTAACTAACGAATCGGTAGTCAACAGGTTTAGCTGGATAATGGCCAATCATGACCATGCCGTCAACAAATTTATAGCACAGTCTGTGCTATACCAATGTTCAAAAATACGAACAACTTATTAATATTCAATGAGTTATACCATGCACCATAGCCACCTGAATTTTTGCACCTAGCGAAGTGCAATCTTGCATTGTGTATGTTCTCCCTCCCTATGCCGCCCGCATTTCGCGCACTTGCCGGTCCATAATCTTGGACAGATCTGACGCTTGGTGGATCACCTCATCGACCAAGCGCTCTACGCGCTGGCGCATCTCCTGGCCGAACCGGCGCGCCACCATGTCAGCGTGCGGCACCACTCGCCCGGTACCGTGGCACTTGTGGCACTCGTCACCCTTTCGTGGGCGGATCCCGGTCCCCTTGCAGTGCGGGCAACGTCCGGATTGCAGCATCTCGGCGACACAGTGGTCGTGGGCGAGAGACAAGATCCCGTTACGCTCAGCCAGCAGGCGCTGATATTCGTGGTCATTACCGGCTCGGTGGGCACGCTTGGCCTTCTCCATCACCACGGCGGCGCGGCGGCGTTCCTTGTCGTAATGGGGGTGGGATGACACTAGGTTAGCCAACTGCTCAGGCAGCGGGCGGCGCAGCAGAATAGCCAGCGCCATGCCACCGGCCTCGGCATTACCGATCGCGCACTCAAAATGCGTAAGCAACTCAGAGATGGCGGCAGTATCGAGCAGGTGATCGGCCATCAGGAACTGGAGTCCCTGCGGGTTGTTTTTGGCGGCCACCTGCAGAGCTCCGATAAAGTCATCCCGCCCCAGGGCGTTGAAGTTGCTGGAGGTTGGCTCATGGAGCGCCCCTTTGGGTGAGAACAGGCGCAGTGCCATTTCCAGTGAATTACTCATGGGTTGGTCCTCGTTTGGTCTTGGTCCTGATTGAAAGCGGTGAGCAGCCAGGCGCGCAGCTGGCCTGATTGAATGTGCTCTGGCGTGGCCTCGATGACAGTCCACCCGAGCAGGGCTGCCTCGTTCATCTTGGCGCGGTCCTCCACGAACCCCTTGCCGCGAGTGTGGCGACCACCGGAGTGGATGCCACCGTGGATCTCGACGGCGATCATGCGGGTGGGCCAGGCGAAGTCGAGGCGCCAGCGGCGCTTGGGGTGGAATACCAGCTCGGTTGCGGGGTCAGGGAGGCCAACCAGCTGGGTCAGCACCTTGCAGTGCAGGGCATCCACCTGCTGCGCCTTCTTGACTTTGTTCACGACGGCCTTGGCTTTCGGGTGTTTATCCAGCAGGCGGGCTGCCTCTATGGCGGATAGGCGGATCATGCCGCCCCCTTCACACTAACAAGCCCGCGCACCACCCAGCTGTGCAGCTGACGGGTCAGGGCGCTATAGGTGACCTCTTCGCGCTCCCCGGGCTGCCAGTCGTAGGCGATACGGCCATCAATGGCGTCATGGCAAGCGCAGCACGCCTCCACAGCCACCAAATCATCCCCCTTGAGCGCCATTCCATGCGGTGCGCTTGGCAGGTGAGCCAGCACCGTGGTTTCGGTGCCACCGATGCAGACCCCGGCAAGCTGGATCTTGCAGAGCTGGCCGCGAGCACCATCGCGCAGATCGTCAGAGCGGATTGGGCTGGTCTCGAATCTCATCCGGCAAACCCCATCAGCTGGGCGCAGGCGTTCTCAGCCTCCTCCTCGGTGGCAAACTGCTTGCTCAGCACATAGCGCCAGCAGACCCCGAACACAGCCCGGTACAGGTCGGAGAACTCAGCCTGATCCATCTTGGCAAAGCTGACGCTCTTGGCCTCCTTGCGCATGCCGCCATCCGGCAGTATCACCACGGTGTAATAACCGGCCTCGACGGTGAGCCACTTGCGCATCACCTCAAACGACTTCTCAGCCTGGGGACCGTGGCGCTCGATACGGCTGCTGGCCAGCTGGTCGATAAACTCATCCTTGGCCTTGTTCAGCACGTTGCCAGCGCCGAACTGGGCGAGGTAGCGAACGAATCGGGACAGGATCCCCTGCTCGGCTGGCGATACCATGCCGCCAGTTGGCTCCCAGTAATCGAACGTCAGGTTGAGCAGGGCGAAGAAGCGGCGATGAAACGCCAGGTTGCGGCGCCCCTTGCCCTTGGCCAGGATGGTGGTACCGATCGGCATCAGCTTGATGGCTTCGGCATCGGCCGGAGTGGACGGGGCAAGTACCCCGCCGGACATTTTCAGAAGGGTAAGTTCCATCCTCACCCCCGCTTGGCTTTGTTGCGGCGCTTGGCGGCGGCACGCTGGCGTTTGGCGGCCCTGTCATTGCGCGGGTTGGGGATGCAGAATGGGCTTGCTGTGGTGAAATCCTGCATGCGCATCCACGGAGCATGCGCTGATGTTGCAGCGATCGCGTATGCGATGGCGAGTGAAATTCTCATGCTGCCACCGCCTTAGCCGCAACGGCTGCCGCGGCGGGGAACGGGGTCAGGTGGTAATGCCAAACCTGCTTGCCGTTGATGTTCTGGTGGTTGGAGTGTTTCACCCAGCCATGGCAGCAGACTTCGCGCAGGCGGGCGCTGATGGCGGCTTGGGTGTCAGCTTGGCCATAGCGGCTCCAGCACTCGCGCTCGATATCGCGCAGGGTACGGGCCTTGCCGTCGCTCATGATGGCGATGACGCGGCCCAGTTGGGTCGCAACGGATAGATCTCGGGTATTCGATTTTGCGGTCATGGTCGGGTCCTTTTGGTCAACGGCCGGGTGGTCTAGGTCCGGCCTGAAACATGTTACGGCGCGATATACCGATTGTCACGGGTTGGCAAGCGCCTCCTTTCCAGAGTTATCCACAGCTCCATTTGCAACACCACCTCTCAACACCAGCACTGGCGCGCCTCTCAGCCGTTTGACCTCCTCCGCCACTTGCTCAGGCGTCGTGTCGAGTACCAGCCAATGCCCTGCCCCGCGCTGGCAATCTGTGTGTCCAAGCACGGCGATTTCGTCTGCCACCTCGAGCAGCACCCGCTCCCCGCACCAACCCCGAACGGGCGGATAGATCACCACCCGGCAAAACTTCGCGGCCTTGACCGCGGCGATCACATCAAGATTGAACATTGGCCATCCCTCCACGCTTGAACAAGGCCTTGAGGCTTTCCACGCCACGCTGGCCGGCTTGCTGGTAATACTCGGGGCTGTGCTGGATCTGCTCACGCGTTGGCAGCCCTTTGCGCACCTCAGTCCCAAGATCCTCTCCGGCAACGACCCGGCGCAGCAGCTGGGCGTATGCCTGCTCGAACACAGGGCGGTACGCATCCAGACTGAGCGTTTGGCGTTCCCAGCTCGTCGCTTTGGCGGCCAGCTCGACGGCTGGATGGGTGTAACGCCGGGTGCGCACCTCGACCAGCGCGGTATCCAGCGACGGCAGCCCCATCGCCTCCGGCGTGATCTCGCACCACTTGATAAACATCCCTGGCCCCGGGAAGAACGGGATCTCCTGAGATCGCGCAACCCGCATCCCCAAGCTCAGCTGCTCACGGCTGGTGCAGTTGGCCTCAACCAGCGCAATCGTCCACTCCCGCAGGGCTTGATCCTGCATCTTCGGCGTGGGGAACGAGCGTTGCCATGCAGGGAATATCACCTTGAGCTGCTCGAGCAATTTGCTCACGACCAGGGTGTCGCGCTCGGTAACCACGGCGGCCACTTTGCGCACTGGCGCGACAGGCAACTCGCTCGGCATTCCAGCAAGGACCTCGCTTAACGGTTTCATGGTCATCAGTACCCCTCCTGAATCAACTGGTTGAGTTTGTCAGCGTTCATGGTCTTGGTCAGATCCCACTCATCGCCACGCACCGGCTGGCGCACCACACCAGCGCGCTTGGCGGTGAGCTTGTCCCACTGCTTGCGCAGGGTCTTGGGGCACAGCACGTTGGCAGACCAGAACGGGTCGAGGTTGGCCCATTTGAACAGCGAGCAGATATCGTGGTGGGTGTACCCCAGCTGGGTTCGCATCAGGCGGATATCGTTCGCCCACTGCGCCCAGTTGGGGGCCTTGGCCGTTGGGTTCACTACCAGCACCCTGCCGTGGATGTATTCAGCGCATGTCAGGTCATCCTGAGTACCCCAGAATTTCCCGCTCGGGGTCTGGATGGCAGCCTCTGGCCGAATCTTCTCGACAGCAGCGGAAACCGATTCAACAATGCCGGCGTCGGGGAGCGCGTCAGCGTTCTTCGACGAAGAGGTTTTTATATTGTCTTGGGTAAGACTGTCTTGGGTGTTGGGTGTTTTCACCCGATTTGAAATATCAAAACACCCATCGTTTTGGGTAGAATTGCCCGGTTTTTTGGTGAAATTACCAATACCCTTTTGGGTCTTTTCTCTGGCGTATACCCACTCACTGATTACCTTGTTTACGCCCACAATTTTCATATGGCCGAGCTTCTCAAGAGTGATAATTCGACGTCGAGCCAACACCAGAAGAGCCTTGTTCACATCGGACGGATCCATGTCGCACAGGTCTGCCAAATAGGTGTTTGTGAGGCGGTCGCGCTTCTTGTTCCAGCCATAGGTGGAGTAGATCACCGCATCAAGGACGTTGAGCTCTCTCCCTGCCATGCGCAGCTTGCACTTGGCCTTCTGGATCTCATTCGCCGTGCGGGTATACCCATCATCAAGGTCAGCCACACGAACCTCCTTCTGGGTGGTTTGAGGGGCGCTAGGCCCCGGGAATTTAATAACGGTGTTCATGCTGCGTACTCCCGAAACAGATCAAGCTGGAACTCAACAGGGAAATTGCCCTTGATGGCGTTGTGCTCGTCGTCAGTGATGGAGTGCTCAAGCGCATAGGCTTGGATATCCATTACTCCGAGCTTGCGCTGCAGGCGCTGCCAGAACTCCGCGCGCTGGATGATTTCGTCCAGGCTGGCAGGCTGTCCCTTGCTGATGGTCACGATCCGGTTGTGCAGATAGAACTTGATGGCCTCTGCCGGGTCCTCCCCCGTGCAGTCAATGGCGATAGGGTTGCTGATGAAGTGCTCAAGCCACTCAAGCGCCGCCGTTTTGTCGATGGCCATCTCCTGTGATGCCTCAAAGGACAGGATCGGCTTCTCCTTGCCAGTAAGGCGATCTGTGATAGTTGGCGCGTCAATGCCTGCGTGCTGCATGGCGTAGATATTGGCAGGGTCTGTCAGGCCGCCAATGCCGTGCGGTGGAGCAATCCCCTCTGGCGGCTTGAACCAGCGCCTGGATGGGATCTTCACCTGCTGGGTTGGCAGTGTGCATGGCGGGTAATAGCGGCGGCCGCAACGCATGATGTTGTGGTACTCATACAGCGCGCCGAATGCGTGGCGAGCGTCCCGGTACACCGACCAAATGAAGTCGATGATGACCAGCTGCCACGGCTTTATCAGCTGGAACCGCGGGAAACCGTCGTTATGCTCATCAGCCCACGCGCACTCATCTGCGTCGATAGTCAGCATGAAGCGCAGCAAGTCGCGGCGGGTGACGAAGTTGAAGTAGTCAGGCTGCAGGACGATATAGCCCGTCTCCTGATCAACAGATCGCCCGAGCCACTCACGGCGTGACATGTCCCAACGGATGCCAAACAGCCAGTCACGTAATTTGGCAATGGGCTCCAGATAACCATAGGTTCCGCGGTCATTGGCAATCATGGCCTGCAACGACTTATCACGGTCACCGGTAGCGACGCAGGCCCAGCACCCGAACCGCGCGCCACATGCTGAGCTGTTGAGCTGTTTGTCCGCCATGCCAGACACACATCCGCCGTTCGCGTCCTTGTAGAGCGACACCAGCATGTCAAAGTGCTTGCTGAATGAGGTAATCAGCTGGCGCCCCATACGCTGATCGCACTTCTGGAGCAGAGTCCAGACATCGACCTCATCCCAATCGGCGATCGGGGTAGCGTACAGGTCACCATCTGGGTTGGTGAGGATCTTACCGGCCTCATCTCCTCGCTCGGTCATGCGCTGTTCGCGCTCCTCAGATTCGCTAAAGCGGGTACCGACCAGACTGATGACCTGGTGTCCAGCCTCCTTGGCCAGAGCTTTCTTGGCCTTGATGATGGGCTCAATCTTCCAGTCAACGCTGCAATCCCGGCTCATACCAGGGTAGCGCGGCAGTTTTCCGCGACCTACGGTGACATAGTGGAAGGTGGCTGAAAGCGGCGGGGATACCTGATGGTATTCCATTGGCAGCCCCTCTCTGGCGCAAAACATCCCCAGTTCGCCAGCCATGTGCTCAAAGTACGCATCCAGCGCCGGGTTCTCGATGGTGGTATCACTGGTGATGGCGAAGCACTTAGGCAGAGTTACCCCTGCCTCCTTGGCTCGCTTCATGGCCTCCAGCATCAGCACTAACACGGCGGTACTGTCTTTTCCCCACGACAGCGAGCAGCAGAGGCCATACCCCTGCGTAACCCACTCAACCATGGGGTTAACTGCGGCATCGATAATGGCTTTCATGCCACTACCTCCCGCTCCGTATACTCGCAGCCGGGGCACTCATAGGCATGGTCATCGGTACCGGTGCGCAGCTCGCCGCCGCACATCGGGCAGTGATCCAGATCGGCACAAAGGGGGTGGCCCAGCGGGGCCGTTGGGTTCATGGTCATTTTGAGGTCCTGATTAAGCCCGGTGGTGAGGCGGGCCTTATTGGTAATGGTTATGCGCAGGCTTGCTGGTCGGCGCGCTCAATCTTGCGGGCCATCAACTCCCGGGAGAGTCGAACGGCTGTCTTGTCGGTGCCGGCCGCGTGCGCAGTCGGGATCAGCGAGGTGTCCAGCTCGAGCGACAGCTCATGAATGACGGATTTCAGAATGATGTTGTCACGCTCACTGACGTGTTCGGCGGCGGGACGTGGCGGTCTTGCGTTGATAGTCATTGCAGTTATCTCCCTAAAACGAAATTGATCAGGCCGATGAGCTTTTGCACCGGCTTCTTGGGGCGCTCTTCGTTATATGCTGCCTCATCCTCTGGCGAGAAGGTCAGCAGGCCGCGCTCTGGCAGGCCATCGCCCTTTAAAATCTCCTCGACAGTGACCGGCGGATAGCCTTGCTCGATCAGGCTCCGATTGGCCCGTTTGACGGCTCTCGCCAGGATCTGCGGCTCATGCTTTGATATGGAATTGAGCAGCATCAGCAGCGAGGTGCGGGCAAATGCGGTTTCAGTCATGCCGACTTCGGCACCGACTTCCTGCCACACTTGTCGGTGGCCGACAGTGCCGCGCACCCGCAGAGGGGAAACGGCGTCCATTTTTTCGTGATCAGACAGTGCTGGTCGTCCCATTTGGTTGGTCCTCTGGTAAAGCTGGCCGTTGGTCAGGCGGCCCGCTGGGTTTCGGCTTGATCGGGGCGGTAATCCTCAAGGCAGAAATCAAGTTTGCCACCGGAGGCGAAGTGGATGCGGGTGGCATACTTGGCCGGGATGATTTCTGGCCATTCGGATACGGTGCTTTTGGTCACGCCAACGGCGCGCGCCATGGCGTTACTGCCGCCAAAAAACTGGATGGCTTGGTCTTTCTTCATTGGTCGGGGTCCCTTTTATGGATACTGGTAATACAGAACCCATTTTGGTTCGCTTTTCCGAACAAGTCAACCATCGACATAGCGCACAAAAAATAGGACAGAATGAGGAAGTGTTTTTTTATTCGAACGAGTGCGACATGACCTCTTTCAGAGATCGACTGAAATACATGCTCAATGAGCGCGGCTGGAAGCAGGCCGACCTGGTGCGCAAGTCAGGCGTGAGCAAAGCGGTGATATCCGTTCTGTTTTCTGACCCGCTCAAGGATCTGCGCGTCAGCAGCCTGCTCTCCATTGCCAAAGCGCTCGGCTGTGACCCGTTATGGCTCTATACCGGTAAAGAGAGCGGCACCTATGTAGCAGATACGCACCTCGGCAAAGTATCGGTATGGGAAATGTCAGACCTCACAGAGCACCCAACAGATGCCCTGCACACCCTCGACGGGCGCGACACCATATACAGTGATTACGATGGACAGCTGATCGGCATCATTGCCAACGATGACAACCTTGCAGGCTCCGGCATCAAGAGCGGCGACATCTGCGTTATTGATCTGGCCGACCGGACGCCACGCCATAACGACGTGGTACTGGCGAGGATAGTCAGCAGCGAGCAGGATCGGCTGCTTAAGGCGCTCGACGGCCTCTCTGGCATTACACTGGTAACCGACGATCAGCGCCTGGGAGTGGTGCCCATCAAGGACGCCATTATCTTCGGCCGCATGGTCGAACTGCGCCGCAACACGAAAGAGTAACTGTACCAACCTCCATCAAGCCCGCATCGCGCGGGCTTTTTTGTGCCCACCATTTGGCAGCTACATCACCCACTAAAAAAATAGTTCGCAAAACCGAACATTTTCTATTGACGCAAGTGTTCGGGAATATTAACCTTTGCCTTGTTCGGTAAAGCAATCGAACAACCAAGACCGATAACAGCAAGGGGCAGCGTGGAAGGCGGCCAATCGTGGTGAAGGTCTTGCGATGGTGACAAGGGGTAATGAGGCGGCACCTGTCATCGATCCCGCCTAGTTCGTAGCAACATGCGTCGCGTGTTTATCCGAACCGAGCTTGCTGGAAGGTGAGCGCACAACTGGGATTGCATTGGCAGGATACCGGCATCGGACCTAAGGCAGCGACAGGAAGGCCAGATAGTTTGGCAAGACTGGATCGGTCGAACCGCCCGGACTGATAGCAAGAGCAGTGCAATCCACTGTTGTGGTGAAGATGGGAAGGTCTTTGCGCCAACCGGCATTCGTAGGGATGCCCCCTAGACCTCGGCCGGTGTCAGACCCGGCCACCACAACAAACCGACAGGGCTACAGCCTTTAACTGGATGCCAGCTGTCGCCGGATCAGGTAACCGGCAACATCGGAGATTAGGCAAGCGGTATGCCACATCATTTGGGATGAGGGCTTCACAGGTTCGATCCCTGTATCTCCGACCAACTTAGACACTCGGCAATCAGGACCCCGCCCCTAACCAGGGCAGAAGTGAAAAGCGCCTGACCAGCGCGCAAGAACGACAAAGCCCGCACAGGGCGGGCTTTGAAGGACTAGGGTACCACCCCCAGTCAGAGAAAGCCGAGGGACCAACCCCGGCAATCAGGACCCCAACCAGTTGACCCGGTGGGAATTAGCGAGGACCAACTCGCCAACAGGAGTAAATGTACCATGACCAAGAGCATTTTTTCCAGAGCCGCGCATCACGCAGACAAGATCATTGCCACTATCGCTGATCACGTAAGCGGCAACAAAGCTCGCAGAGCACGCCTCCACCGCCGCGTCAGCGAAATCGCAGACGATATCCGCCGCCAGAAGCTGGCAGAAAAGCGCGCCATCGCCAATGAGCGATTGGGCCGCATCCCGAAAGGCCACAGAGCCATGCTGATCGCACGCATGCAGTACCACATCGATTCCATCTGATTTTCCGGGTCTGGCGCTTCCCTGATAGCGCCGTAGCCAAAGCCTCTTTTCAAGCACCTCAAGGATGCTTTGGCTTCGCTCACGCCAAATTCGGCTGAGCTCGCTCTTTAACAACTCGGAACCGGCTCACAAACACGAATCCCGATGCCGGTAGGGATGCGCCGATAACCCGTCAATTCGGAAAGCGGTGCGTGAACGTGAACGGCGGCCACTGGCAACAGTGACCAGCCCAAAGCCGTTTGAGTAGACAGCTTTGAGCTGAGTCCCGTTTTCTTTGTTAATCGTTTGACATAACTAGATTCAATGGGAAATCTACCGTTTTAGCAAATAGCGGTAGGTGGTATGAAATTGAAACTACTTTTGGCAGCTACAGGGTTGGCGGTATCAGCTTTTGCAAACTGTGCCACACCGGCTTGGGTGCCATACGATGACTGCAGCTTAGTTGCAGCTCCACATGTCTATAGCGATGGTGTAGCAACGATAAATCTAACTCCATCTGGCGATTTATGGATTGCATTGCCTGGCAAGGTGGCATTTGTTCAGGAGCGCAAATCGAAGGAAATGATCAGAGATAAGGTGCTGACAATCAACGGTTTGAAGTTGAAAGCTGCATCCCAGTATTACCCGGACTCTGATTTGGTATTGATAGGGCCATATACACCGGAAGGCATAAAAGAATTCAGAGCCAAAATGCTGCCTGGCGGAGATGTCACTATAAAGTACAACCACAAAGTCATAGAGGCAAAGTTCCCGCCATTGTCAGAAGGAGAGAAGGCACTGGTAGATTGCAAGAAGCCGATTTAAACCATAAGCCCGAGTCTATGAAACCCCAGCCATCGTGCTGGGGTTTTTGTTTTTAACCACCCGAGGACCCCGACCATGAATGCACCAGCAAAAACCGAGATCGCCGAGCAGGTGATTGAAGCCTTTACCCCTGTCGCGCCATGCATGTATAGCGACATCCCGAGCGATGTTTACCACGGCAGTGCAGGCGAATCGAAAAGCAGCCTAGATCTGGCGCTGATATCCGGCCAGCACTACCGCTACTACAAGATTGACGGCAACCAGCAGAAAGAAACTGTGCCGTTCCGTGAAGGCAAGATCCTGCACAAGATCGTGTTGGAGTTTGACGACTTCGAAAGCGAATACGCCATCGAGCCGGTATGGCCGGAAGATGCCTTTGTTGGTGCAGACCAGATGAAGGCGGCCATCGAAGAGTACAACGCCGGTCTCGAGAAGCGCCCAGAGCTGCAGGAGCTGGCTGATGCCATTGAGGCGTACAACGCCAAGTTGACTCCGCCCATCGAGCTGGGGGCCACTGTGGGCGATGCCGAGGCAGCATACTGCCAGCTCCCAGAGAGCTTCCAGACCATCGGTGAAGATGACAAGCGCACAGCTACAGCGCTCAAGGCATGCGTCAAAGCCTACAACGAAACGCTGACCAAGCCACTCAAGAGCAAGGGCAGCTATCAAGCCGTGCTCGAGAACTACGCCAAGATTGGCGCCAAAGAGCTGGAGCGAGCAGAGCGCATTGCCACGCTGCCGGACCCCCTTCCCCTCAGCGGCACCAAAGCGGAAATGGCAGAGCGGATCCGCACCTTCAATCCTGACGCGAAATTCCTCGACGAGCTGAAAGAGCAGTTCCGCGAGCAAGCTGGCGACAAGGTGATTGTGACCAATAACGAATACATCCACGCCCTGCGCTACCGCGAAGCTGTCCTGAATCATCCGGAGGCAGCCGTGCTGCTGGATGAGGGCGAGGCAGAGACCAGTATCTACTGGAACCACCCAGAAACGGGGGAGCTGCTGAAATGCCGGCCTGACTGGAAGCGCCCGGATCATGTGCTGGTTGACCTGAAATTTGTGCGCAACGCCAGCGACGCGGCATTTGCCCGCGATGGCTCGGCCCACAACTACCACATTCAGGACGCCCACTACACCGACGGTTATGAAGCGGTAACCGGACACCCGGCCAGCTTCGTGTTTATCGCGGTAGAGAAGGACGGCCCCCTTGGTCATGACGTCTACAAGCCCATCATGGTCGGCGTCTACTTCTACGGGCAGGAGGATCGGCGCCGCGGCCTTGAGCTGCGCGATATGGCAGTGCGCAACATCGTCACCTGGCGCAAGGCTAATTACTACCCGGGCCACGATGGCATGGGCGAAATCAATGTGCCGCAGTACCAGGCGGCAGCGGAGCGCCACCGCATCAACAACGAAGAGCCATTCACCCCCACCGTGATCAGTCATGAGCCGGTGGCCGAAGAACTCCCAGATAGCCTCTTCTAAGGAACATCGACATGGAAAATACAGTAGCAACCCAGAGCGCGGCACCGGTGTTGGCCAATGAGCGCGGTCAGGCAAACATGCTGAGCCTGATGATGAATATGGATTTCATGGCTAGCATCGACAAGATGGCAGCCATGATGGCCAGCGGCAAGGCCACCGTGCCGCAACATCTGCGCGGCAATCAGGCCGACTGCTTTGCCATCTGCTTGCAAGCAGTTCAGTGGGGCATGAACCCCTTCCCTGTGGCGCAAAAAACCCACCTTGTCAACGGAACGCTCGGTTATGAGGCTCAACTGGTCAACGCCGTAGTGGTCAACTCCGGCGTCATCAAGGGGCGCTTTGACTATGAGTTTTTCGGGCCGTGGGAGCGCGTCATCGGCAAGTTCAAAGAGGTCCAGAGCAAGGATCCAGATAAGAAAGGGGCCGTTTACCGGGTGCCAGACTGGAACTTTGCTGATGAGAAAGGTTGCGGGGTAAAGGTCATTGCGACATTGACTAGCGGCCAGGTGCGCGAGGTTGAGCTGCTGCTGCAGCAGGCTCGCACCCGCAACTCGACGCTGTGGGCCGACGATCCTAAGCAACAGCTGGCCTATCTTGGTGTCAAACGCTGGGCTCGCCTCTACACCCCTGACGTGATCCTCGGCGTTTACTCCGTCGATGAGCTGGAAGAGCGCGAAATCAACCCTGATTTT
Organism: Aeromonas sp. 600886; assembly: GCF_049174935.1. NCBI lineage: Bacteria > Pseudomonadati > Pseudomonadota > Gammaproteobacteria > Aeromonadales > Aeromonadaceae > Aeromonas > Aeromonas sp. 600886. The sequence continues at coordinate 84,557 of NZ_JAAKUB010000001.1, read as the reverse complement.
ACGCCGACCGGCCCGGATGGCGGCAACAAGTCTGCCACCGAAAACCTTGCCGAGAGAGCCGCAGCCAAGCGGGCGCAGCAGCAGGCAGAGGCAAATAAGGGGGCTGTCATCGAGGGGCAGGCGGAAAGCGTCACTGAGCAGCTGCATAGCGAGTCCGAGCCTGTGGTGCCGGATGTTGACCCGGAGATTGCCGATCAGCTCGCAGATGCCCTGTTCAAGCTCGACATCGCCGAGTCTGCTACTGAGTTGCGCTCAGCGCTGTCTGTCATTACCGAAATGGGCGACAAGCTGAACCAAGAGCAGAAGGCCCAGGCGAACGAAATCTATCGCACCAACATTGCGCGCCTTGGCCTCGATAAGAAGCGAGCCGCCTAACCAACCAACAAGCCCCGCCACCAACGGGGCTTTCTCTTTCCCAACAGGACCCGAACCATGACCACCGAACTGAACCCCAGCGAGGTGCGGCACATCACCGGCTACCACGACGAGAACGGCAAGTGGCGCAACGGTCGGGTGAGCTTCATCAACAAGGAAACCGGCGAAGAGATGAAGGGCAACCCCAAGGGCTCAATGCTCCTCATCTTCGCCCCCAACTGGCGCGGCGAGTGCCGGATCCGCGATGTCAGCAAGCTCACCCTGCTGCTTGCCGGAGCAGAGCCCGTCAGCGCTGCAGCCTGATACCCCCAAACCATCCACCGCCAGCCACACAGAAACGGTGGATAAGTCGAGGAGCCCATGAAAGACACAGATAACCCCTACTGCGGCGCGGTAGTCATCGGGTTGGGCGTCGTCATGCCCCACCCCAAGCTGCGCGGCAAGTTTGTACTGCCAGGCGGGACCATCTGCAACCGGTCACAAGCCGAGGCAGCCGCCAAGAAAATCCACGACCTGCTGGCAAAAGCCCGCACCTAACCAACCAAAAGGACCCCAGACCATGAATCACTCCGTACTCAAATCTGCCAGTGTCTACAGCGCCAAGCTCCCCGCCATCAACGCCATGCGCGAACACCTGGCCGAGCTTGCCTTCACCCCGCTCACTGAAAACCAGCTCAGCTGCGCCGGGTTCGAGAACAATCAGGTGACCGGCGAGCTGGTTACCAACCTCCCCGGCGTCGGATTCGCATTCGTCGTGCGCCAAGACACCAAACTCATCCCGGCCAAGATCGTCAACCGCAAGCTCAAAGAGCGCGTTGACGAGCTGCTTGCCTCCGGCTTGTGCGAGAAGATCACTCGCAAACAGAAGCAGGCAATGAAGGAACAGCTGATTGTCGAGATGGCCGCCACTGCAGAGTATGAAACCACGCTCATCCACGCCATGTACGACCAGAAAAACGAGCTGCTGTACCTCAACACCACCACCAAGCGCCCGCTCAATGTGGTTATGCACCTGCTGGTGAAGTGCATGGGCTCGCTCAAAACCCAGACCATCCACATCGACAACATCAAGATGGGGATCAGCAACCGCCTGAAAGATTACCTGACAGATAGCGCAGAGCGCCCGGAAGCGCTCGGCCCCTTCTCCCCGCTCCAGTTCGTCAAGCTCAAGTCTGCCGACACCGCGCAAGAGATGGTGACCTTCAAGGGTATGGATCTCAACGGCGCTCGCGCTTCTGACGTGGTTTCCTTGCTGGAGGCTGGTTATCAGGTGGAGGAGTTGGAGCTGTGGCACGAGCCCATGAGCTTCAAACTGAATAGCGATTTCAGCCTGCGCGCCATCTCCATGCCGGATTACGACTCTGACGATGACGCAGATGACTACGCCCACCACTGGCGCCAGTGCAACGCGGCCAACCTCATCCTGCTGTCAAAGGCCATCACTGACCTCTGCACAATGATGGACTACCAGGCACCCGCAGAGGAGCAGGCAGCATGAGCAAATACCGCAAAGGGGCACTCTACATTCGCCGGATGAAGGATAGCGACCAGTCCGAGAGCATCATCACCGCCATGCGCATGGCCTACCACCAAATCAAGATCCGAAATGGGATAAGCAAAAAGGCTTATGTGCTGGTGCGACACGGTTATGACAGCGTTATGTCGGTTGGTAGCAGCAAGGCGAGCCTGATGAGCACGCTGATGTTCAGCAGAAAGCCTGGGCTCACCAAGAAGCAGAAGATGCGAAAGTGGGGTAAACAGTCATGACCGAACATATCAAGGGCCTTCTGGCCCTTTTTCGTAACGGCCAGTCGGTCGGCTCTACCGATGGCTACGGCGTCTGTGAGCTGTGGCCCCGTAGTGATGAAGGCTTTCCCAACTGCGAAGGCAAGGAAAATGGCCGCCGCATAGTAGCCTGCTGGAACTTGCTGGACGGCTACGCTACCGATGAGCTGGAGGGCGTGACGCTGGCCGAGTTCGTGGCCAGTCACCCCGAGCTGGCAGAAAAGGCCCTTATCGCCGCTTACACCAGCCTCTTCGCCGAACGCGGCGCCATCAACTATCTGGAAGTGAAAGGGGCTCGGTCTGAGCTTGGCCCCTTCACCATCACCCTGCAGCGTACCGAAGGGCTAACACCGGTTGAGAAACTGGAGGCTATGACCAAGCAGCGGGATGTGCTGCTTGATGCGATGTATGCGGTGCAGAGCGTGATGAACGACAGCCAAGGGGTAGCAGGCTGGCACCAGAACGGAGCCATTGCCACTTGGGACGAGCTGCTGCCGGAAATAGCCGCCGCCCTCGAACTTGTGGAAGGAGAGCAATCGTGCGATTCAGAGCCCCCATTATCCAGCCCGGCCTGACCCGGGAAGAGGCCGCCGACGCCCGGGAGCGATACCTACGCATCAACCCCGGCGCCAAAGTCACCATCGACAGCCAGCCAGATAACCCCCAGCTCAAGACCCTGATATCCCACCTCCCCGTACTGCCGTTCGGCAAGGTCTGCGAGCCCGGTTTTATGGGTTATAGGGGGTGGCGATGCTGACTGACCCCAACAAGCAGGCTGCCCTCGAGCGCGCCCTACACCAGATAGCCCAACTACAGGCCAGCCAACCAGCTGGCCTTTCTATTTCCACCGAGTCCCGCTCCGGCTTTCGCTGCAAGAGTATCGAGCGCGAGCACGGCCGCGATGTGTACCGCGCCCAGTGCCCATACGTCGGGATCTCGATCAGCATGAAGGATGTGAAATGAACATTGACTTGGAAAAGCTGCTGGAGCTGGCTGGCAAGGCTACTCCTGCAACATGGAGCACGGACGGGCACACCAGCGTTAACGGTGATCATGGTCTGCTGGCTGCTACCTGTTTTGCGCACGATGCGGCATTCATCTCCACCGTCAACCCCGCCACAGTCACTGAGCTGGTGAATATGGTCAAGGGCTCCACCATGGCCTGCATCTCCGACGTTCAGGCCGAGCCTGAGTTCCCCGGCGACGCGCCGCCAGAGCTAATGAGGTACATCCGCCAGTGCATCGAGGCGAAGGATGAGCAGCACCTGATCCAGATGATGCGCATGGCTGTGTCCATCACCAAGAAGGGTATTCAGGAGCGCATTGCCGCCCGCACCGGGATCGCCATTGACAGCATCTTTGGCCGCGTGGTGCGAGACCAGTGCAGCTGCGGCGAGCCAATCAGCGTTGAGCTGGACTGCCCGCGCCGAACCATCCGCACCGACAAGAAGCGCCCATTCTATCCAGATGAGGGGTTGGAGGATGGGCTGGATCCGCAGAACTACAGCGAGCACGGCTCCAGCGTATTCCGCTGCCGCAAGTGCGGTGAGCCGGTTGATGAGACTGTGCCGGCTGCAAAGTATGGATGGACAGCTTGACCAAACAAAAGGCGGCTGAGATTGCAATCCTGTCTATCTATGTGATGACAGTCATCACAAAGGGAATACGAACTATAAAGGAGGCGATGCAACCACAAATCTAAATCCCAAAAAATGAGGCCCAGATTGAGCCTCATCGATTTTCATTTACTTAGCAAACTTCAACTTTGGAGGCTCTACCTGAGCAATCTGGCCATCCTCGTATTCAACTATTGCGACAGTTAAATTGTGAGGCTGATTCCCATCATCATAGATAATAGTCTCGCTCCAACGGTGAAACTCAGCAGGTACAGACTCGCCATGTCCCCTTGAAACAAAACACTTTTTAGTCTTATCCATTGTAAAGCCCCTTACTGGCCAAGTGAAAAGATTCTCTTGGCGCCATAAGCTACCAGTAATAAAAACCTATGCAACGTTTCGGGCAGAAAAATGTGCGTTTTATCGGCCCTTCCTTCAATCCAATTAGCGCCCCATCCTCAAGGACAGGAGGGCCACGCCAATGCAACAGCTACAACTCATCGACCAGAGCAGCCAACTGCTGGACGATCTGGTTAATACCGTACTCTCCCCCACCCTTTCCCAATCGGCCAAGCTCGCCGAGATCGGCCGCATCCTGGCGCACTTCGACCTGCCTATCGAAGCGCCGCGGGTAACCGGCCAGCTCTGGAGTGCAACCGATCTGGGTAAGGAGCTGGGGGTGAGCGCCCAAGCCATCGGCAGGCTGGCCAACCAGCACAACCTGAAAACCACCGAACTGGGAGAGTATCGCCTTGACCAGGCGGCCAACTCCCGCAAGCAAGTTCAAACCTTTTACTACAACCAGCTCGGGCGTCACCGGCTCGAGTCTCTTTTAACCGCGAGGACCACATGCAAGGAAATTACATCTACCCGTGCGCAAGATGGGTAAGGCCAAAACTATTTGAGGCCCTGACCGGGATGACCGAGAAGGCAGCAGAGGGGCGCCGCCTCAAGGGAGAGTGGCCAGAAGGGATTATCTGGAAGTATGGCCCTGATGGTCAGGTTCGTTACAGCGTCGAGGAGTACGACAAATGGGTCGAGTCAGCGCAATAGATAACCAATCCTCTCTGGTTGCCGGGCTGACTGGTGTTGAAGTGCACGGCAACAAGCTGAGGATCTGCTTCAGCTATAAGGGGCGCCGTTGCAGAGAGGTGTTGGATATCCCCATCACCAAGGCAAACGTCAAGTTCGCGGTGAACAAGCTCGCGGCGATCAAGCACGAGATTGCCCTTGGCAGCTTTGACTATGCAAAGCACTTCCCCAACTCCAAGGCGCTGGCCCGCCTTGGCATGCGAGCAACTACCTGGATGACGCTTACTGAGGCTGCCGCCGCATTCGTTGAGAGCGCAGGGCCAACGGTAGGTATATCGACAAGGCGATCATATCGCAGCGCGTTCAAAAGGATGACTGAGTTTCTCGGCAGAGATATGCCAATAGCTGACTTGCTGCCTATGCATATTGAAAGGCTGCGCAACCACTTGTTCACAGACTGCAAGCCAAGAACCGTAAGAACCTATCTTGGCCATGTCGGAAACCTGTTGGGTTGGGCTGCGCGAAATGAGCTAATAGAGCGAGAGTTTGACGTGCGTGTGGCAGCTGCCAGACTGACCACCGAGAAGAGCGCGGATCCTTTCGAACACTGGGAGTTCCAAAGGCTGCTAGATGTAACAACCAACCAGCAGTTTAAGAATATATTGCTGGTTCTCGCCTACACAGGGATCCGCCCGGGTGAGCTGAGGGCTCTGAGCTGGGGTGACATCGATTTTGAAAATAAGCTCATGCATGTTCGCAGAAACCTCACTCAGCAAAAGATGCAGTTCAAGCTCCCGAAGACAAACCGGACAAGAACGGTTCACCTTTTGCCCCCGGCGCTGAACGCTCTACGGGATCAATTCAAGATAACTGGGGCACTTATGGACGCAGAGATTGACATGCACCTACCAGGTGGCATGATCGTGCGCCAAACATTGCGCCCCGTATTCCGACCAACCAAAGTTGTGCCGGACAGGCCGCCTTTTTACTCTGGTGTCTTCCTGGTGGCCCCATGGCAGGCAGCAATCAAGAAATCTGGGGTTCGTTATCGTAGGGCCTATCAACTGAGGCATACCTATGCCAGTTGGAACATCACCGCTCACGGAAACCTTGCGTTCATAGCTGAACAAATGGGTCACAACTCTGCAAAAATGTTGCAAGAGGTCTATGGAAAATGGATTGAGTCGGCCAGTCAAAGTGAGGTCGAGTCGATCTGGAGTTCGATGCAAAAAAATGGGCATTTGCCCCAATAGCGCCCCAGAGTTTTCAACCAGTGCAATAATGCGCTGATAATTAAGGAATTTTTTAACACACTATGCTTAGTAGCAACAACATCACCATGCAGTTCGGCGCCAAGCCGCTGTTTGAGAACATCAACGTCAAGTTTGGCGGCGGCAACCGCTATGGCCTTATCGGCGCCAACGGCTGTGGCAAGTCCACCTTTATGAAGATCCTCGGCGGTGATCTGGAGCCCACTGGCGGTAATGTGAGCCTGGACGTCAACGAGCGCATCGGTAAGCTGCGTCAGGATCAGTTCGCCTACGAAGATATGCGCGTACTGGACGTGGTCATGATGGGTCACACCGAGCTGTGGGCGGCCATCGCCGAGCGCGATGCCATCTACGCCAACCTCGAAGCCACCGACGAAGACTATATGAAGGCCGCCGAGCTGGAAGGTCTGGTCGCCGAATATGACGGCTACACCGCTGAAGCGCGTGCAGGCGAGCTGCTGCTGGGTGTCGGCATTCCCCTTGAGCAGCACAGCGGCCCGATGAGCGAAGTGGCGCCGGGCTGGAAACTGCGGGTGCTGCTGGCACAGGCGCTGTTCTCCAACCCCGATATCCTGTTGCTGGACGAACCGACCAACAACCTGGACATCAACACCATTCGCTGGCTGGAGCAGGTGCTCAACGAACGTGAAAGCACCATGATCATCATCTCTCACGACCGTCACTTCCTGAACTCCGTCTGTACCCACATGGCGGATCTGGACTACGGCGAGCTGCGCGTCTACCCGGGCAACTACGACGACTACATGCTGGCCGCCACCCAGGCGCGCGAGCGTCTACTGGCCGACAACGCCAAGAAGAAGGCCCAGATCGCCGATCTGCAATCCTTCGTCTCCCGTTTCAGCGCCAACGCCTCCAAGTCCCGTCAGGCGACCTCCCGTCTCAAGCAGATCGACAAGATCAAGATTGAGGACGTCAAGGTCTCCAGCCGCCAGAACCCCTTCATCCGCTTCGAGCAGGACAAAAAGCTCTATCGCAACATCCTGGAAGTGGAAGGTGTATCCAAGGGGTATGGCGACGGTCCCCTGTTCAAGGGCCTCAACATGATGATGGAAGTGGGCGAAAAGGTCGCCATTCTGGGTACCAACGGTATCGGTAAGTCTACCCTGATCAAGACCCTTGTCGGTGCACTGGCTCCGGATACCGGCAGCATCAAGTGGTCCGAGAACGCCCAGATCGGTTACTACGCTCAGGATCACGCCGAAGATTTCGACACCGATCTCAACGTGTTCGACTGGATGGCCCAGTGGAAACAGGAGAACGAAGACGAGCAGGCTGTACGCTCCGTACTGGGCCGTCTACTTTTCTCCCAGGACGACATCAAGAAGCCGGTCAAGGTGCTCTCCGGTGGTGAACAGGGCCGCATGCTGTTCGGCAAGCTGATGATGCAACGCCCCAACATCCTGATCATGGATGAGCCGACCAACCACCTGGACATGGAATCCATCGAATCCTTGAACATGGCACTGGAGCTCTACCAGGGGACCCTGATCTTCGTCTCCCACGATCGCGAGTTCGTCTCCTCCCTGGCGACCCGCATCCTGGAGCTGACTGAAGATGGCATCCGCGACTTCGGCGGCACCTACGAGGATTACCTGCGCACCCAGGGCGTGGTGTAACCCCTGCGCAGCACAAGCTAGCAATGAGAAATCGGCACTTATGTGCCGGTTTTTTTATATCTCATGTTTATGGCGACTGATATGGCTTACGGCTACGCAGCGATCACTGGGAGCTGGGCTTGATTATTCCCCTCGCCCACAGATAAAAAAACGGCTCCATCAAGGAGCCGTTTTCACTGAATTGAACTGACGATTACTCGACGGTCGCTTCCACGCTGGTGAAGTACTCGATCTTGGCCGCTTTACGCAACTCGTCGATCAGAGATTTGTAATCCACCTGGGCTTTGCCCTGACCCAGCTGAGCTTGCAGCATGGCGGCCATACCGGATGCGGCGGCAGGGACGTTGACCTTGTCCAGCGCAACCACAACGCGGTCACCATTGGTCTCGGCAACCAGAGCCACGCTCGGCTTGCCGTCGATCGGATGTGGCAGCGTGAACGCCTGGGCAATCAGGTTCTGATCAAGCTCGCGATCGAAGCGGGCAACCCCTTTGTGGGTCTCCACTTTCAGACCGAGTGCAGTCAGATCGGCGGTGATGCTCTCACCGACTTTCAGCTTGTCCAGCAGACCCTGGGCCTTGCCACGGGCCACTTCGCTAGCCTTGTCATGCTTGATGGCGGCAATCACCTGCTCTTTCACCTCGGCCAGCGGCTTGACCGCTTTGGGCTTGTGACCAGTGATGTGCAGCACCAGCGCCTTGCCGTCAGCCAGCTCGATCACGTCGGAGTTGGTGTTGTCATCGCGCAGCTGTTCGGAGAACGCAACAGAGAGCACCTTGGGATCGTTCAGCGGAGCCGGAGCAGTCGCCTGGGTGAAGAAATCGGAAGATTGAACCTTCATTCCCATGGCGTCAGCGGTCAGATCCAGCGAATCCGGGTTTTCGAAGCTGTTGTCAGCCATCTTCTGCTGCTCGGCGAAGAACTTCTCCTTGGCCTTGTCAGCTTGCAGACGAGTGATGGTCTCTTCTTTCACATCGGCAAACGGCTTGGTCTGGGCTGCTTCAACCCCCAGCAGCTTGATGATGTGGAAACCGAACGGGCTCTTCACCACGCCGGAGAGATCGCCAGCCTTGTTCAGGGCGAACGCGGCTTTCTCGAAGGCCGGATCCATCACCCCTTTCTCGAACCAGTCCAGCTCGCCGCCTTTTTTGGCAGAGAAGGTATCAGAAGAGTCAGCCTTGGCCAGCGCAGCGAAATCATCGCCCGCCTTGGCTTTGGCCAGCACGGCTTCTGCTTTCTGCTCGGCCGCTTTCTCATCCTTGCCAAACGGGATCAGGATGTGAGCCACGTGGCGACGCTCGGCACGCTGGAACAGATCCTGGTGCTGATCGTAGTAATCCTGGGCATCCTGCTCGGTGACCTTGATATCCTTGGCGAGGTTGGCAGCGTCCAGCAGCAGATAGTCAACCTTGACCTGCTCGTCGTTCATGAAACGGGCGCCATTGGTCTTGTAGTACTGCTCCAGCTCGTTGTCGGAGACCTGAACATCAGCCATGTAGTTGGCGGCAGCCAGACGCACCAGACGCAGATCGCGAGTCTGGTTGTAGAGCTTGTCGAGCTGCTCCGCTTCGCCCTTGAGGGAGAACTCGGTGCCGAGCAGAGCGCTCATCAACTGTTGACGCACCATGTCCTGACGCAGGGAGTCACGGAACATTTCAGGAGTCATGCCGGCACGACGGATCAGCTGCAGATAACGGTCATTGTTGAACTTGCCGTTCTCGGCAAATTCCGGCATGGCCACGATGGCTTGCTTGATCTGCTCATCGCTGACGCGCAGACCCAGTTCACGGGCCTTGCTGTCCAGCAGCGCCTGATCGATCAGCCGATCCAGCACACCGCGGCGGAACTGTTTCATGTAATCGGGGTTCGCGGCCAGCTGGCTGAATGCCTCTCCCATCTGGGATTCCATGCGGGCGCGCTCGTTACGGTAGGCATTTTCCAGTGCGGTTGCACTGATCTCGGTGCCATTGACGGTGGCGGGGGCGGTACGGGCCGGGCCGTTCAGGTAACTACCTACACCAGCCAAGGCAAAGGAGAGGATGATCAGGCCCAAGATAACCTTGGCTACCTTGCCCTGCGCCCCTTCGCGTAGTTTATCCAACATCATGTTTGTACTTATGCTCCCGAACTCGATGGGCGTAAACAATAAAAAGGCGCACCGATTGCGATGCGCCTTGGTCAATCAGTATGAGAGAAGACTCTCTAACTTGTCTGGTCTGCGACCAAGGACGGTAGCCGACGGATATCAGCGACCGACTTAGTTAACAGCGTCTTTCAGGGCCTTACCGGCTTTGAAGGCAGGAACTTTACCAGCAGCGATTTCGATGGTCGCGCCAGTCTGCGGGTTACGGCCTGAACGGGCAGCACGCTCGCGTACAGCGAAAGTACCGAAACCAACCAGAGCAACCTGGTCACCCTCTTTCAGCGCTTCACCAACAGCATCAATGAAGGCATCCAACGCACGGCCAGCGGCAGCTTTGGAGATATCGGCACCGTCTGCAATCTTGTCAATCAGTTGAGATTTATTCACTCTTATATTCCCCTTTTATCAAACACCGCTGCGGCGCTGATTTCCCTGGCCACAACAAGTGGAGGTTTTATAGCAAGCCTCCTGATCAGTTGCAAGTGACAATCTGGCGCAAACCCGCGCCACACAACGCATTGCGACTCATCACGAGTACCCGATCGGTGGTCAAGGCTACTTCCGTTATCGGGCGCATGCAAGCCTTAACCACCCGCCGAATGCGCCAAATTTGCGGCGCATCAACATTTACACGACAGAAACGCGCTCAAACCCCTGTGGATTGTCCTGCAACGCCAATTCCAGCACCTCGTCAATCCAGCGAACCGGATAAATTTCAAGGTCTTGTTTGACGTTTGCCGGGATCTCCTCAAGGTCACGCTCGTTCTCTTTCGGAATAAGCACTCGCTTGATGCCGCCACGATGGGCTGCCAGCAACTTCTCCTTGAGACCGCCGATGGGCAGCACTTCGCCGCGCAAGGTGATCTCCCCTGTCATCGCCACATCAGCACGAACCGGATTACCGGTCAAGCTGGAGACCAGGGCAGTACACATGGCGATACCGGCGCTCGGACCATCTTTGGGGGTGGCCCCTTCCGGTACGTGCACGTGGATATCGCGCTTCTCGTAGAAGTCGGCATTGATCCGCAACTTCTCGGCACGGGTACGCACCACCGTCATGGCCGCCTGAATGGACTCCTGCATCACTTCACCGAGAGAACCGGTATAAGTGAGCTTGCCTTTGCCCGGCATGTTGGTGGTCTCGATGGTAAGCAGATCGCCCCCCACTTCGGTCCACGCCAGACCACATACCTGACCAATCTGGTTCTGGTCGGTGGCTTTGCCGTAATCGAAACGCTGTACCCCGAGGAACTCCTTGAGGTTGGCCTGATTGACCTGAACATGCTTGATGCTCTTGTCCAGCAGGATGCGCTTGACCGCTTTGCGACAAATCTTGGAGATCTCGCGCTCCAGACCACGAACCCCCGCCTCGCGGGTGTAGTAACGGATCACCCCGACCAAGGCAGAATCCTCGATGGTGATCTCGGACTCTTTCAGACCGTTGCGCTGGATCTGCTTGGCAACCAGATGCTGCTTGGCAATGTTGAGCTTCTCATCTTCGGTGTAACCGGAGAGACGGATCACCTCCATCCGATCCAGCAACGGACCCGGGATGTTCATGGAGTTGGAAGTGGCCACGAACATGACGTCAGACAGGTCATAATCCACTTCCAGATAGTGATCGTTGAAGCTGTTGTTCTGTTCCGGATCAAGCACTTCCAGCAAGGCAGAGGCGGGATCGCCGCGCATGTCCGAGCTCATCTTGTCGATCTCGTCGAGCAGGAACAGCGGATTCTTCACACCGACTTTCGCCATCTTCTGGATGAGTTTGCCGGGCATGGAACCGATATAGGTACGGCGGTGACCACGGATCTCCGCTTCGTCACGCACCCCACCCAAGGCCATCCGCACATATTTGCGGCCTGTCGCCTTGGCGATGGATTGGCCCAACGAGGTCTTGCCCACACCGGGAGGCCCAACCAGACAGAGGATAGGGCCCTTGAGCTTGTTAACCCGTGCCTGTACCGCCAGATATTCGAGGATGCGATCCTTGACCTTCTCGAGGCCATAGTGATCGGCATCCAGCACCTCTTGCGCCTTGCCAAGATCTTTCTTGACCTTGGAGCGCGCCTTCCACGGCACCTGTACCATCCAGTCCACATAGCTGCGAACCACGGTAGCCTCGGCGGACATGGGAGACATCATCTTCAGCTTGGCAAGCTCGGCCTGGGCCTTTTCACGGGCATCTTCCGGCATGCCAGCCTCTTCAATCTTGCGATTGAGGGCTTCAAACTCATCCGGGCTATCTTCCAGCTCACCCAGCTCTTTCTGGATGGCCTTCATCTGCTCGTTGAGGTAATACTCGCGCTGACTCTTTTCCATCTGCTTCTTGACGCGAGTACGGATGCGCTTCTCGACCTGCAGCAGGTCAATTTCCGACTCCATCATCGCCATCAGGAATTCGATGCGCTCGGAGACCGAGACGATCTCCAGCACCTTCTGCTTGTCTTCCAGCTTGAGCGGCATGTGGGCCGCCATGGTGTCAGCCAGACGCGCAGCATCGTCGATCGCCGAGATCGAGGTCAGTACCTCGGGCGGGATCTTCTTGTTGAGCTTGATATAGCCTTCAAACTGGCCGATGGCGGAGCGAACCAGTACTTCCTGATCCTTCTCCTCAATGGCTTGGGAGGGGATGTACTGGGCCTCGCAGACAAAGAAATCTTTGTCGTCGATCATCCGCTCCAGGCGGGCACGCTGGCCCCCCTCTACCAGCACCTTGACGGTGCCGTCCGGCAGCTTGAGCATCTGCAGAATATTGGCCACTGTCCCGACGGTGAAGATCTCCTCCACCGTTGGCTCATCGGTTGACGCATCCTTCTGGGCCACCAGCAGAACTTTCTTGTCCTGCTCCATGGCCGCTTCCAGACAGCGAATGGATTTTTCCCGCCCCACAAAGAGTGGAATGACCATGTGGGGATAAACCACCACGTCACGAAGAGGCAGGACGGGAATCTCGATGCGTTCTGAACGCTCTAGGTTCATATATGTCCTCTCGGCTTGTTATACCGTTGGCAAAGCGCTTGGCTGAGTATATGGGGGCGCTGAGATGAGATTCAATCGCCGAAACCGTAAAAAGCATGAAAGGGGCAAAAAGCCCCTTCCATTCGATTAAAAATCAGACATTTACTCTGATGCAGCAACCTGGGTTTCGGGATTTTCGTAGATCATCAAGGGCGCGGAGTCCCCTTTGATCACGGTCTCGTCGATCACCACCTTGCTGACCCCTTCCAGAGAAGGCAGGTCATACATGGTATCCAGCAGCACGGCTTCCACGATGGAACGCAGACCACGAGCACCGGTTTTACGCTCCATCGCCTTGCGGGCAATGGCGTTGAGCGCATCGTCACGGAACTCCAGCTCAACCCCTTCCAGATCGAACAACGCAGCGTACTGTTTGGTCAGCGCGTTTTTCGGCTCTTTCAGGATCTGGATAAGGGCAGACTCGTCCAGCTCGGTCAGGGTCGCGACCACCGGCAGACGGCCGATGAACTCGGGGATCAGACCATACTTGATCAGATCTTCCGGCTCTACCTTGGCGAAGGTCTCGCTCAGGGTGGCCTTGGCATCCTTGGATTTCACCTCGGCGCCAAAACCGATACCGGTTCCCTTCACGGAACGCTGCTCGATCACCTTGTCCAGACCGGCAAAGGCACCGCCACAGATGAAGAGGATCTTGGAGGTATCAACCTGCAAGAACTCCTGCTGCGGGTGCTTGCGACCACCTTGCGGCGGTACGGAAGCGATGGTCCCTTCGATCAGCTTGAGCAGTGCCTGCTGTACCCCTTCCCCGGAGACATCGCGGGTGATGGAGGGGTTGTCCGACTTGCGGGAGATCTTGTCGATCTCGTCGATATAGACGATGCCACGCTGGGCCTTCTCTACGTCGTAGTCGCACTTTTGCAGCAGCTTCTGGATGATGTTCTCCACATCCTCGCCCACATAACCGGCTTCGGTCAGGGTGGTCGCATCGGCCATGGTGAACGGCACATCCAGCAGACGAGCCAGGGTCTCGGCCAGCAGGGTCTTGCCGCTACCGGTCGGGCCAATCAGCAGAATGTTGGATTTGCCGAGCTCCACACCACTGTTTTCGCCGCTGTTGCGCAGACGCTTGTAGTGGTTGTAGACGGCAACGGCCAACACCTTCTTGGCGTACTCCTGCCCGATCACATAGTCATCGAGATGAGCGCGGATCTGATGAGGGGTCGGCAGCTCGTTACCATCGCGCTTGGGCGAGATCTCGCGGATCTCTTCGCGGATGATGTCGTTGCACAGCTCGACGCACTCATCACATATGTAGACGGAAGGGCCAGCGATCAGCTTACGCACTTCATGCTGGCTTTTGCCGCAAAAAGAGCAGTAGAGCAGCTTATCACCCTCACCCTTGCGTTTCTCTGTCATTCAGCAACCTCGTTTTATCAATAGAGGATGGATCGGCCTGTTGAGTTTACAACAGACCGGGACACCCTGCTCAGCTACGCTGGCTCAGGACACCGTCAACCAGACCATAGGCCACGGCCTGCTCGGCGGACATGAAGTTGTCACGATCGGTGTCACGCTCGATGGTAGCCATGTCCTGACCGGTGTGGAACGCCAGGCGCTCGTTCAGGGTATTTTTAATCTTCAGGATCTCCTGGGCGTGGATCTGGATATCAGATGCCTGACCCTGGAAGCCACCCAGCGGCTGGTGGATCATCACGCGGGCGTTAGGCAGGCAGAAACGCTTGCCCTTGGCACCGCCAGCCAGCAGGAAGGCACCCATGGAGCAGGCCTGCCCCATGCAGACGGTGCTGACATCCGGCTTGATGAACTGCATGGTGTCATAGATGGACATGCCTGCAGTCACCGAACCACCCGGCGAGTTGATGTAGATATAGATATCCTTGTCCGGATTCTCGGACTCGAGGAACAGCAACTGGGCAACCACCAGATTGGCCATGTGATCTTCAACCTGACCAGTCAGGAAGATCACCCGCTCTTTCAGCAGACGGGAGTAAATATCGTAGGAACGTTCACCCTTGGCAGTCTGTTCGACCACTATGGGGACCAGCGCATTGCTGGGAGAATCGGTCATATCGTTATAGTTCTTGTACATAAGGCATTGTCCCTAAAATAAAATGGCCCGAGTGGAGATCACACGAGCCATTATACTTAACAGTCTTGACCTTAAGTCAAATGTTCTTAGGCAGAGGCGCCAGACTTGTTGATCACTTCGTCAAAGGCAACTTCTTTTTCGGTCACTTGCGCTTTGGACAGGATCAGGTCGATGGCTTGATCTTCTACTGCCAGGTTACGAACGCCGTTCAGCATCTGTTCGTTCTTCTGGTAGTACTCGATCACTTCCTTCGGATCTTCGTAGGCAGTCGCCATGGACTCGATGATGCTGTTTACACGGGCATCGTCAGCCTTGATCTCGTTGGTGCGGATCACGTCACCCAGCAGCAGGCCTACGCGTACACGACGCTCGGCTTGAGCCTGGAACAGTTCAGCCGGCAGCTCGGGAGCGTTACCGCCCTGGAAACCACCGAAACGCTGCAGAGCCTGCTGACGCAGTGCGTCGATCTCTTGAGCAACGGCAGCTTTCGGCAGGTCGATTTGGTTGGCTTCAACCAGACCGTTCAGAACCTGCTCTTTCACGCTGTTTTTCAGGGCTTGAGCCAGTTCGCGCTCCATGTTCTTGCGCACTTCGGCTTTCAGCTCTTCAACAGAACCGCTTTCGATACCGAAACGCTTCACGAACTCTTCGGTCAGCTCAGGCAGGATCTGCTCTTCAACCTTGATCAGCTTGGAAGCGAACTTGGCTTCTTTGCCTTTCAGGTTTTCAGCGTGGTAGTCAGCCGGGAAGGTCACTTCGATGGTGAACTCATCGCCCGCTTTCTTGCCCAGGATGGCGTCTTCGAAGCCCGGGATCATACGGCCAGCGCCCAGCACCAGGTTGAAGCCTTCAGCTTTGCCGCCGTCGAACTCTTCACCGTCGATGGAACCGACGAAGTCCATGGTCACACGCATGCCATTGGCAGCGGCAACATCGGCATCAGCCCAGGTAGCGTGCTGCTTGCGCAGGGTGTCGATCATGTTGGCCAGATCTTCGTCCTTCACGGTCGCAACCGGCTTCTCGACCTTGATGGTCTCGAGACCTGCAACTTCGAACTCCGGATACACTTCGAAAGTGGCGGTGAATTCGAAATCCTGACCTTCTTTGATCTCTTTCGGATCCATGGTCGGGGCACCGGCCGGGCTCAGTTTGTTTTCGATGATGGCTTTGATGAAGTTGCTCTGCATCATTTCATCAGCAACGCGGGCGTGAGCCATGGCGCCGAACATCTTCTTGATGATGGCAACCGGAGCCTTGCCAGGACGGAAACCGTCGATGCGACGAGTTTTGGCCAGGCCATTCAATTCTTTACGCACAGCGGCGTCTACGGTAGCGGCCGGTACAGTGATGGTAAGACGGCGTTCCAGACCCTGGGTTGTCTCTACAGAAACTTGCATTCTTCTACCTCGTTCAACTCAGCACTGTGTGCTGACCCTTTATTGCCCCTGGGCAAAGCCCGGAGTCTTCCTGTTTATAAAGACAACGATATGTCTTTGTGATGAGAAAATATGACGCGGCATTATAGCGGCGCACTTTGGTCGAGTCGAGCCACACATCCCCCACATTGAGCGGCGTGCAAGCACAATTCGTGCAAAACTGCCCTTTATATGGGGAGAGAGGCCCTCTAGTTCAACCATCCAGTGAGGATAATTTTGCGTTTGCTCACCTTTTTTCATCCGAACGCCGCTTTATTACCCATTTTTCGCCGATAAACAGGTCACCGTTGCGGACGACGACTCAATTTGACCAGCCAAATGGCGATTGGGCCAATCAACCATTGCGTCCCTACCCCTCCCTCGTTATGGTGGCAACCAAATTGATGATCTGGAGTCACTCACATGGCCTTTTTCCGCTTCTTGTTCAATCTGCTCTGGTTTGTACTGGGAGGTGTCTTTATGGGCCTGGCCTGGTGGCTGGCCGGTCTTGTCTGCTTTATCTCGCTGGTCGGCATCCCCTGGGGACGTGCCTGCTTCGTGATCGGCACCTTTACCTTCTTCCCGTTTGGCAAGCAGGCGGTCAATCGCAAGACCATGACCGGCCAGAGCGATATCGGCACCGGCACGCTGGGACTGATTGGCAATATCCTCTGGTTCGTGCTGATCGGTGTCTGGCTGGCCATCGGCCACATCGCTTCCGCGCTGGCCTGCTTCGTGACCATTATCGGTATCCCGTTCGGTATCCAGCACCTCAAGCTGGCGCTGATCAGCCTGGCGCCCATTGGCCAGATGATTGTGACCAATCAGGAGGCGGAATCGGGCCGCTATATCCGCTAACTGCGGGAAATGCGCGGGCAGACGCTGCCCAGCAACGAAAAAAAGGGCAGACTAGGGTCTGCCCTTTTCTATTCTCTTTTGTTGAGGCCATCATGTTACCCAGTCACTTTTTCGCCAATCTCGCCCGCATGAAACTCATCTATCGCTGGCCCCTGATGCGCAACATCCAGCCGGAAAACATTGCCGAGCACAGCCTGCAGGTGGCCATGGTGGCCCATGCCCTCGGCATCATCAAAAACCGGCTGTTTGGCGGCAGCGTGAATGCCGACCGCGCCGCCGTGATGGCCCTCTATCACGACAGCAGTGAGGTGCTGACCGGCGATCTGCCCACCCCGGTCAAATACTTCAATCCCGAGATCGCCCGCGAGTACAAGAAGATAGAACTGGCCGCCGAACAGCGGCTGCTTGGCATGCTGCCGCCGGAACTGGTAGAGGATTTTCGCCCGCTGCTCGATTCGGCAGCCCAAGATGGCGAGCTGGCCAGGCTGGTCAAGGATGCCGATACCCTCTGCGCCTATACCAAGTGTCTGGAGGAGATCAACGCGGGAAACCGGGAGTTCGAACCGGCTCGCAAACGCCTTGAGGCCATGCTGGCAGCGCGGATGAGCGATGAGATGCGCTACTTTATCGACACCTTTGTGGCCAGCTTCTCCCTGCCGCTCGATGAGCTCAACGCTCACTAAGCCAGTCTACATGACCTGAAAACAGAAGGGCCCGCCGGTTTGCACCGGCGGGCCCTTCGTTATTTATGGCGCATTAGATGCGGCGCATCAGTGACCCAGCTCGCGGGAAGGTACCAGACCGCTCGCCCGCCAGGCGGGATAGAGGGTCGCCACCAGACTCATCAGGATGGCGGCGCCCGTCACGATAAGCAGATCCTGCATATGCAACTCGGTCGGCAAGAAGTCGATAAAGTAGATATCCGGATTGAGGAAGCGGTGGCCGATGAGCTTTTCGACAACGCTCAAGATCTGGGTCAGCTTGCTCGAAAGCAGCCCGCCCAGCAGGGCACCGAGCAGGGCACCGGCCACGCCGTTGACCATCCCCTGAATAACGAAGGTAAGCCGGATCTGACCGGGGCTCGCCCCCATGGTCTTCAGGATGGCGATCTCGCTGCGCTTCTCGTTCACCGCCATCACCAAGGTGGAGACGATGTTGAAGCAGGCGACGGCCACCACCATCAGCATCACCACATACATGACGGTACGCACCATCTGGATGTCCTGATAGAGATAACCCTGGCTGTTCATCCAGCTGCGGATATAGACGTGATGGGGGAACTGCTGCGCGGCGGCGATCGTAATATTTTGTGCATTAAGCACATCGTTCACCCGCAGGCTGAAGCCCTCTACATCGCTGCCCATGCCGGTGATCGCTTGCGCATCGGCCAGATGCATAAAGCCGAGTAGGCCGTCGAGCTGACCGCCGATCTCCAGCAGCCCCACCACGGTCAGGGCTTCGCGCCGAGGATTCTTGATCCCCGCCTGATCGCCCCCTTGCGGCAGCAGCAGGGCGACCGAGTCCCCCACCTTGACCCCCAGCTTGTCGGCAATAGTCTTGCCCAAGATCACCCCACGTTCACCCGGTTGCAGCTCACGCAGACCACGGCCCGTCATGTATTTGCCTGCATCCGACAGATTGGCTTCCAGATCGGGTAACACAGCGCGCAGTTGTACCCCCTTGAGGGCAGAGCCATGCTCCAGCAGGCCATTGAGGCGAATGACCGGGGCAGCCGCCTCAACGCCCGGCTGGGCCAGCAGGTAGTCACGCAGACGCGGCCAATCCGGCAACGGCCGCTCGACGGCGTCCAGCTCACCTTGCGGCACCACGGAGAGCACCCTGTCTTTGAGCTCCCGCTCGAAACCGTTCATGGCGGAGAGGCCTAGGATCAACGCCATCACCCCGAGGGCGATACCGATCAGGGAAGAGGCAGAGATAAAGGCGATAAACCCGTTGCGACGGCGGGAGCGGCTATAACGCAGGCCCAGAAAGAGGGGCAGCGGTTTGAACATCAGGCAACCTCCGCCATCACGCCGCTCACCAGGGTCACCCGGCGATGGAGCTTGGCCGCGAGGCTCAAGTCGTGAGTCACCACCACAAACGCAGTGCCCAGTTCACGATTCAGTTCACACAGCAGTTCGTACACCGCGGTGGCACTGGCGTGATCCAGATTGCCGGTAGGCTCATCCGCCAGCACCAAGCTCGGTTCGTTGACCAGCGCCCGGGCGATCGCCACCCGCTGACGTTCGCCACCAGAAAGCTCGGAGGGACGGTGGTTCAAGCGATGGGAGAGCCCTACCCTACCCAACATTTTGGTCGCCTTTTCGGTGGCAACCGCCACCGACTCACCGGCGATCAGCAGCGGCATGGCCGCATTTTCCAGCGCACTGAACTCGGAGAGCAGGTGGTGGAACTGGTAGACAAAGCCCAGCTCGCGGTTGCGAAAACGGGCTTGGGTACGGCTGTCCCAATGGTGGATATCCTCCCCTTTGAACAGCACGGCGCCGCTGGAGGGGTTGTCCAGCGCCCCCATCAGATGCAGCAGAGTGGTCTTGCCGGAGCCCGAGCTCCCCACTACCGCCAGCATTTCACCGGGCGCAACGCAGAGATCGATCCCCTTGAGCACCTGAGTCTCCAGCTCCCCCTCTTTATAGACATGATTGAGCGCCTGGCAGCGCAGCAGAGGTTCACGGGATACGGCTTCATTCATAACAGGGGCTCCACTTGCCTCGGTAACAACGCTGGCACCCGCAACTACGGGGGCACCAGTCACAACAGAAGATGCATTATTCACGGCATTACTCATAACGCAGCGCCTCGGCCGGTTTCACCCGTGCGGCGCGTGCCGCCGGGTAAAGGGTGGCACTGAAGCTCAGCAGCACGGCGCCCAGCAAGATGGTGATGACCTGAGCCGGCTCGACAATCACCGGCAAGCCACTGCCGCCCGCCGCCATATAGAGGTTGAGCCCCACCGCATTGAGCAGGGGGTTGAGACCCAAGGAGAGCGCCAGGCCCGCCAGTCCGCCAAACAGGGCGCCAATCACCCCGCTGGAGGCGCCGAGCACCATGAAGATTTTGACGATCCCCGATTCACTCATGCCCATGGTGCGCAGGATGGCCACTTCGCCCTCCTTGTCCGTCACCACCATCACCAGCGCGGAGAGGATGTTGAAGGTAGCGACGGCGATGATCAGCACCAGCATCAGCCCCATCATCCGTTTTTCCATGGCGACCGCCTGGAACAGCTCGCCCCGCTCGCGGCGCCAATCCTGCCACAGCAGCCCATCCGGCAACGGTGTCTTGATCACCTCGTCAGCGGCAAAGGGATCATCGAGCCAGAGGCGAATGCCACCGACGGTTTCTGGCGGCAGGCGCAGCAGCCGCTGGGCATCCCCCAGCGCGATCAGCGCAATCTGGTTATCCACATCGGCGCCGACCCCGAAGATGCCGGAGACGGTAAAGAGGCGCTGGGCCGGTACCCGACCAAACGGAGTGAAGCGGGTCCCCTCGGTCAGGATCAGGCGAACCTGATCGCCGATGGAGACATTGAGACGGCGTGCCACCCCCTGCCCCAGCACGATGCGGTAGTGGCCAGCCTGCAGGGTATCGAGGCGCCCCCCCAGCATCTGGGAGTGCAGGATGTCATCCTTGGGCCACTTTGCAGGGTCGATCCCCTGCACGCTCACCCCGGTCAGCTGGCCGGGGCTTTGCAGCATCCCTTCGCTGTCGAGCATGGGAGCCGAGGCGACCACATGGGGTAATTTGGCCAGATCCGGCAAGCCTTGCGGGTCGGCATCAATGCGGCCAGCCTGATTGGTCACCACCACATGGGGGATCACCCCGAGGATGCGCCCTTTGAGCTGCCCTTCGAAACCGTTCATCACCGAAATGACCACCATCAGGGCGGCGACCCCGATGGCGATGCCAAAGGTAGAGAACAGGGAGATAAATGAGACGAAGCGATTGCTGCGCTTCGAGCCTGCATAACGCAGGCCGATGGCCAGCGAAAGGGGCTGAAAAAGTCCGGTCTTCAAGGATATGTACGTTGCCAACAAAATAAGATACCGGATAATAAAGGGAAACCGTCCATGACAACAAGGGATAGCCTCCATGCAGGAACAGTTCTTCAGCGTCACTCATGCCACGCCGGTCAATGTGATCCCCATGCCGGCCGACTTCCATCTCCCCTCGCTGGAGGAGCTGGACGCTGAGCTGCCGGAGCCCTTTCGGATCTCTTCGGCCATTACCTCCATCGATCTGGTGACCACTCGCCTGCTGCGCAACCAGAACGAGTCGATGCACGATCTGATCGAGATCGTCAATCAGCAGTCCCGCAAGATCGACATGATCATGGGCTATGTGCTCTCCCTGCAGGACCATCCGGAGCAGCGCTTTCACACCCTGCGCTTCGGGGCTGGTCAACTCACCTACCTGCACCCCTATCATGGTCACGGGGATGCGCCGCACCTGCACCAGATCGTCCGCCTCAAGATCTTCCTGCGGGAAGAGGCGGCCGCCATCTACTGCTATGGCCAGGTCAAACAGCTTGACGGCGGTGAACATGGCACCCATGTGCAGCTCGACTATGTGCGGATCCGCGAAGATGACCGTGAACTGCTGGTTCGTGCCAGCCTCCACGTGCAATCGAAGCAGCTCAAGCTGCGCGCCCAAGAGCGTCAGCGCTAACCAGAGCGAACGTCAGCGATAGATAACGTCAACGTTAAAAGAATCGAACCATGCCAATGACACTCCCCGCCTTGCCCGCCAAAGCGGGCCAAAAGATCACGCTCGGCCAACTGGTCGGCAGCAGCCTCTCGCTGATTGCAGCCCGTCTCACCAATGAAGCCAAGGGGCCGGTACTGCTTATCACCGCCGATACCCCGAGCGCCCTGCGCCTGGAGCAGGAGCTGCAGTATTTGCTGACAGACAAGCAGCTAGCCGATCAGTCCGTGCCGGTATTGCTGTTCCCCGATTGGGAGACCCTGCCCTACGACACCTTCTCCCCCCATCAGGACATCATCTCCCAGCGGCTCGAGACTCTCTACAAGCTGCCGCAGATGAGCAAGGGGGTGTTGATTGTCCCCATCTCCACCCTGATGTTGCGCTGCGCCCCCCGGGTCTATCTCGACAAATACAGCCTGATGGTGAAGGCCGGCCAGTGCCTCAATCTGCAACAGTTGCGCGGGCGCCTCGCCGAAGCGGGTTACGTGGCGGTGGATCAGGTGCTGGAACATGGCGAATTTGCCGCCCGCGGCTCCCTGCTCGATCTCTTCCCCATGGGCAGTAGCAGCCCCTATCGCATCGACTTCTTCGACGATGAAGTGGACTCCATCCGCCCATTCGATCCCGAGACCCAGCGCTCCAGCGAACCGGTCAAGACAGTCAGCCTGCTGCCAGCCCGGGAATACCCTACCGACGAGGCGGCCATCGAGCTGTTTCGCGGCCAGTTCCGCGAGCAGTTCGAGCTGTCGCGGGCCGAGGGTTCCGTCTATCAGGAGGTGAGCAAGGGGCGCTGGCCCGCCGGCATCGAGTATTATCTGCCGCTCTTTTTCAACCAGACCGCCAGCCTGTTTGACTACCTGCCGGAAGAGACCCTGCTGCTCACTGTGGGGGATATCTACCCCGCCGCCCAGCGTTTCTGGAACGATATCGGCCAGCGCTATGAAGACAGACGCTGGGACAATACTCGCCCCCTGCTACCCCCGGCCCAGCTCTATCTGCCGGTGGAGCAGCTTTTTGCCTCTCTGGGCCAATATGGCGCGGTGCGGCTGCAAGAGGCCGCCACCGCCGGTGATGCCGGTCAGCACGATCTGCCTATCTCGGCCCTGCCGGATCTGCAACTCGATCACAGCAAGGAGCAACCCTTGCTGGCGCTCAACCAGTTCCTGCAAGGTTTTGCCGGGCGCACCCTGTTTGCGGTGGAATCCGAAGGGCGACGGGAGGTGCTCGGCGATCTGCTGGCGCGTATCTCGCTGCAACCCAAGGAGTTCCCCTCCCTTGACGCCTTTATGGCGAGCCCGGATCGCCACGGCCTGCTGGTTGCACCCCTTGAGCGTGGCTTCCTGTGGCAGGAGGCAGGTCAGGATCCACTGGCGCTGATCACCGAGACCGAGCTGCTGGGCGGCAAGGTGCGCAGCAAGCGAGCGCGGGAGAAGAGCAAGAACCTGAGCTCCGATGCGGTGATCAGAAACCTGGGCGAGCTGACCCAGGGTCAGCCGGTGGTCCATCTGGATCACGGGGTCGGCCGCTATCTGGGGCTCGAAACCATCGACGCAGGTGGTCTGCCCACCGAGTTTTTGACTCTCGAATATGCCGGCGGCGACAAGCTGTTCGTGCCGGTTACCAGTTTGCACCTTATCAGCCGCTACACCGGCTCTGATAACCCGCCCAGCCACAAGCTCGGCGGTGAAGCCTGGAGCAAGGCGCGGCGCAAGGCGGCGGAGAAGGTGCGCGACGTGGCAGCAGAACTGCTGGATGTCTACGCTCATCGCGCCGCTCGCGCCGGGTTTGCCTTCAAGCACGACAAAGAGGCCTATCGCCAGTTTGCCGCCAGCTTCCCGTTCGAGGAGACCGAGGATCAACTCAACGCCATCAATGCGGTGCTGGGGGACATGTGTCAGGCCAAGAGCATGGACCGACTGGTGTGTGGCGACGTAGGTTTCGGCAAGACCGAAGTGGCGATGCGGGCGGCGTTTGTGGCCGTCCACGGCGGCAAGCAGGTTGCCGTGCTGGTGCCCACCACCCTGCTGGCGCAACAGCACTACGACAACTTCCGCGACCGCTTCGCCAACTGGCCGGTGCGGGTCGAGGTGCTGAGCCGCTTCCGCTCCGCCAAGGAGCAGAGCGCTGTGATGAAGGAATTGGCCGAAGGCAAGGTGGATATCATCATCGGCACCCACAAGCTGCTCGGCTCCGAACTCACCTTCAAGGAGCTGGGACTGCTCATCGTCGATGAGGAGCACAGATTCGGGGTGCGCCAGAAGGAGAAGATCAAGGCGCTGCGGGCCGATGTGGATATCCTCACTCTCACCGCCACCCCTATTCCGCGCACCCTCAACATGGCGATGTCCGGCATGCGGGATCTCTCCATCATCGCCACCCCGCCCGCCAAGCGACTCGCCATCAAGACCTTTGTCCGCCAGCACGAACCGGCGGTGGTACGCGAGGCGGTGCTGCGGGAATTGAAGCGTGGTGGTCAGGTTTACTACCTGCACAACGATGTCGAGAGCATCGAGAAGTGCGCCGCCGATCTTGCCGAATTAGTGCCAGAGGCCCGCATCGGCATCGCCCACGGCCAGATGCGCGAACGTGACCTTGAGCGGATCATGTCCGACTTCTACCACCAGCGCTTCAACCTGCTGGTCTGCACCACCATCATCGAGACCGGTATCGACGTTCCGAGCGCCAACACCATCATCATGGATCGGGCGGATCACCTGGGTCTGGCCCAGCTGCACCAGCTGCGGGGTCGGGTTGGCCGCTCTCACCATCAGGCCTATGCCTACCTGCTCACCCCCCATCCCAAGCTGATGACCAAGGATGCGGCCAAGCGGCTGGAGGCGATCGCCTCCCTCGAAGATCTCGGCGCCGGTTTTGCGCTGGCGACCCACGATCTGGAGATCCGTGGCGCAGGCGAACTGCTCGGCGACGATCAGAGCGGTCAGATCGAATCTGTCGGCTTCACCCTCTATATGGAGATGCTGGAGCAGGCGGTCGAGGCGCTGAAAAATGGCAAGGAGCCGTCACTGGAGCAGCTGATGAGCCAGCACACCGAGGTGGAGCTGCGCCTGCCAGCGCTGTTGCCGGATGACTACATCCCGGACGTCAACATGCGCCTCTCCATGTACAAGCGGATCGCCAGCGCGGCGGACGAGCAGGAGCTGCGAGAGCTGAAAGTGGAGCTGATCGACCGCTTCGGCCTCTTGCCGGAGGCGACCAAAACCCTGCTGGAGCTGGCTGCCTTCCGTCAGCGTGCCACCGCCCTTGGCATTCGCCGGGTGGAGATGAGCGAGCGCGGCGGCTATCTCGACTTCACCCAGGAGACCAAGGTCAATCCGGCCTATCTGGTCAAACTGCTATCCAGCCAGCCACGAGTCTACAAGATGGACGGGCCGACCCGGCTGCGTTTCCAGGTGCCGACCCAGGATCGCGCCATGCGCCTGAAACTGGTGGATGGTTTGCTGGCAGACCTGGCTAACAACAGCCTGTAAATCTCTGCAACGCTGGCGGCGAGCCAGAGAGATAATGCCAACTAAAACGGGAGCCAAATCGGCTCCCGTTTTTTATTTGCTATCTGACTACTGCGTACGTTCAGCCCTGATTGGCTGGATCCTCATGGGCGGAGAATTCACGCATAAAGGCCTCGGCCCGCTCCACCATCTTGGTCGAGCCAACGAAGTAAGGGGTGCGCTGGTGCAGCGCGGTGGGCTGGATATCCATGATGCGGCCAAAGCCGTCGGAGGCCTTGCCACCAGCCTGCTCCACCAGAAACGCCATCGGGTTACACTCATAGAGCAGCCGCAACTTGCCATTCGGAGAGTTGGTGCCGGACGGATAGATGTAGATGCCGCCCTTGAGCAGGTTGCGATGGAAATCAGAGACCAGGGAGCCGATATAGCGGGAGGTGTAAGGTCTGTGGGTCGCCTCGTCGCGCTCCTGGCAATATTTGAGGTACTTCTTCACCCCGTCCGGGAACTTGATGTAATTGCCCTCGTTGATGGAGTAGATCTTGCCCTCTTCCGGAATGCGGATGTTCTCGTGGGAGAGGCAGAAGCAACCGATGGAGGGGTCGTAGGTAAAGCCGTTGACGCCAAAGCCGGTAGTGTAGACCAGCATGGTGGAGGAGCCGTAGACCACATAACCGGCGGCGACCTGACGGTTGCCCGGTTGCAGGAAGTCCTCCAGGGTCACCGGCGAACCCTGCGGGCTCAAACGGCGGTAGATGGAGAAGATGGTCCCGACCGAGACGTTGACGTCGATATTGGAGGAGCCATCGAGCGGGTCGATCAGCACCACATACTTGGAGTTTTTGGAGAGTGGCGAGTCAAAGGCCACGAAGTCCTCTTCCTCTTCCGAGGCCATGCCACACACCTCGCCGCGCGCTTCCAGCGCCGCCTTGAAGCGTTCGTTGGCGTAGACATCCAGCTTCTGCTGCACCTCGCCCTGTACGTTTTCAGCGCCCATGGAACCGATGATATCCGCCAGTCCCGCCTTGTTGATCTCCCGGTTCACCACCTTGGCAGCAAGGCGGATCGAGCTGAGCAACGAGGTCAGCTCGCCGGTCGCGGTAGGATAATCCGCCTGCTTTTTGACGATGAACTCACCCATGGTGATCATGTTTCGCATTTTTGTTCCTTTAGATCGCATCCGTTGGCATTGAAAACGTTTGCAGGCGTCGGCAAAAAAAATGCCGATCACCGGCGGCCTTGATTTGTAACCTAATGTAACGTCTGTTTTTTGTTTTTGCAGCGAATTAAGCGGCCTATTAAATAGGCTATTTCGCCTCACGTAATAGTAAAAGACACTTTTTATTCGGTTTCAATCGATAACTTTCGGACCCTTAATTCGTGGCAATAACCTGCGACAAGCCATGAGCTGACTGGCCTTGAGCCATTAAAAATGGAGT
Organism: Aeromonas sp. 600886; assembly: GCF_049174935.1. NCBI lineage: Bacteria > Pseudomonadati > Pseudomonadota > Gammaproteobacteria > Aeromonadales > Aeromonadaceae > Aeromonas > Aeromonas sp. 600886. The sequence goes on along the minus strand of NZ_JAAKUB010000001.1, from coordinate 57,708 downwards.
CTGATGGGCCTGCCGTTCCCTCAACCATTGCCTCTTGAGATCCGATCGCCAATCCAGCACACTGATTTCGCTTTGGAAGCAAATAAAACTCAAGGATTATCAATGAACAAGACTCTCATTGCCGGCATGGTAGCCGGACTGTTTGCCCTTCCCGCCTGGGCTGCCCAGGTGCCTGCCGGTACCAAGCTGCTGCCGGATGCCCAACAAATCTACGTGACCAATATCGGCACCGAACCTACCACCATCGACCCCCAGCTGGTAGAAGAGACCGCCGGTAGTGCCATCGTCAACGATCTGTTTGAAGGGCTCTACGAGCTGGATAATACCGGCAAGATCAAGCCAGCAGGTGCCATCAGCTACGAGGTCGACAAGACAGGTACCGTCTACACCTTCAAACTGAGGCCCGAGGCCAAGTGGTCAAACGGTGAACCGGTCACCGCCGCCGATTATGTCTACGGCTGGCAACGGGCGGCCGATCCCAAGACTGCCTCCAACTACGCCTGGTTTATCGAGTTGACCGGTGTGGTCAATGCAAGGGAGGTGACCCAGGGCAAGAAGAGCCCGTCAGAGCTCGGGATCAAAGCGCTCGATGACCACACCCTGCAGGTCACCCTGAAAAATCCGGTCCCCTTCTTCCTGAAGACGCTGGCCCACTACACCACGTTCCCGGCCCCCAAAGACACCATTGAAAAATTCGGCAAGGATTGGGTCAAACCGGGCAATATCGTCTCCAACGGTGCCTTTGTACTCAAGGAGTGGACTCCCAACGAGCGGCTGAGTGCCGAGCGCAATACCCACTACTGGAACAACCAGCACACCGTCCTGAACAAGGTGATCTATCTGGAGATCGTCTCGGAAACCGCCGCCTACAACCGCTATCGCACCGGTGAACTGCACTACACCACTTATCCGCTGGAGCAGTACAAACAGCTCAAGAGCAAGAGTCCGGAAGAACTGGTCAGCGTCCCCACACTGGCCAGCTATTACTATGTCTTCAATACCCAGCGCAAACCGTTCGATGACCCGAAAGTACGCAAGGCGCTCTCGCTCGCCATCGACCGGGAGACCATCACCGACAAGATCCTGGGACAGGGACAAATTGCCGCATATAGCTTCACGCCCCCCATTGTGGACGGTTTTGAATTGAAAAAACCGGCCAGCCAGCTGCAGAGCAAAGAGGAACGGATCAAGCAAGCCAAAGCCCTGTTGGCCGAAGCGGGATATGGCCCGGACAAGCCACTCACAGTGGACATTCTCTACAACACCAACGAGAGCCACAAAAAGATTGCGCTGGCCGTCTCCTCCATGTGGAAACACAACCTGGGGGTCACTGCCACCCTCAACAACATGGAGTGGAAGACCATGGTCTCGGCACTCAACGAGGGGGATTTCGGGGTTAGCCGCTATGGCTGGAACGGGGATTATAACGATGCCTCCACCTTCCTCGACATCATGACCTCCAGCAGCAGTGCCAACAGCGGCAAGTGGTTCAACAAGGAGTACGACGCCCTGCTGGCCAAGGCCCACGACTCGCTGGATCCCGCTGAACGCAATGCCCTGTATCAGCAGGCAGAGGCTCTCATTGATGCGGATGCCCCCATCGCCCCCATCTATTTCTCGGTCAAATCAAGGTTGCTCAAACCTTTCGTGAAAGGCTATCCCCACCTTAACCCGCAGGATGTGGTCTACAGCAAGGAGCTCTATCTGGTTGCCCAGTAACCGGCTCGGCAAGATGTGACCATAAAAAAGCGCCTGCATTGCTGCAGGCGCTTTTCATTGGCGGCCAAGCGGGCCATTGGGCCCATCTACGCTTTCACGCAAGATTACTCTTCGGGACAAGGAGCCAACACCTCCCGGCGACGACCCATCACCACCGGACGCACCAGCAACTGAGCCAGCAAAACCCCCAGCAGAGTCAGACCGCCCCCGATCAGGTGATAGCTGGTCAGCCGCTCTCCCAGCAGGGTGATGGCAAGGCCAGCCGTCATCACTGGCAGCAGATTCATAAAGATGGCGGTACGATTGGCACCAAGCAGGGTGATCCCCTGCATCCAGAGCCAGGGACAGAGGGCCGACGCGGGGATCCCCGCATAGAAGATCAGCCAGATCGCACGCCCCTCTGGCAGCTGACCATCCACCAGCAGAAAGAAGGGGGTCAGGATCAGCACACTGCAGAGCACCTGACCGTAGAGCAGCGACCAGTTGTCGAGCCCCAAATCCCACTTCTTGAGCAGCACGCTATAAAGGGCATAAGTGCCCGCCGAGAGCAGCATGTAGACAGAGCCGATATGAATACCCTGGGTAAACAGTCGGGTCGGATCCCCCTGCCCCAGCAAGATAGACAAGCCAAAGATGGAGAGCAGCGCCCCCAGCACGGCGCCCCAGGTGGGCCGCTCACGCAGCAGCCAGATGCTGAGTAACACGGTCAACAGTGGCGTCAGCCCCATCATCAATCCCATCTCGGTGGCCCCCATGGTCTGTGCGGCGTAGTACCCAAAGGTCTGATTAAGCACCATGCCCAGCGAGGCCAGCATGGCGATCTGCCAAAGGCCGGCACGAATGCGGGCACGCGCACGCCATACTCGACGGGCCAGAAACGGGCTTAATACCAGCGCAGCCACCACCCAGCGCGACCAGGCCAAGGCTGCCGGGGACAACACACCAACCGCCAGTTTGCTGACGATGCCATTGCCAGCCCAGATGGCAATGCAGGAGAAAGGAAACAGAAAGGCAAAGGGCATGAGAGGATCCAGACCGAAGAGACAACAGCGGGCCAGTATAGGGGGCGATGGAAGATAAACAAAGGTGTGGGCCTGAACAGCCACATAGTGAACGCCAGTCGCCAGAAACAAATATGCCCGCAAAAGTGCGGGCATATCAGTGCAGAAACAGGTTCAGAAGCGCATCACGCGGCATCCATGTGCAGTCTGGAGATCAGCTCGTTGACCTCGGTGACTGTCTGGCGATGGGGAATATCCGCCGGATTCGGCATCAGCAACAAACCGGATTGGAAATCAAACCGCCCCCGACCATGAATGTAAATCCGACCTTTAAAGAAGGTTTTGACATGCTTTGCCACCATCAGTGGCAGGTACTTCTTGAACACTCTCATCGTTTGCAACCTCTTGCAGTTGTATCCGTATGACAGCAGCTTCTGCGAATTAATTCCGTAAAATATTTATAAAAATCCGGAAAACTCGCCCATCTCTTCCCAAAAAATTCAATCTATAACTTTTTATTAACTTTTAGCCTATTGTATGCGGCCCTTCGAGCCAGAGCAAGGCTCCTTTGCCATCGTGCCACTCGATACAGGCGATCCCCGAGGTGGCAAACATGGGTGCTCCTGCGGCCGGACAGAGGCTTTGCACCAGATAACCCACCAGCGGCAGATGGCTGACCATCAGGATCTGGTCATGTTGTTCAGCCAAAGTGGTAAGGTAGCTGGCCACGAAAGCGGGATCACCGTAAGGGGTAATGTCGCCACTCTCTTCAACGGCTGCTGCGTCAGGCAATTCACTGCATATGGCTTGCCAGGTCTGGCGTGCCCGCAGATAGTTGCTGTGGATCACCCGATCCAGCGGGCCAATCAGCTGAGGCGCCAGCCAGCGGGCCATCTGGATAGACTCTTCAATACCCTGCTCGGTCAATGGACGCTGTTCATCTGTTTTCGCATTCATGCCAGCCTGGCCATGACGCATGATATAGATCTTCATTACAACCTCGCCCAACGGGCCTGTTTTGATAGCCGGGGGATCTTACCCCGCCACGGGTGTGGAAACAATTGCGCTACCTCTCAGAAAAGGGTTTGCCTGACGGGATAGCGGGGTCGATAATCATGTTTAAATTCAAATAAATCCAACGTGAGTCACACACCAATGAGCCCATATGCCAGTCCCAATGACCATCGGCAATACCATTTTCTGGAGCTGGCCAACCGGCTCAGGGTCTTGTTGATTTGTGATCCCGACACCGACAAATCCGCCGCTTCTCTGGCGGTCAATACCGGCCATTTTGACGATCCCGCCGACCGGCAGGGAATGGCACATTTTCTGGAGCACATGCTGTTTCTCGGCACCTGCACCTACCCCAAGCCTGGTGAGTACCAGCAATTTATGAGCCGTCATGGCGGCAGCAACAACGCCTGGACTGGCACCGAATTCACCAACTTCTTCTTCGAGATCGACAACGGCTTCTTCGAAGCGGGGCTGGATCGCTTCTCCCAGTTCTTTATCTGCCCCACCTTTGATCCGGAGTGGGTGGACAAGGAGCGCAACGCGGTCGACTCCGAGTATCGCCTCAAACTGCAGGACGACATGCGCCGCAGCTATCAGGTGCATAAAGAGACGGTCAACCCGGCGCACCCCTTCTCCAAGTTCTCGGTGGGCAACCTCGATACCCTGGCCGATCTGCCGGGACGGGATCTGCGCTCCGATCTTATTCGTTTTTACGAAAGCCACTACAGCGCGGATCGCATGGCGTTGGTGATGATCTCGCCGGAATCCATCGATACCCAGTTGCAGTGGTGCTGTCGCTACTTTGCTCCCATTTTGAATCGCAATTTGGGAACCCCGACGCTCACCATGCCGCTTTACCGGCTCGATGATCTCGGCGTGCGCATCCACATCAATCCGGTCAAGGAGACCCGCAAGCTGTCGCTCAGCTTCCCCTTGCCCAATGTGGACGAGTTCTACGACAAAAAGCCCCTCACCTTCCTGAGCCATCTGATCGGTTATGAGGGGGATGGCAGCCTGCTCTCCCTGCTTAAAGCGAAAGGCTGGGTCAACCAGCTCTCGGCGGGCGGTGGCATCAGCGGCGCCAACTTCAAGGATTTTGGCGTCAACTTCGGCCTCACCCCGCTCGGCCTTGAACATGTGGACGACATCCTCGCCGCCCTGTTTGGCTATCTGAAACTGATTGGCCGCGAAGGGCTGCAGAGCTGGCGCTATGACGAAAAACGGACCGTGCTCGAATCGGCATTCCGTTTTCAGGAGCGCGGCCGCCCCCTCGATACGGTGTCGGGGTTGGTGCTCAACCTCTTTAGCTACCAGCCTGAGGATCTGCTCTACGGCGACTACATGATGCGCGAATATGACGAGGGGCTGATCCGCCGCTTCCTCGCCAAGCTCACCCCGCACAACCTGCGTATCACCATCACTGCGCCGGAAGTGGCGACCGATCGGCTGGCCCGCTGGTATCAGACCCCCTACAGCGTGACGACCATTACCGAGGCCGAGAAAATTCGCTGGCAGCAGAGCGAGCCGGATCCGGCGCTGGCGCTACCCAAGCCCAACCCCTTTATCAGCAGTAGGCTCGATCCGCGTACGCCCGAGCTTGCCGCCGACATGCCCGCCTGTCTTATCGATCGCCCCGGTTTTCGCCTCTGGCACCTCCATGAGCACCTGTTCAGCGTGCCCAAGGGCAATCTCTACATCTCCATCGACAGCGAACATGCGGTAAAAAATCCGCGCAATATCGCCATGGCGCGCCTCGCCGTGGAGCTGTTGGCCGACCACCTCAACGCCCTCACCTATCCTGCGGAGCTGGCGGGGCTGGGTTACCAGATCTATGCCCATCAGGGGGGCTTTACCATCAACCTGAGCGGCTTTGCCGACAAGCAGCCGCTGTTGCTCGACATGATCCTCGGCAACCGCACCCTGGGGTATCCGGATCCGGGTCGCTTCGCCGAGATCAAGGAGCAGCTCATTCGCAACTGGGACAACCAGTCCAAGGCGCGCCCCATCTCCCAGCTCTTTAACCAGCTCACCAGCCTGTTGCAACCCAACAACCCGCCGTTCGAGCAGTTGCTGCGTCACCTGCGCACCGTCGAGCTGGAAGAGATGCCCGGCTTCGTGGCCCAGCTGTTTGGCGAGGTGCATGTCGAAGCGCTGGTGCATGGCGACTGGACTGCCGCCGAAGCACTGGAGCTGGCCGCCCTGATGGAGCGCCACCTGAGCGATATCAATGGCACCAGCAGCAAGCCGAGCGGCGAGACCCGTCGTCCGCTCATCTCCATTCAGGACAGGGGCACCCTTATTCGCGAGCAGGGTTGCGATCACGAAGACTCGGCGCTCCTGGTCTACTACCAATCCCGCACCACCCGAGCGCGGGATCTCGCCTGCTTCACTCTGGCGAACCACATCATGTCCTCTACTTTCTTCCACGAGCTGCGCACCCGCCAACAACTGGGGTATGTGGTGGGTGCCGGCAACCTGCCCCTCAATCGCCACCCGGGGCTGATCTTCTATATCCAGTCGCCGGTGGCGGGGCCGCAGATCCTGCTCGATGCGGTGGAGGAGTTTATCGACCTCTTCCCGCTCGCCATGCTCGAATTTACCGAACAGCAGTGGCAGGAGAGCAAGGCGGGGCTGCAAGCCCAGCTGAGCGAGCGGGATGCCAACCTGCGCAGTCGCGGCCAGCGGCTGTGGGTCAGCATCGGCAACAAGGATCTGGGGTTCGATCAGCGGGAGCGGGTCTGCGACGAGGTGGGCAAGTTGAGCCGCGCCGATCTGGTGCGCTTTATCACCCAACTGCGTTCGCGCACCTCCGATCGGCTGATCCTCTGCAGCTATGGTCAGGGGCACGAACATGACGAGCGGATCACCGGCCAGTTTATCGACGATCCACGGGCATTTCGGCTCAATGCCGCCACCTTCGAAGCCTGATCAGGCCTCGACATCCCCCGTTTTTCCTTCCCACGGCAAATCGCAGGCAATAAAAAGCCGACCCATCAGGGTCGGCTGGAAAAACCATAACAATTGCGACCAAAGCCGCCAAAAGTGAACATGAGCGTGAAAATCAGACACTGAGTTGCTGATCAGCAAGCGGGAAAGACCCGACACTCGCTTTGCAATGCCAACAGTGATTGAGAAACAGCCTCATATTAGGCACTCCCCCCGCCAATCACGTTGATCTACGTCAAAGGAGGTAGCGAAGAGCGCGTAGCCCGATGATTTGTCGGCGCAGATCACTCTTTGGCCGCCCGTTAGCTGCCCGTTAACCCCGGCGAACCAGCCGGTAGGCCACCTCATCGAAGTAGGAGAGCTGGCCCGACAACACCCGCGGGTGATCCACCTCGGCAGCGCGCCCCAGCACCTCGATACGAAAATCGCGCTCAAACAGGGCCCGCACCTCCATCTCACCCACCGAGAAGGGGGGCTGACTCTGCTGCTCCGGCTGATATTCGAGGGTTACCAGCAGGATCTGGCCACCGGTCTCGACCAGCGAACTGATCAGGGCAGCATACTGGCGGCGCATCGCGGTCGGCAGGGCGATCAGCGCCGCGCGGTCATAGACCAGCCGGTAACGGCGACCCAGACTGGGGGCAGCGAAAAAATCTCCCTGAAAAATGCGCAGGCTGTCCACCTGATGGCACTGATAAGGGCCCACTTCGCTCACGGTCGCGGCGAGCTGGTTTTCACTGAAGAACTGGCTGACGGCAAGGCTCGATAACTCGAAACCGTCGACCGGATGGCCCTGAGCGCTCAGCCAGAGCATGTCGCGGGACTTGCCGCACAGGGGAACCAGTACCGGCTCGTCCGCTTGCTGGGCTGACCACCAGGATTGCAGCCAGTGGTTGAAGTCCGCCTGATGAAAGCCAATCCGGTTCTCTTCCCAACGCTGATGCCAAAACGCAGCTTCCATCGTTATTACCCTTCTGTACTAAAGATGCCTCAATATCACAACTTAACCGGCACCGCGCAACCCTCTGCTCTCCCCTTTTTGCCGCGCAGCCTCTGCGTATTATCGGGCGAATGGCGGGACGTCACCTTTCCGTGCGCCTCGCTGTCGCAATGATCGCTATTAGGTACGTTTATGACGGGCAGAGGCACACCAACCCCTGCAAAAACGTCATGGGTGTATGGCGATGAAGGAATAAAAGGAATGACGTTGGCAGGCCAACTCGTGCCTGCCAACGCCAGAAAGATCACGACAGCGTGGCGCGAGCAGCCGCCAGCTGGCCCTCGATATAAGCAAAATCGGGGCGCTCGGCGGGGAGTTCCGAGAGGCAGGCCGCTTTGAGCTGATGCAACCCATCAAGCGATGAGTCTTGCGTATCGCAATGGGCCAACAGCTCTTCAAGCAGACAACCAAAGGCGCGCACTTCCAACCGCTCAAGGCCCACGGCCCACTCGCGGTTGCTGCGGTCATATAAGGAAGCCGCACCAAAATCCCCCAGCAGGGCGCGAGCCGGGGCGTCAGGCCCGCGGGCAAACAGGATATTGTGACCGTAGAGATCCCCGTGCATGATGCCCGCGCGGTGCAGATGGCCCGCCACCGAGGCGATGCCGTGGGCCATCGCCAGCGCATCCGGCACACTCAGGTGCAGCCCCTCGGGATAGACATCCCGGGTGCAGGAGTCCAGGCTCGGCGGCCCGGCCAGATTGGCAAAGGCCGGATCGATCAGCTCCATTACCAGCGCCGGAATGCCGGAGGGGTGATCCGCCACCTTGCCTATCACCTTGATAAGGTTGGGATGAGTGCCCGCCGCCAGCGACGCCGCCATCTCGCAGCGGGGCAGCCCGTCGCTGGTCACCGCCCCCTTGAACAGCTTGACCGCCACCTGACAGCCATCACCTCTGTCGCTCGCCTGAGTCACTTCATCAGCAGGATTGCCCACAAGGGTGGCGCGATGGATAACGCCGGATGCTCCCTGCCCCAGCAACTCGCCCAGCGCCAGCGTCTCCCAGGAAAGGGGTTCTACATGGGCATCATCGATGGCCCGCGCCTCCTCCCCTTCACTAAAGGGGTTGCCGGAGTAGGCGAGCCATGAAAGGCGCGGCAGTGAGAGCAGCCACTCGGGGAAACGTTCGATGCGGTTGGCGGCGATGCGCAGGAGCTCCAGATTGCGGCAGTTGGCAAGACTTACGGGCAGCTCGCGCAGGCGGTTGCCCGCCAGCATCAACTTTTGCAGGGCGTCGCACTGACCCAGCTCATCAGGCAACTGTTCCACCGCGTTGTCGGTCAGGATCAGCCAGCGCAAACCGGCGGGCAGCGCCTTGGCCGAGACGGTAGCAATCTGGTTAGCCTTAAAGCCCACCATAGTAAGCGCCGGACAGCGCCCCAGCACCTCGGGCAGCTCGATAAAGCGGTTCTCGGAGCAGAAGATAATGCGCAGTTTGCCAAACCCGGCCAGCTCGCCAGGGAGCGTGCTCAGCTGGTTGCCGGTGAGATCCAGCACCTCCAGCGTCTCTTTCAGGCTCAAAATCTCGGTGGGGAACTCCGTCAGGTTTTCACAAAGCTTCAGATGGCGGGCACCGCACAGTTCACCCGCACGCAGCTGTTCCAGAGTATGCATAACCGTTTCTCAATCCTGATAATCTGCCTGATGACGTAGCCAGCCATCAGCGCGCGCCGAACCGGGGTCCGGCGGTTTTAAAGGGGGGCATTATAAAGAATCAGGGGGGCAGATCACCCCTTGTAGCTTGAAAGTATGCGGCTTATACGATCGCCAAGACAGCGGCATCTATTGCACGTTGGCAGCGCTTTGCTCGCGGCCAGCTTGCAATGCCGCTGTAGCATGACCTGAATGCACAGCGTAATGAATCCTTATTTCCGTCCGCTCCCCAGCGATTGAATAAATGCCAGCGTACGGCGATTAAACTGCTCCGGCTGCTCCACATTGCAGACATGGCCGCACTGTTCAATAACCGCCAGCGAAGAGCTGGCATCGCGGGCCACCTGTTCGCGTACCGGCGCCAGAAACATATGATCCTCCTCCCCCATCACATAAAGGGTGGGAATGGGCAGGGAGCGCTCGCGAAAATAACGCATCAGCGGGTTAACCTCGGTGGCGAGGCGAAACCAGCGTTTGAACTCTTTCTGGCAGAGCTTGCGGGCCTCGCGCACAAAGAGGTTGCGCGACTCCTGATGGTGCTGGCGCGGCATGATGATGAAAGCAAACAGCCGGTAGAGCCACATATAGGGCAGGAAGTGCTGGCCGAGTCGGCCCAGCTGCACCAGCACCCGCGAGCGGATATCGAGCCGCAGGATGGCGCCGCCCAGTACCATGCTCTTGACCCGCTCCGGGCAGAGCTCGGCCAGATGGCGAATAAGGATGGTGCCAAGGGAGATGCCGACAAAGTGGGCGCGGCGGATATCGAGATGATCGAGCAGCCGAACGATATCTTCGGTCACTTCCCGAAAGCTGTAGTGGCCCTTGACCACCTGTTGCAGCTGGTGGGACTGGCCGTGGCCGCGCAAGTCCAGCAGCAGCACGTTGAAGTGCTCGCGATAGGCGCGCAGCTGCTTGAACCAGATGGAGGAGCTGCCACCGGCGCCGTGGACAAACACCACCCAATCCCGCTCGGGACCCAGTTCGAAAGTCTTGTGATACAACATCCAATAGGCTCCCTTGGTGATGGGGGGTATACTCGGCAGCCCGCATATTAACAGAACAGGCCCGCCGATAGATATGCGCCTGACATGACCCGGATCACCCCTTGCGCGAGAACCCACTATGGATTTGACCCGTTTGCGCCACTTTCTGCTGACCCTGCCGGGCGCCACCGAAGATACCCCGTTTGGCCCGGAGATCCTGGTCTACCGCATCGCGGGCAAGATGTTCGCGCTGGTGGATTGGCAGGCCGAGCCGCTCACCATCAACCTCAAATGCGAGCCCGAGCTGGCGTTGCTGCTGCGCGAGATCCACCCCGAGGTCAAACCGGGTTGGCATATGAACAAGCAACACTGGAACACAGTGACCCTGAACAGCACCTTGCCAGATGATCTGTGGCAGGGCTGGGTGCACCACTCCTATGAGCGGGTTGTCGCGGGTCTGCCCAAAGCCAAGCGGCCACAGGCGCCGCGCCCCCTCCCCCCTACTGACGACCCAACCTTATGACGCCAGCACTTAGTTCAGCACTTTGTATTGTCCCCCTTGGTGAGGCACATATCCCCGCCCTCGTGAGCCTGTTTGAGCAGGCGGTGCGACGCAGCGGCCCCGAGCACTACAGCGCCGAACAGGTGGAGCAGTGGGCCCTCGGTTCACAGCATCCGGGCTTTGTCAGCCAGCTGCGTGAACACCACGGCTGGGTAGCGGAGCAGGCAAATGTGCCCCTCGGGTTTGTCACTCTGAGCCCCGATGGCCACCTCAGTCTGCTCTATGTGAGCGCCGACCATCAGCGCCAGGGACTGGGCAATTTGCTGCTCACCACGGCGCTCGCGGGGGCCAGAGGGCTCGGTCTGACCCTCATCACCACCGAGGCCAGCGCCTTCAGTTATGAGCTATTTTTACGACATGGCTTTACGTTGACCGGGCTGGAGTGCGTGGAGCGGGGCGGAGTCAGTTTTACTCGCCATCGCCTGCACTGCTGCTTGCCAAGCTAGGGCAAGCCACTAAAATACGCTTAATTTTCGTATTGTTACTGTATTGAGGCAGCAACCATGGTGGTAGAAAGTGAAGGCTATATCTCGCTGATCGAGTATCTGGTGGAGAGTTTGGGACTGTTTGAATCCCAGCAGCAGAACGATGGTGAAGAGACCATCGAAGATCTGGTCAGTGGCCGTGTTGCCAGTAACCTGATGGCCATTTGCGAGCAAAACCCCCAGCTCGATCCCAAGGTGCGTTTCGCCATCATGCAGGAGGCCGACGCCGTGGTCGCCGATCTGGAAGAGGTGCTCTCCGCCGTCTGGCTGCGCGCCCCGACCCCGGAACAGAAAACCTTCCTCATCGAGTTTATCGATCTCATCAAGAACCTGTTCGACAGCGCCATCGGCTGATCTGCCGTCCGGCTCTCCCACCCAACGCAAGATTTCAAAGCAGCAGATAAGGAAAAGGGCCGCCTTGGTGGGCAGCCCTGCTTGCTATCATTTTCAACCCGCCAGTGCGTTCATTCATCAGGCGGTTATCAAGGCAAGAAATGTGTCTGGACTTTGCATCCGATCCCTGGACGCTACCTAGTTAGTCCCGACTGGTCGCAATAAGTTCCCTCCTCCGACCATTTATTTTCACTTTTATTAAGAAATCGACTACAAACCTGTTCAGCGGTTCAGGCTGGGCGGCAAACAGACTCCAATGCCACCCAATCCACAGTAACCATCCGGGTTTTTCTCCAGATATTGCTGATGGTAATCCTCGGCATAGTAGAAGGGCGCCAGCGGCAGAATGCGGGTGGTGATGGTACGGCTGTCACCGCTCGCCGCCATCGCCTGCTGATAGGCCGCCATGCTCTGCTGGGCAATGATCTGCTGACTCTCGTCGCCATAGAAGATCACCGAGCGATACTGGGTGCCAATGTCCCCGCCCTGACGCATCCCCTGCGCCGGATCGTGCTGCTCCCAGAACAGTCTGAGCAGGTCGCCGTAGCTGATCACCGCCGGATCAAACACCACCTGCACCGTCTCGGCATGACCGGTCAGCCCGCTGCACACCTCTTTGTAGGTGGGATTCTGGGTCACGCCGCCCTGATAACCGGCCGCGGTGGAGTAGACGCCCGGCTGCTGCCAGAACAGGCGCTCCACGCCCCAGAAGCAACCCATGCCAAACCAGGCCACCGCCATCCCTTCCGGCCAGGGGCCCTGAGTGGGGTTGCCATTCACCGCATGCTGCTGACCAATCACCATCGCTTCGCGTCGTCCCGGCAGGGCATCTGCCGGTGAAATAATCTGTTCCATGAATTCTGTCCTTGTATAAAACCCTGTGACATCACACAGCTGACGAAAAGGAGCATCGAAGATAGCAGTTTATCGCGCCGGATCAACCGGCGGGCCCCTCCCCGCTCGCTCCGGCGGCCGTCTGCACCGTCCGTCCCTCTTTCCCGATCCGCACGGCCAAGCCGCCCCTCGTAGACCAGAAACGGCCAAAATCAATATTTAGTCTTGATTTGTGAATTAATTTTCATATATTGAGCCAATCGCTGTTTTTTTATGGAAGAAATATCAAGTGCGTGAACGCGAACCCAGTCTGGTTAATGCCTTCCGGCAATCCACCCCCTATGTCAATGTGCATCGGGGGGCCACCTTTGTGCTGATGATGGGGGGAGAAGCCATCTGCCACCCCAACTTCGCCAATATCGTCAGCGATATCGCTCTGCTGCAGACACTGGGCATACGCCTGGTGCTGGTGTTTGGTTCACGTCCGCAAAACGATGAAGCGCTGGCCCGCGCCGGTATCGAGGCCCAGTATCACAAGCGGATCCGGGTCACCGATGACGAGAGTTTTACCATCATCAAACAGGTGTGTGGCGGCCTGCAATACGACATCACCGCCCAGCTCTCCATGGGGCTCGCCAACACCCCGATGCAGGGGGCGCGGATCAGCGTGGTGAGCGGCAACTTCGTCACCGCCCAGCCGCTCGGTGTGGATGATGGCATCGACTTTTGCCACAGCGGCCGGGTGCGCCGCATCGACGTGGAGGGGATCACCCGCCAGCTCGATCAGAGGAGTCTGGTGCTCATCTCCCCCATCGGCTGCTCGGTCACCGGCGAGAGCTTTAACCTGAGCTCCGAAGAGGTGGCCCGCCGGGTGGCGGTCGACCTCAAGGCAGACAAGCTTATCTGTTTCAGCAGCACCCAGGGGGTAATGGACAGACGCGGCGAAGCCATCTCCGAGCTCTTCCCCGAGCAGGCCGAAGAGCTGCTGGTGGAGCTGGAACAAGCGGGCGAAGAGATGTCCGGCACTGCCCGCTACCTGCGTGCGGCCATTGCCTCCTGCCGTGGCGGGGTGCCCCGCTCCCATCTGGTCAGCTATCAGGATGATGGCGCCATGTTGCAGGAGCTGTTCAGCCGCGACGGCCTCGGCACCCAGATAGTGCGGGAAAGTGCCGAGCAGGCCCGCGCCGCCACCATCGAGGATATCGGTGGCATTCTGGATCTCATTCGCCCGCTGGAGGAGGAAGGCATTCTGGTGCGCCGCTCCCGCGAGCAGCTGGAGATGGAGATCGACAAGTTCACCATCATCGAGCGCGATGGTCTCATCATCGGCTGCGCGGCCCTCTACTGCTTTATGGAAGAGGCGATGGCGGAGATGGCCTGCGTCGCCATTCACCCCGACTATCGCAACTCCAACCGGGGGGATCAGCTGGTGGCCAAGGTGGCCGAGCGGGCCAAGCGGCTTGGCATTCGCCGTCTGTTCGTGCTCACCACACGCTCCATCCACTGGTTCCGGGAGCGGGGCTTCGATCCGCTGGAAGTGGAAGATCTGCCGGTGGCGCGCCAGCGTCTCTACAACTGGCAGCGCCGTTCCAAGGTTTTGTCAAAGACCATTGCCTAAGCCATTGATTCTGTGTTGAGTTAGCCGACAATTTGAACTTTTTCACAAACTCGATTGACAGTGCAATCCAACGCAGGGTATTTCTAAATGCACTCCACCGCCCTGGTGGAGCCAGAAGAGGAGCGCTGCCCAGGCAGCCCAAGGGAGGACGCCAGCGTCCGGTGAACTTGGGTCAGGGGGAGCAGCGCCGAGACGAGTGAGGAGACTGGTAACCTCAACGTCGGCTGCGGGGGCTGAATCCCCCGGGTTGTCATCGGTAGTGATCATCCCACACCGCGCCCTGTCAGGGGCGGTACGGGATGGGCTCTGCAGGTGGAGTGCTTCTGGCCGGGATAGCTTCGTTCATTCCTGCCATTTTCAGCCTCCTCCTCTCTTTTTTGCCCGATGGAACCGGAATCTTAAAATAAGACAGGAGTAAGCAATGAGCCCGATCAATGTCGCCAAGTTTGGCGGAACCAGTGTCGCCAACTTCCCGGCCATGAATAACTGCGCCGATATCGTGCTGGCCAATCCCGCCACCCGGGTGGTGGTGCTGAGCGCCAGCGCCGGTGTCACCAACCTGCTGGTCGCTCTGGCACAAGGGGAGCTGGACGAAGCGGGCCGCGACGAACAGCTGGCCAAACTGGCCGGGATCCAGCAGGCCATTCTGGCCGATCTCGGCAACCCCATTGATGTGAGCGCCCTTATTCATGGTCAGCTGGACGAAATTCGCCTCATGGCCCAGCAAGCCCACCAGCATACCGATGCGGAGCTGGCCGATCGCCTCATCGCCTGCGGCGAGCTGATGTCTACCCGCCTCTTTACCGAACTGCTGCGCCAGCGCGGCGTCAAGGCCCACTGGCAGGATGTGCGCCAGCTGATGCGCACTGACAGCCGCTTTGGCAAGGCCACCGTCGATCTGGCGACCACCCGCACTCTCTGCCAGCAGACGCTGGGCCCGCAGCTTGGCGACAGCCTTATCATCACCCAGGGCTTTATCGGTGCCGATGGCGATGGCCGCACCACCACGCTGGGGCGCGGCGGCTCTGACTACAGCGCAGCCCTCTTGGCCGAAGCGCTCGATGCCGCCAGTATCGAGATTTGGACCGATGTGCCCGGCATCTACACCACGGATCCGCGCCTCGTCACCCGCGCCCGCCCGATCCCCGAAATCAGCTTTGTCGAAGCGGCCGAGATGGCCACCTTCGGCGCCAAGGTGCTGCACCCCGCCACCCTGCAACCGGCGGTACGCCAGAATATTCCGGTGTTTGTCGGCTCCGCCAAGGATCCTGCCGCCGGTGGTACCTGGATCCGCGCCAGCACAGATTCAAGCCCGCTGTTTCGCGCCGTCGCCCTGCGCCGCCAGCAGGTGCTGGTGACCCTGCACAGCCTCAACATGTTCCACGCCTACGGCTTTCTGGCCGAAGTGTTCGGCATTCTGGCCCGTCACCGCATCTCGGTCGATCTCATCACCACCTCGGAAGTGAGCGTGTCATTGACGCTGGATCACACCGGCAGCCAGAGTAACGGCGAACCGATCCTGAGCGACAAGGTACTGGCCGAGCTGGGCCAGCTCTGCAAGGTGGAGGTGGAAACCGGTCTGGCACTGGTGGCGCTCATCGGCAACCGGATGAGCGAAGTGAACGGGGTGGGCAGTCAGGTCTTTGACGCCCTGCGCGAGCACAACATCCGGATGATCTGCTACGGCGCCAGCGCCCACAACCTCTGCTTCCTGGTCAAGGAGAGCGAGGCGGGCAATATCGTCAACCGCCTCCATCAGGAGTTGCTGGACTGACCCTCACCGCGAGGCAATTCCGGCCATGCAACAGGGCGCCAACACGGCGCCCTGTTCATTTGTACTCCGCAAAGGTATTGGCTCAGGCAAGGCTGGTGGCTGGCAACTGACAGGCGACGGCTTCCCGGCGCAGCTGCTGCAAGCGGGCCAGCAGCCCGGTCTGGCCCAGCTCCGTCTCCTGAGGCGAGAGATTGTCCACCAGCAGCGAATAGTGATCCGTCACCGCCTGCATCAGCCAGTCGAGGCGACGCAGGGTGAGCGGGCCGCAGCTCTGGCCGCTCAGATCATCGGCCACATCGAGCCGGTGGCTGCGATACATGTCCCGCCACCAGTTGGCAACCAGCGCCTCGTCGCTCACCAGCGCGGCGCTCCACTCCCCCTGCAGGGCGTGCAGGCGGGCCAGCACGGGCGCGCTGGCCCCTTCGCGGATCAGGTGGTGGATCTCCCGTTTGACCCACTTGAGGCAGAGTTCACGCCAGTAGCGAAATTGCGGCAGAGGATCGGCCTCATCGAGCCAGAGTCCAGAGAGGGTGCGGGTCTCCAATCGCTCCGGTACATGGAACTGCGGATCGACCAAACCGTTGGAGTTGTATTCAAAGCGGGGATCGAAGGTCCACATATAGCCAAAGTCGAACACGCAGATCTGCTCGCCGTCATCGAGCAGGTTGCCCGGACTCGGGTCCCAGTCAAACCAGCCCCAGCGGGCCAGCTCACCCTGCACCTCCAGCATCTGGGCCAGATTGCGTTCGTTGAGCTGATGGACCGGCACACCCCGCAACCAGGGGGAGACCAGTACCCCGGCCCGCGCCGAGCCGAAACTGGTGCAAACCACGTGGGAGAGGACGGTGGGATGCAGCTCGCGCAGCGCCTCGATTTCACGCCGCCTCTCCAGCTCGGTCAGAAAGGCGGTCTTGCCATCGAGGTTGGCCACCAGTGAATCCTGACGTCGCCGCTTGAGGCACCAGTGATGCCCCTCCACCTTGAGGTGAAACACCTCGGCGGTGAGACCGTGGCGATAGACCTTGACCACTGCGGGATGAGTATCCTTCAGCTTGACCAGTTGGGCCAGCGGCAGCGGGCAGTCGCGCTCGCGTCCGATCCGGATCTCTTCCTTGCTCTCCAGCATGCGCAGCAATCTGGCCTGACGTGCCATCACTTTGGGATTCATACATGTACCTCCAGTCGCTATCGAGAGACTAAACAGCAGCTCCCTCCCAAGCCAGTGGCAAAACCCCATGATGACGCTTTCATCACATATTCCGAACAACCCCTCGATCGGGATCACAATTTGCAAGGTTGAGCTGTAACCAAATATTCATTAAGTGGTCATTAAATTGACAAGCTGAAACAAGGCCCGCACCATCGGGTCAAACTCTATGCGGATGAACGATCTCTCCCTTACTCGCTCAAAGGATGAGCTTATATGAATCGCCCCTCCTCAGGCCGCCCCCGTGCCCTGAGTCTGCCCTCTGGGCTACTGGCCCTGCTGGGCGGATTGCTGCTGCTGACTCTGTTATTACCGCTGATCAATCCCGGCAGCTGGCTGGGCCGTGCCCAACCGCTGGTGCTGGGCCCCGCCGACAATCCGCTGGCCACCCTCACCCGCCACGCCCTGCTCTATAAAAGCGACAGCCGCGGCCTCTATCTGGTGGTGCGCAGCCAGTGGCTGTTGCGGGGGCCGCTGCAAGCGGGGGACAAGGTGCGAGTGGAGCTGCTCAACGACAAGGGGGAGCGGATCGACCAGCTCAGTCAAGCGGTGGATAAGCGTCAGGTGTGCCGCAATAACCGCTGCTCGCTGGATCTCAACAGCACCTTGCGCGCACCGGACGATGCACTGGCCAGCCGTTATCAGCTGCGCATCGGTCTGCTGCTCAAGGATCGCCCCGAGAGCGGTGATTTCAGCCAGATCCTGCAAACCCTGCCGGAGCAGGGCTTCAACCTCACCTATCTGGTGGTGAGCCTGACCCTAGTGCTGGCCCTGAGCGCCGCCGTGCTCAAAACGGTGCTGCCAAAGCTGCGCCGCAGCCTGCGCTGGCGGATCATCGGCAGCCTGCTGCTCGGCAACCTCACCTTCGTGCTGCTGCACGGCTTCGTGGTGTTCAAGCTGGGGGAGTTTCTGCTCTGGTCAGGCTTTCGGCCGGAGCACTACTATCTGGCCTGGGGCAGCATGGTGCTGGGCTGGAGCCTCTGCGCACTGGCGGGCTTCAACCTCTATATGGGGCTGGTCTTTACCGCGCTGTCAGGCATAGGTCTGCTGGCCAACTTTATGAAGATCGCCATCTACGGCGTGCCGCTCGGCGGGGACGATTTTGGCAACCTGCTGGCGCTGCTGCGGATCCTGCTCGACCAGCACCCCATCCTGCCCATCTTCACCGTTTTACTGGCACTGTTTCTCTGCTGGCGCTTTGCCCTGTCACGCTGGGTGTTGCGCACAGCCGCGGCCACCGTCGCCTTCTTTGCCCTCTGCGTCTTTGCCACCCAGACCGGCAACAAGCTGCTGGGGGCCAACATTCGCTACGTGGATCGCGCGGTTAACTACCACAGGGACATCATCCGCTCCGGCCCCGGCCTCTATCTGTTCAATCTGGTGGACGAGATGCTGCAAAGCGGCAGCGTGTTTCGCTACCCCTTGCAGATCAACGAGCTGGCCCCGCAGCTGAGCCATCCGCCCCAGGGCATAGCGCCGCGCTGGGATCTGGTGATCGTGCTGCAATATGAATCGCTCTGGCTCGACTGGAAAGGGCGGATCTGCGCCCCGGCCCCCACCATCTCACTGCCAGCCAGCGTGCAGCAGTGGCAAAAGACCATCCACTCCCCCACCACTGGCGGCATGACGGTGCTGGCGGAGTTCGAGATGAACACCGGCCTGCCGGTGGGCTTGCTCAAGCAAGGGGTGGTGCCCTACTACTACCTCTCGCAGCAGGTGCCGGGGCTGGCCCAGAGCGCCAGACAGAGCGGCTACCAGACCCTGTTCGCCCACCCTTATGTGGAAAAATTCTGGGGCCGCGCCAAGGCGATCCCGGCGCTCGGCTATGAGGAGCGCTGGTTCGACACCCGCTTCACCACCCTTGAGCACAAGGGACTCTATATCTCCGATGATGCGCTGATCGACCACCTGCTCAAGCGCAGCGAACAGGATGACAAACCGCTGTTTGCCTATGCGGTCACCATGCAGGGGCACGGCCCCTTCGATGGCCCCCGCTATCAGGGGCAGGAGCGCAGCGGCGCCTGCCCGAACCAGAGCGAGAGTGACACCCAGCTGCTCAACACCTATTACACAGGGGTGGTGGATGCCATGGCCTCGCTGGAGCGGCTGCTCAAGACCCTCGACCAGTCGGGCAAGCGCTATCTGGTGGTGGCCTTTGGCGATCACCAGCCGTTTTTGATGTCCGCCGGCAAGGGTATTCACGGCGACAAACCGGCGCGCGATGCCACCTACCAGATCCCCATGATGGCCTTTGCCCGCAGCGATGATCCTCTTATCCTCGGGGAACAATTTGCTCCGGTGCGCCAGCTCTACCAGATGGGTCAGGCCACCCGCCAGCTGCTGGCGGGGGATATCACCCCCATCGAGGACAAGCCTCTGCTCCATCCGGTGCTGGGTGAAGAGAAGGGATTCGACCCCTCGAGCCTGGTGCCGCAGATCCGCGCCAGCTTCCGGCCCGATGCCCTGCCCTGAGCCTTAAGCCCCGCAACACGAATAGATGAGGCCGCAATAGCGGCCTCTGGTTATCACTTTCTCTTTGTCACTGCGACTGCGAAATCCGGTCTTTAGCAGGCGTTACGGGTTGCAACGGCATCCGCCAGGTTGCGCAGCAGCACTTCGGTATCGGCCCAACCGATGCAGGCATCTGTGATGCTCTGGCCGACGGTGAGTTCACACCCTTCCACCAGATCCTGACGGCCTTCCACCAGATGGCTCTCCACCATCACACCAAACACCGCCTTGCTACCGGCACGCAGTTGGCCGGCCACATCCTCGGCCACCAGCATCTGGTTCTTGAACTGCTTGCTGCTGTTTGCATGACTAAAGTCGATCATCACCTTCTGGGGCAGACCGGCCTTCTCCAGCCCCTTCACAACTTCGCTGACATGGGCTGCGCTGTAGTTCGGCTCACGACCACCACGCAGAATGATGTGACAGTCCGGGTTGCCTCGGGTCGCCACGATGGCGGAGTGACCGTATTTGGTAACCGAAAGGAAGTGGTGCGGCGCACTGGCAGCGCCAATGGCATCGATGGCAACCTTGATGGTGCCGTCAGTGCCATTCTTGAAGCCCACCGGACAGGAGAGACCGGAGGCCAGCTCGCGGTGTACCTGGGATTCGGTGGTACGGGCACCGATCGCGCCCCAGCTCATCAGATCCGCCACATATTGCGGGGTGATCATGTCGAGGAACTCGGAGGCAGTCGGCAGCCCCATGTCGTTGAGATCCAGCAACAGCTTGCGACCAATGCGCAGACCATCGTTGATCTTGCAGCTATTGTCGAGGTACGGATCGTTGATCAGCCCCTTCCAGCCCACTGTGGTACGCGGTTTTTCGAAGTAAACCCGCATCACGATCTCCAGCTGATCTTTCAGCTCGTCGCGCAGCGCCTTGAGGCGCTTGCCGTACTCCAGCGCGGCGACCGGATCATGGATGGAGCAAGGACCAATCACCACCAGCAGACGATCATCTTCGCCGGCCAGGATATTGTGAATGGCCTGACGGGATTCAAAAACGGTGGACGAGGCCACCTCGGTAGCCGGAAACTTCTCAAGCACCGCAACCGGGGGTAATAACTCTTTGATTTCACTGATACGAACGTCGTCGGTTTGATGCTGCATGACAAGGCTTCCTGCTAGATGACTGCGATTAGGAAATCTCAACATAGCCCGCGACAGGGCATGTGTAAATAGGAAATTACAGCAATCACAAAACTATTTTATATGACAATCTTGCAAGTTATTGAAATGATGCTAGACGAAATGACTGTGCGGATGAGGAAGGCAAAAAGGCCCGCTCAGCGCGGGCCCGAAGCGTCGGTGATGACGGGTTTGTCAGTGATCAGCCACGCTGGCTGATACTGGCCAGCTTGTCGAAGTAATCCGGGAAGGTCTTCGAGGTGCACTTGGGATCATTGATGGTGACCGGTGTATCCGACAGCGCCACCAGCGAGAAGCACATGGCGATACGGTGATCGTTGTAGGTATCGATCTCGGCATGCTTGAGCTGGGTCGGCGGGGTCACGGTGATAAAGTCATGCCCCTCCTCCACTTCGACGCCCAGCTTGCGCAACTCGGTCGCCATGGCGTGCAGACGATCGGTCTCCTTCACCCGCCAGTTGTAGATATTGCGAATGGAGGTCGGCCCCTCAGCAAACAGCGCGGCAACCGCGATGGTCATGGCCGCATCGGGAATATGGTTCATGTCCATATCCACCCCGTGCAGCGGCGCCTGCTCCGCCTCGATGAAATCATCACCCCAGGTGATGCGCGCGCCCATCTTCTCCAGCACGTCAGCGAAGTGGATATCGCCCTGAATGCTGTGCTTGCCGATACCGGTGACCCGCACCTTGCCCTTGATGGCGCCCGCCGCGAGGAAGTAGGAGGCGCTGGAGGCATCCCCTTCCACTAGAAAATCACCGGGGCTGATATAGGTCTGGTTGCCCTTGATATAGAACAGCTTGTAGTTGTCGTGCTCGATGACCACCCCGAACTGCTTCATGATGTGCAGGGTGATGTCGATGTAGGGCTTGGAGACCAGCTCCCCCTTGATGTGGATCCGGGTATCACCGGCCGCCATCGGCGCTGCCATCAAAAACGCGGTCAGGAACTGGCTGGAGACGGAGCCGTCGACATGCACATCGCCGCCCCACAGCCCCTTGGCGTCCACCACCAGCGGCGGATAACCATCGTGTTTCAGGTACTGGATATGGGCACCCGCTTCACGCAGGGCATCCACCAGATGGCCAATGGGACGCTCTTCCATGCGCGGCTCGCCGCCCAGAGTATATTCACCGGAGCCCAAGCACAGCGCGGCGCACAGCGGTCGCATGGCGGTACCGGCGTTGCCGAGGAACAGATTGACCGGCTCTTTCACCGCAAAGCTGCGACCCAGGCCCTGCACGGTACACTCGGTCTTGTCGGCGGAGAGCTTGTACTTGACCCCGAGTTGGGTCAGCGCAGCCAGCATATGACGAATGTCATCGCTGTCGAGCAGGTTGGTCAAACGGGTGGTGCCACGAGCCAGCGCCGCCAACAGCAGCGCACGGTTAGAGACACTCTTGGAGCCGGGCAGATTGACCTCACCGGCCACACGAGAAATGGGTTCCAAACGCAACGAATTCATAGACTTCCTGTGCTATCTCAAAAATAAACGCCTGTCCGGACGTTAACAGCCTGCGTCCCGCTCGGCAAGGGCACTTTCAGGGGAAATCGCACGGTAAACGCCAGCGCGCTGGTTCTGTTGAAAAAAAGACGCCGGGGTATCCCCGGCGTCTTGAATCACTGCAATAGCTGGAAGCGGCTCACGAGTTGTCACGAGAGGCCACCAGCAAACACATAGGGGCACTCTTCTCAGCCGTTGCGCTTGGCAAAGTCATCCATAAAG
This sequence comes from Aeromonas sp. 600886, assembly GCF_049174935.1. Lineage (NCBI taxonomy): Bacteria > Pseudomonadati > Pseudomonadota > Gammaproteobacteria > Aeromonadales > Aeromonadaceae > Aeromonas > Aeromonas sp. 600886. The sequence continues at coordinate 35,133 of NZ_JAAKUB010000001.1, read as the reverse complement.
CTCACCAGGGCCTTCACCCCCTCCAGCGGCATGGCGTTGTAGATGCTGGCGCGCATGCCACCGACGATGCGATGCCCTTTGAGGGCCAGCAGGCCAGCGGCTTCCGATTCGGCCAGGAACTGCTTGTCCAGCTCGGCATTTTTCAGCTGGAACGGGATGTTCATCCGCGAACGGCAGCTGACATCCACCTGATTGCCATAGAAGCTCGACTGATCGAGATAGTCATAGAGGAAGTCGGCTTTCTCCTTGTTGCGCGCCTCCATCGCCTCGAGGCCACCCTGTTCTTTCAGCCACTCGAACACCAGACCGGCCAGATACCAGGCGTAGGTGGGCGGCGTGTTGAACATGGAGTCGTTCTTGGCAGTGAGCTTGTAGTCGAAAATCGAGGGCACATCGGCTCTCGCCTGATCCAGCAGGTCATCGCGCACGATGGCGATGGCAAGCCCGGACGGCCCGATATTTTTTTGGGCACCAGCATAGATGATGCCAAAGCGGCTCACGTCGAGAGGACGGGAGAGAATGGTGGAGGAGAGATCTGCTACCAGCGGCACCTCGCCGGTGGCCGGGATGTCGAACATCTCGATGCCGTCGATGGTTTCGTTCGGGCAGTAGTGAACATAGGCCGCATCGGCGCGAAACGCCGGGGTCGGCAGCAGGTGGGAGATCCCCTGCTCGTTCTTGGCAACCCCCTGGAAGGTCTGGATATCGCCATACTTTTTGGCTTCATCCACCGCGCTCTGGGACCAGACACCGGTCAGCAGGAAGTCCGCTTTCTTGTTGGCGCCGCCCAGCAGGTTCATGGGTACGGCGGAGAACTGACCGCGGCCGCCGCCGTGCATGAAGAGCACCTTGTAGTTGTCCGGCACCGCCAGCAGTTCGCGCAGATCCGCTTCGGCCTTCTCGGCAACCGCCATGTAGGGCTTGCCGCGATGGGAAAGCTCCATGACCGAGGCTCCCAGCCCCTGAAAATTACAAAATTCGCGCTGGGCGCGCTCCATGACTTCAACCGGCAGCATGGCGGGGCCGGCGCAGAAGTTGTAAATCTGTTTGCTCATGACGCTTTCCGTGAGTGGATGAGAGTAATCGATGACTTGTCAGGTTTTACACAAGAGCAGCCAGCGGATCAAAGGCTTTTTGGGAGCTGGCTCAACCTTTTACCGTCACTCTGCGTCCCCCTTGCAGTAGAAAAAGCCCTGAACGAGTCAGGGCTTGCAGGGAACATGCACAGAAATGGCGGGCAGAGCGCATAAACGACCACAGCTCAGCCATTTCTGACAAATTTACAGTTTGGCGGTGAGCTCCGGCAGCAGAGTGAAGAGATCCCCCACCAGCCCGTAGTCAGCCACCTGAAAGATGGGGGCTTCACTGTCCTTGTTGATGGCCACGATCACCTTCGACTCCTTCATCCCCGCCAGATGCTGGATGGCGCCCGAGATACCGACCGCGATATAGAGCTCCGGCGCCACCACCTTGCCGGTCTGCCCCACTTGCAGATCGTTGGCGACATATCCTGCATCAACGGCAGCCCGCGACGCCCCCACCGCGCCACCCAGCTTGTCGGCCAGCGCCTCAATCAGGGCAAATTGCGCCTTGGAGCCAAGCGCGCGGCCACCGGAGACCACCACCCTGGCGGCGGTCAGTTCAGGCCTGCTGGAGCGCACCGCGCGGCGCTCGACCAGCCGGGTACGGCCAGCGAATTCGGGCACGGCCAAGGGCTCGATGAGAGCCTGCCCGCCCGTCGCCGCCTTGGCAAACGCGGTGGCCCGCACCGTCATCACTTTGACGGGCGCCGAGCTCATCACTCTGGCAATGGCATTGCCCGCATAGATGGGGCGCAGGAAGGTGTCGCTGCTCTCGATCGCCGTCACCTCGGAGAGCATCTCCACCCCGAGCCGGGCCGCCACCTGTGGCAGCAACGCCTTGCCCATGGCACTCGCCGCCATCAGGCAGTGGCTGTAACCCTGACACCAGGTGGCCAGCAGCTTGTCGACCCCATCCAGCAGCCCGTCGGCCAAGCGGGGATGTTCGGCAAGCAACACCTTGTCGACGCCGCCGAGAGCTGCCGCCTGTTCACTCGCCTCGGTCAGCCCCTGCCCGAGCAACAGCAGGTCAACCTGGCCGCCTATGGAGACGGCAGCGGTGACCAGTTGTGCCACGTTGTCGGCCAGATGGCCCTGATGATGTTCGGCAATGATCAGCACGCTCATGGCAGCACCTTCGCTTCGTGTTTGAGTTTGTCCACCAGCTCGTCCACCGAGCCCACCTTGATCCCGGCGCTACGGGCTGGCGGCGCCATCACCCCGAGCAGGCGGGTCTGGTTGGCCACCTCAACGGCGAGTGTCGAGAACGGGGCGCTATCAAGCGGCTTGCGCTTGGCCTTCATGATGTTGGGCAGCGAGGCAAAGCGCGGTTCATTCAAACGCAGATCGGCGCTCACCACCGCAGGCAACGGCATGCCCAGGGTCTCGAGGCCACCGTCGATTTCGCGGGTCACCAGCAGTTCTCCCGCTTCCACCTTGAGGGCTGACGCGCAGGTCGCCAGCGGCCAATCATTGAGGGCAGCCAGCATCTGGGCCACCTGATTGTTGTCTGAATCGATGGATTGCTTGCCGAGCAGCACCAGATCTGGCTGTTCCTGCTCACACACCTTGTGCAAGGCGCGGGCGACAGTCAGCGGGGCGAGCGTCTCATCGGTGACACTCTCACCGGTTATATAGTGCAGCGCCCGATCCGCCCCCAGCGCCAGCCCATGGCGCAGTTGCTCGGCGGCAGCGTCAGGGCCAAAGGTCACCACCACCAGCTCGCTGGCAACCCCGGCTTCCCGCAGCCTGACCCCCTCCTCCACCGCAATTTCACAAAAGGGGTTGATCCCCATCTTCACATTGGCCAGCTCCACGTCGGAGCCGTCTCCCTTCACCCGGATCTTGACGTTGTAGTCGACTACCCGTTTGATTGCGACCAGCAGCTTCATGGGGTCATGCCTCGTCTCTTTGGATTGAATTCATTAGTGTGCCTCTGCGTTTGTTGCAGTACGCTCTTCCCTGATTTTTTGCTTTTTCTTGCTCAGTTTTGCTTACAACTGCTTTACGTTTACGTAAACTACCAGCATTACCCTAGGCCAACCAGAGCGCAGAGGCAAGATGGAACGGGAAGCAATGGAATTTGATGTCGTCATCGTCGGCGGCGGTCCGGCTGGGCTCAGTGCAGCCATCGCCCTGAAACAGCAGGATGCCACTCTCTCTGTCTGTCTGCTGGAGAAGGGGGCCGAAATTGGCGCCCATCTGCTCTCCGGCGCCCTGTTTGATCCCGTCGCCTTGCAAGAGCTGCTGCCGGATGGCTGGCAGCAAGCGCCGCTCGGCGTGCCGGTCAGCGACGATCAGGTTCATCTGCTGCAAAGCGAGCAACGTTCCCTGCAACTCCCCGCCTGGGCGGTGCCGCCCCGGATGCACAATGAGGGTTGCCATGTGGTCAGTCTGGGCAATCTCTGCCGCTGGCTTGGCCAACAGGCGGAAAAACTGGGAGTCGAAATATACCCGGGATTTACCGCCAGCGAACTTATCATGGAAGCGGGCCGGGTCAAGGGGGTGATCACCGGCGATCTAGGGCTGGATCGGGCGGGCAATCCGAAAGCAGATCATGTGCCCGGCATGGCGCTGCTCGGCCGCTACACCCTCTTTGCCGAGGGGGCCCGCGGTCATCTCGGCAAGCAGCTGATCGCCACATTCAATCTGGCAAGCCCTGCCCAGCCCCAGCACTATGCCATCGGCTTCAAGGAGCTGTGGCAACTGCCAGCAGGTCGGGGCAACCCGGGAAAGGTGCTGCACGGCAGTGGCTGGCCCCTTGGCAAGCAGGGGGGCGGCAATAGTCACGGCGGCTTCTATCTCTATCAGATGGAGGGAGATCAGGTGGCAGTCGGGCTGATCGTCGATCTCAACTACCAGAATCCCTGGCTCAGCCCGTTTGACGAATTCCAGCGTCTCAAGCACCACCCGCTTATCGCCGACCTGCTGCAAGGGGGCGAGCGCATCAGCTATGGTGCTCGCGCCATCACCAAGGGGGGCTGGCACTCCCTGCCCCGCATGCACTTCCCCGGCGGGCTGCTGATCGGCTGTGATGCCGGCACCCTCGACTTTTCCCGCGTCAAGGGGATCCACACAGCCATGAAATCGGGGATGCTGGCGGCAAAAACCGTCGCGATGGCGCTGAAGGGTGGCGATGAAGGGGGCCGGGATCTGGCCCAGTATGGCGACGAGCTGCAACAGAGCTGGCTGGCCCGCGAGCTCAAGGCGGCGCGCAACTTCGGCGCGGCGCTTCACCGCTATGGTCCCTGGTTGGGCGGTGCCTTCAACTGGCTGGAACAACGGCTGTTTGGCGCAAACTCGCCCTTCAAGCTGCTCGATAAGGCTCACGACTACCGTCAGCTGCGCGTGGCCAGTCGCTGCGAGCCCATCCATTACCCCAAACCCGATGGCAGACTGAGCTTTGACAAACTCTCGTCTGTGTATCTGGCCAACACCAGCCACGACGAGGATCAGCCTTGCCACCTCAAACTGCAGGACGAGCGCATTCCGGTCGAGGTCAATCTGCACACCTGGGCAGAACCCGCCCAACGCTACTGCCCGGCCGGGGTGTTTGAAGTGCTGGAAATGGAAGGCGCGGCCAAACTGCAAATCAACGCAGCCAACTGTATTCACTGCAAGACCTGTGACATTAAAGATCCCAGTCAAAATATCATCTGGACACCGCCACAGGGAGGATCCGGGCCCAATTATCCGAATATGTGATGAAGTACGGCGATACCAAGACGCGGTGACATCAAAGATACTCAGTACCAAAACATCGCCTGGACACCGCCACAGGGAGGCTCCGGGCCCAATTATCCCAATATGTGATGGAATACGGCGATGCCAAGATGCGGTGACATCAAAGATGCTCAGCCCCAAAACATCGTCTGGACACCGCCACAAAGAGGATCCGGGCCCAACTATCCCAATATCTGATGAAGCGGGGTAGCGGCAACAAGCAACCCCAGCCATCCCTCCCCCCGCCAAAGGCTGGTTCTACACCGCATGGCTGCTAAGGTGATCCGACCTCGCTGTTTTTTTGGACAAACAAGCTGAATCCCTGATGAATAGCCCCTGACAAGCGGGGCCCACCCCTGTATAGTTCGCCGCATTCAGGTTTTCCATCGGCCCGATCTGCTTATCCACGGGATCGCCTTCTTCAGCGATCTAAGGCCGCATGACCTGTGCAACCATCCCTGATTACCCATGACTTTTTAAGGGGGGACAGATGATCACCGCCTACATTCTCAATAACAAGGTGCTGGACATAGTCACGCTCGGGCCTGACGACATAGTACCTGACAACACGGTCTGGCTGGATGCCTACAAGCCGGACACGGCAGAGCGAGAATGGTTGACGGGCCTGTTCCTGGAAGAGGTTCCCGACAAGGAGGAGCTCGACGACATCGAAGCATCCGCCCGTTTCTACTGGGATACCGATGGTCTGCACATTCACTCCCTGTTTCCCCAGCGGATCGGTCGTGACACCAAGGGTGTCCACGTCTCCTTTACCCTGCGCAACAACCTGCTGATCAGCATTCGTGAAGATGACATCGGGCTGGTGCGCCTGCTGCGCCACTATATGCGCCAGGATCGGCTGGAGGTGGAGGATGCCCTCGATATCCTGCTGGAGGTACAAAACCTCAAGGTGGAGTACCTCTCCGATCTTATCGAAGATGGTTACAAGACGTTGGAAAACACCGCCGATCAGATCTTCGAGCCGGATCAGATCAACCCTATGCTCAAGGAGCTGTTGGCACAGGAAGAGGCCAACGGCCAGATCCGTCTCTCCCTGCACGATACCCGCCGCGCCCTGCGTTTCCTCAAACGCAGCCTGCGCCAGCGCATGAGCCTCGAGCAGAACAAGTGGATCGACGAGATGCTGCACGACGTGGAGTCACTGCTGCCTCACACCCAGTTCCTGTTCGACAAGATCAACTTCCAGCTGGAGGCCTCCATGGGGGTGACCAATCTGGAGCAGAACAAGGTGATCAAGATCTTCTCGGTTGCCGCCGTGATCTTCCTGCCGCCGACCCTGATCGCCAGTATCTACGGCATGAACTTCGGCCGCATGCCTGAACTCGCCTGGGAGTATGGCTATCCCCTCTCGCTGGTGCTGATGGTGATGTCATCGCTGGGCACCGGGCTCTTCTTCAAGCGCAAGGGGTGGCTGTAACGCCAGCCGCTCGGCACAAGACAACTTTTCGCGGATTGGGGGGCATGGCCCCCCGATTAATTCCCGCTCTCTCCCGCGCCTTGCAAAGGGCTCGCCTTCGCCCCATATCCCTTGCATCACTTGCACTCTATGAATGGATATCGGGCAACCATGACCCTCTACCCCGAACACCGATATGACGATCACGGCCAGTTGCGCCCACCCCTCTGGTTCTGGCCCATCGCCCTGTTGTTGACCCGCTCGGTCTGGCTCTTTCTGATGGCGGGAGTGACCCGCGAGAGCGGCAGCGAGATCCTGACCCTCTTTTATCCGGACAAGATCACCCTCTACATCAGCCTGCTGACCGACGTACCCGCCATGCTGGCGTTGCTCGCCTGCGGGGGCACCTATCAGCAGACCCAGAGCATTCGCGCCAGACTCCGGCGCCACAGCCCGCTGCTGCTGCTCTGCTCTGCCGTCAGCGGCCTGCTGATGCAGTTGCACAGCCTCAATCTGCAGAAGTGGTCATTCAGCTGGCCTACCGCACTGGTGCTGGTCGCCAGCCTCTGGTCACTCTGGTATCTGCTGCGCAGTCGCCAGCTACGGGAATATGCTGCTGATGATCCTCATCAGGAGTCGAACATCTAGCCAAGTTTTAGCTGCAATCAATTGAAATAAATATAAAAAGCCTCTTGGTGAGTTGAACGCCCGACGCGCGGCCATAACCCCGAGCCGCAAGCTGCCCCGCTGTCGAGGAGCGGCTGCGCCCGCACTCTCGCCCCATAGGTGGCGGCCAAGCGGATAAGGAATTATCAATCGTCGTGTTAGGTCACCCCGTTCATTCAGGCTTGATTCATTATCAATGGAATTGATAACACTTTTCATTACTCTTACTGCGTTATAAACTTGCTCCCCCCGGGCTGCCCTGCCCGGGTGCTGGAGCCTTTATGACAAGCCTTTCTCTCTCACCCCGACAATTCTGGCAGTGGCTGGCCTACCACCATCAGGCCGCCGAGGGCACCCTCTATCTGATGTTCTTCTCCGGCCTGCTGCTGTGGGAGCCGCTGACCCCGCTCTGGTCGCTGGCACGCTGGAATCTGTTTTTCCATGTGATGCTCTCGCTCACCCTGTTCCCGCTGCTATTTGGCGCCTTCTGGCTCTCCCATCGCAGCTTGTTGCACCGCAGCAACAAACCCTTTTTACGCACCACGGGGCGGATTATTGAAGCCCTGCTGCTGATCTGTCTGGCCAGCGGCCTGCTGCTGGTGCTGCACGGCACTCCGGGCGATGCCATGGGCAACCTCGCCAGCTGGGCCCACTGGTTGAGCGCATTGGCGTTAACTCCTCTGGTGCTGCGCCACGCCTGGCGCTGGACCATCTTGAAATGGCGCAACTGATCCCATGTTGAAGTCATCGTTTTCTGCATATTTGTCACCCCTGCTGGTCCTCCTCCTGCTGCTGGCCAGCCCCTTTGCGTTGGCCCAACAGATGGGCACAGGGATGCTTGCCTATGAGGAGGGAAGCGCCCCGCGCCTCGTCACCGCCAACCTGAGCGCAGGTTCCGTCACCCTGCTTGAGCGCGATAGCGGCAAGCGGCTCAAAGAGGTGCAGCTGGGGGGCGATCTACGCCAGCTTGCCCGCGCCGATGACGGCACCCTGCTGGTCACCGACTACAGCGGTGATCGCCTGCTGCTGCTGGATGATGATCTCGATCTGGAAAAGACGATCCCCATCGGCCATAGACCCTACGGGGTCATCTTCGATGCCAAACGGCAGTGGTTCTGGGTCACGCTGTTCGAATCCGCTCGCCTGCAGGCCTATGACACCGCCGGCAACCTCCAGCTGGATGCAGAAACCGCCGAGACTCCACGTGGACTGGCCCTGACCGACAACGATCGCCTGCTGCTGACCCACGCCATGACCGGCCAGCTCGCCATCTATGATCTCGCCAAACTCGGCAATAGCGCCAAGGGATCTTCGCTTCCCAAGCCCAAGCTCATTACCCTGGCCGAGACCCATAGCGACACGCCGAGCGACTCTCAGGGATTGCCGCGCCTGCTCGATGGCATCGCCCTCTCCCCCGATGGCAGCGAGGCCTGGCTGCCCCATGTGCTGTGGAGCTTCGATCACCCCTTCCAGTTTCAGAGCACCGTCTTTCCGGCCGTCTCCATCATCGATCTCGATGAGGAGAAAGAGCGGGTCGATGAAAGAAAACAGCTCTTTTTGCAGATCAATCTGCCAAGCGTCGGCAACCGCAGCCAGATCGTCTCCAACCCTTTCGCAGCGCGCTTTGCCGCCGACGGCAAGCGGGTCTATCTGACCCTTGCGGGCTCGGAAGATCTGCTGGTGTTTGATCTCTCCCGCAGCGGCAAGCAGAACAGCAACCGCCACCGCCGCAAGAAGTTTCAGGGGGGCGCCAAGGCGACCCAGCTCTTGCGTCACCTGCCGGGCCAGAATCCGCGGGATCTACTGATCGATGGTGACCACATTCTGGTGCACAACGCCATGGGGCAGGATCTCACCCGCCTCAATAGCGGCGGCAGCGGCCCGTTTGCCCGGGTCACGGTCGATGTACCCCACTTCGCCAAACTGGTAGAGACGGATCCCCGCCCCGAGCCGCTTCAGCGCGGCGAGCGGCTATTCAACCTTGGTAACACAGCGTCCAACTCACGCTTCCCCATGGCGGGGGACAACTGGATGAGCTGCAACTCCTGCCATCTGGACGGGTTCAACTTCACCAACCGCTATCTGATGGCGGCTCATCGCCAGAAGAGCGGCGACAACGCCATCAACGGCCACGCCAACCTCACCAACATGGTGGCGGGGGATTTTGTCGGAGAATACCTGCGCATGACCCAGCAGACCCAGGGCGGCATGGGGCACGACACCCGCGATGGGGCCGAGGCGGTTGACCCCGCCCAGCCTCAGCCCGAGGTGAAGGCGATGATGGAAGATCTGCACGCCTTCGTCACCGCCGATGGCAACCTCCCATACCTCGCCAACTGGCTGCGGCTCGATGCCCCGCGCACGGATCCCGCCAAGGCACCGACCACTCACCCGAAAGAGTGGCTCAACTCCGCCTCCTGCCAGAACTGCCACCAACAGGCGTTCCAGGATTGGAGCGAGAGCAACCACCGGCTGATGGGCAACTCCCACCCCTACTACAAGGTGGTACAGGCGCTGGCACGCGAAACCGAAGGGGAAGCGTTCGGCCAGTGGTGTCAGGGCTGCCATATGCCCCAGCAAGTGATGACAGGCCAGCTGGATCTGCCCAAGGGCTCCCACATGTTCGAGCAGGGCGGCGCCTCGCTGATTGCTGCCCACAAGGCGGGCGAACCTGTGGTTGAGGAAGGGACCGGCTGCGTGCTCTGTCATCGCATCACCAAGGTAGAAGATGCGGGCGGCAACAGCGCCTTTACAGTGAATTTGAAAGACCGCGAGAGCTATGTGTTCGAGGATGCCGCGGGCGGCAGCCTCCAGCACTGGCTGGCCGAGCGGCAGATCAACGCCCGTCCGGCGGCCCACAAAGCCTCCTATCAGAAGGATTTCTACCGCGATGCGGCCCTGTGCAAATCGTGCCACAACGAGTTTGCCCCGGGCACAGGCGCCAATATCGTCAACACCTGGGACGAGTGGGAAAAATCCAGCTTCGCCAAGGCCGAGGATCCCGCCAAACGGCGCACCTGCATCGACTGCCATATGAACCCGGAGCCGGGCAATGGCGGCGCGCCGGTGGCGGGCCAGTCCACCGAAAACGGCACCATGAAAGCGCGGCTCTATCGCCACAACTTTACCGGCGCCCAGCACCAGCTGGTGGGGCTGCGCAATCCTGCACTTGAACAGGAGAGTCTGGCGCTCTTGCGCTCCAGCGCTACCCTCTCCGCCCGTATTGAACAGGCTGCCGATAGTCAGCAGCTGGTGGTGCGGGTCGCCAATACCGGCGCAGGCCATGCCCTGCCCACCGGGGTGGCCGATTTTCGTGAATTCTGGCTGGAGCTGACCGTCACCGACGCCAACGGCAAGCTGGTGCTTGCCAGCGGCCAGCCGGTGGATGGCGCTGTCCCAGACGATGCGCGACTGTTTCGCAAAGTGTTCGGTGATGCCGAGGGCAAGCCGGTGGGGCTCAAGTTCTGGCGCTACGCCAAGCTCTTGGAAGATACCCGCATTCCGGCCGATGGCTGGCGCGATGAAGCCTGGCCGCTGCCCGCAGAAGCCCAAGGGCCCTTCAAGGCCGATATCAAACTCAATTTCCGCACCTACCCCAAGTGGGTCAATGATGCGGTGCGCGCCGCCGAGCCCAGCTTGCCGGAGCCACCCATAGTGCAGCTAAATCGGTTGCAACTTACCTTGCAGCCTCTCCCCGTCACGCCCGCTACGGAGCCTCAATCCTGATGTTTGCAAGTTTTCTCATTAGCCTGCGCGAGGGGCTGGAAGCCTTCCTGCTGGTCGGCATCTGCCTCTCCTACCTCGCCAAGCTGGGGGCGAGTCGCTACAACAAGTTCATCTATCTGGGGGTGGGGCTTGGCCTTATCGCCTCACTTGTCGTCGCCTTCCTGTTCCAGGTGGTGGTGAGCCAGTTCGAGAGCGAGCGCTACAACCACCTGTTGATGGCGGGGATCCTGATGTTTGCCACTCTGGTGCTCACCTATATGGCGATCTGGATGCAAAAACAGGCCAAATCCCAGGTGGGGGCCATGACGGCGCGCATCGATGCGGCCATCGACGGCGGCAACCTGTTTGGGCTGGTGCTGCTTGCCTTCCTGGCGGTGATGCGCGAAGGGTTTGAAACCGTGCTGTTCTTCTCCGCCCTGCTCTATTCGGGCCAAGGGGTCGATCTGCAATCCGGCCTGATGGGCGCGCTGGCGGGGTTGCTGGTCTCCATCGCGCTGGTGTGGGGACTGCTGCGCTCCACCCGCAAGGTGGCGCTGGCTCCTTTCTTCCGCTGGACTGGGCTGCTTATCATCATCATCGCCGCAGGTCTGCTATCGTCCGCCGTCAACATGTTGCAAGCGGCAGAGATCATCACCTTCTGGACCACGCCGGTGTTCGACATCAGCCACATTCTCGACGATCAGGGGGTATTTGGTACCTTCCTGCGCGCCCTGTTTGGCTACAATGCCTCACCCGCTGGCTTGCAGCTGCTGACCTGGGCCCTCTATCTGGCAATCTTCGTTACCCTCTGGCAGCGCAGCTATCGCCCGAAGGTGAACGTCGCGACTGGCAAAGGCTGAGCCCGCACGCCCTGTGGCAACAAGGCCACGGGGTGGCAACACTATTCGGGGGCCGCGCCTTGGCGCGGTTTCCTGATCTATCAAGTAGTTTTGGAATAGGTCATGAGCGATAACAACAAGAAAAGCATTGCAGTGCTGGGCGCTGGCCCCGCCGGTTTGATGGCGGCCTGGCGCCTGCGCTGCGCCGGTTTTGCAGTCACCCTGTTCGAGCAGGAGCCGGTGGTCGGCGGCATGTGCGCCACCCAGACCTTCAAGGGGCGCGACGGCGAGTATCGCTTCGACTACGGCGGGCACCGCTTTATCACCAAGAACCCCGAGCTGCTCGCCTTTATCGACGAGCTGATGGGTGACGACCTGCTCCACGCCGAGCGCAAGAGCGTTATCCGCTTTGGCGGGCGCACCTATGACTACCCATTGAACCTGCCCAACCTGCTCAAGACGGCGCCGCTCGCCCTGATGGCCGGGGCGGTAAAAGACTTGCTGCTGTTGCCCTTTAGCAAGAAGCCGGATGATTTTGCCAAGGCGAGCTTTGCCGAGTGGATCCAGAGTCACTTCGGCCGCACCCTCTATCGCCAGTTCTTCGAGGGCTACACCGGCAAGCTGTGGGGTATCAACCCGGACAAGCTCTCCGCCGACTGGGCCGGCCAGCGCATCAGCCTGATCGATCTCAAAGACGTGGCCCGCCGCCTGCTGCCAAGACGCAACGGCAGTATCTCGGTGCGCACCTATGCCCGCAAATACCGCTACCCGAAATATGGCTTCGGCCAGATCTTCACCACTCTGGGGGAGCGGCTGGTTGCCGAGGGAGTCGAGCTCAAAACCGGCGCCACCATCACCCGCCTTGAGCAGGCTGATGGCCGCATTGAACGGGTGTATTGGAAACAAGATGACGTTGAACAGAGCGAGCGCTTTGATCAGGTGATCTCCACCCTGCCGCTGCCGCTCACCTGCCAGCATCTGGGCTTGCCGTGCGATCTCCAATACCGGTCGCTTCGCTTCGTCAATATGCCCCTCAAACAGGAAAACCTGTCGGACAACACCTGGCAGTACCTCTCCGACCCCCATATTCTGGCCACCCGTCTGCAGGAGCCGCGCCGCCGCAGCCCCTTTATGGCGCCCCAGGGCCAGACCTCGGTGATGCTGGAGATCCCCTGCAATCCGGGGGATGCCACCTGGCAGGCGCCGCTCTCTGATCTGCGCGGTCGGGTCACCGCCGATCTGGCGAGCCTCGGCGTCGATACCGCCAAGCTTGGCGATGAGACCTTCGAAGCCCGCAGCGAGTACGCCTATCCGCTGATGGATTTGGGCTATCAGGCGCGCCGCAACGAAGCCATCAAGGCGCTGATGCCCATCACCAACCTCATCATGACCGGCCGTCAGGGGACATTCCGCTACATCTTCACCGACACCGCCATGGAGATGGGTATGATGGCCGCCGACATGGTGATCGACGGGGTGGACAGACGTCACGCCATCTTTAACCATCGCAACGAAAATACCGTGATCGAAACCCAGAGCGTGGCCTGAGTGCCGCGCCATTGGCATAAGTAAGGAGAACAGGATGACCATCCGCCCGGGTTTACTCGCCCTCACCCTGCTGCTGACACTCAGCGGGCAGGCGCAGGCTTACTCCTACGCCGCCGCCGGCAAGGAGCCACTGATCGACGCCCGCGAAGCGCTGCTGGGCGCCGCCACTGACGGCAAGGATGCCAGCGCTACCTTGAGCGAGATTGCCGAGGAGCTGACCTATCTGGAACAGCACCACAAGGTGGAATTGCAAGCACCGCTGGCCGCCGCCATCAAGGCCAAAGACGCCGCGGCTACCGCGGCCCTGCTCAACCGGGCCTACAAGGCGGAGATCGAGCGCCGCCTCGAAGGGGCCAGCCAGAATCTTGGCGACTACCAGACCGCCAAGGTGCTGGTGGTCAAGAGCAAGCGCTTCCTCGATCTGATCCTCCCCTCCCTTAGCGAGGGGGATCGCAAGGCGGCCGAACAGGCGTTGGCCAAGGTGCTGGATGCCATCGGCAACCCGGGGGTATTCGGGGTGGGCGCCAAGCCCGCCGACGCCGCCGCCTTTGCCGCAGCGGAAAAAGCGCTGATGGCCGTGCTGGCGCCGCTTTGATGGCCTCTCATCGATGATGACAGCCCCCCTCATCCCCAACCCTTCTCCCGCAAGGGGAGAAGGGGGGCGTCACCACTGCCGATTACGCTTCGCTAATCGACCCTACTTGCTGATCCTGCTGCAACTGGCCTGGCTCGGCTGGCTGCTAGCCTTCCCTGTGGCACTCGATTCCGATGATGCCCTCAATTTCGCCCACGGGGTGACGCGCTTTAGCGTGCTGGAGTTCTCCCCCCACTTTCCGGGCTACCCCGCCTTTATCTGGCTGGCGCGGCTGATCAATCTGGCGGTAGACGATCCAGCCCGTGCGGTGCAGTGGGCAAGTCTGCTCGGTAGCAGTTTGCTGGCGCCGCTCGCCGCCTTGCTGGCGGTCAGATTGTGGCAACGGCCAAGCCTGCTCGCCCCCGTCTGGCTGCTGGTGCTGGCCCTGCCGCTCACCCCGACGCTGGCGCTCTCCGGCCTTTCTGACGGGTCCGCGCTCGCCGCCTGGCTTGGGGCGCTGCTGGCCTTGCAGCAGCGCAGATTCGCACTGGCAGGCCTATTGTTGGGCCTTATGCTGGCCCTGCGCCCCTCCTATTTTGTACTGGCGTTGCTGCCGCTGTGGCTCGGGATGGCGCAAAAGGGAACACGCGTCAGATTTGTGCTCCCCATCGCACTGGTTGGGCTTATCAGCCTACTCTTTGTCTGGCAGGCCGATGGCTGGGCCTATTTCAGCGAGGGACGCCGCTTTACCGACGGCCACTTTACCCTGTGGGGCAACACGGCGGCGGCCCACGGCGATCGGCTGCTGAGCTGGGCGCGCACCTTCAACGATCAGCTCACCCCGCTTTGGCCCTTGGCTGTTGGGGCGCTGCTGGTACTGCCGCTTTGGCAACGGTCAAAGGATCACAATGCGACCCCCTCCGTGCTCTGGACGCTCTACTGGCTCGCCCTGCTGCTCTGGACCCTGTTTGGCCAGAATCCCGACAATCCCCGCCATCTGGCCCCCGTCACCCTGCTCGGTATCGTGCTGCTGGCAGGTTGGCTGCCGCGCCGTGGCGAGGGGGTGGTCGCGGTGGCCGGATTGCTGCTGCTCGGCGTAACCTTTACCCTGCCCCGTCCACCCGCCATGGTGCAGGCAGCAAGGCTGGCAGAGAAAGCGTGCCCTGCGCTGGTGACCCAGTGGGGGGTAAGATTGCTGCGGGAAACCACGGCACTGCCGGTAACGGACGGCTGGTACAAGGGGGATGCGGCGCTGGCACTCTCTCAGGGAGCCTGCCGCCTCAGTCGCCGCCCCATCGCCGCGAACGAAATGCCCAGCGCGGTGCGCCAGCACTGGTTTGCCCCGCGCTTTGCCGCCGAGCCCGGACTCTGGCTCGCCATTCCCTCGCTGCAGACAACCCATGGGTAAAGTGACAAGAAACATATAAAGAGCACAAAAATCCGCCAAGGCAACTAAAAAAGAGGGGAACAACTCGGGTACACTCACAGCGCATCCATAACAGACGAGTCTCCTTATGCGTGTAACCAGAGAGTGGCTGTGGGTTTTGTCGGTGCTGACCGGGGCCTGTGCCCTCCTGTTGCTACCATTCTGGCTGCGCGGCGGCAGTCAGGGCCATGATCTGTTTCATCACCTGCTCTCCGGTCACTTCTTTGCCGTGCAACTGTGGCAAGGTGAACTCTATCCGCGCTGGTTGATGGAGATGAACGGCGCCTTCGGCAGCCCGGTCTTTTTCTTCTATCCCCCCCTGCCCTACTATGTGAGCGCCCTGTTCGCCGGCCCCACCCCACTGGCCCACGAGGCGATGACGCCGCTGCTCTGGAGCAGCAGCGTGGCACTCTGGCTCTCCGGCCTGTTTGCCTATCTCTGGTTGCGTCCCTTTGCCGGCCACGGACGGGCGCTGGCGGCCAGTCTGCTCTATATGGCGCTGCCCTATCATCTGGCCATCGATATCTACGCCCGCTTTGCCCTGGCGGAGAGCTGGGCCTTCGTCTGGGCGCCGCTGGCTCTGCTGGCGCAGGATCGCCTCTGCCGCGGCGCCCCCTTTGCACTACTGCAGCTCGCACTGGCCGTCTCCATGCTGACGCTTTCCCATCTACCAAGCACCCTGCTCATTCTGGGCTTGCTCACCCTGCGCAGCCTGCTACTGGTCTGGCGCTACAAGGGGAGCACAGCGCTTGTCAGTGTCCCTGTCACCGCCTCCCCGCTCATTGGCACCCTGCTGGGCCAGCTCTGGGGGTTGGCGATGGCCAGCCTGTTGCTGCTGCCCGCTCTGCTGGATCAGGGGGGGATCTCCATGGAGCAGATGCGCACCGGCATGTTCGAATTTCAGCGCAACTTTCTCGATCGTTTGCCCCAAAGCCGTGATGACTGGCGCTTTCGCGGCCATCTCGCCTGGCTGACGCTGCTCACCCTGGCTCTGCTGCTGGTAGCTTGGGCTGCCGCCCGCGAGCCGCGCCATCCCGAGTTGCTGCTCTGGGGGGTCATTGGCACCCTGAGCTTTCTGATGATGCTGCCTCCAAGCGAGCCCCTGTGGCGCCTGCTCACTCCGTTGCAACTGGTGCAATTTCCCTGGCGCCTCAATCTGCTGCTGGTCATCGCTACCGTCGCCGTGGTGGCGCTGGGTACCCCCACCTATCGCCCGTGGCAGTGGGTCTGGTGGTTACTGCTTGCCCTCACCCTGCTCTCGCAGGGACTCTATGTACGCGAGGCGCCGCTCACCCAGGCTCCCGTAAAGAGTCAGCTCGACGGGGAGTTCGACAGCAAGCGCAGCGCCCGCGAATACCGACCAAAGCAGGTGCCACGCGGCATGTTTGCCCCCACCCTGCTGGCCTGGAAAGAGGAATTCCAGCCCGCCATCACCAGCGACCATCAGGGGGTGAACTGGCAGATCCAGCGCTGGCAGCCTCGTCATATCGAATTGACGGTGGATGCCCCGGCACCCGCCAAGCTGGTCCTGCACCAGTTTGATTACCCGGGCTGGCAGGCAAGGCTCGACCAGCGCCTGCCGCTGAGCGTCAGCAGCACCCGCAACGGGCTGGTGCAGGTCTGGGTGCCCGCCGGACAACACAGCCTCACCTTCACCCTCACCGCCCGCTGGCCGGAGCGGCTCGGTTACGCCATCTCGTTGCTGGCCTGGCTGCTCTGGCTGGGGGGAGTGATCCGCGCAGCGCGCCGACATGACCGAAAGCTTGATCCCCAAGGTGCCTGAGCGATCGGACACCTCCCCCTTTTGAGGGGGTAGGAACGTCATGCCGAGCGGGGGCAAACCTGATAGACTCGCCCTTCTCCCTTTTTCAACCAAGGTTCACCAGCGGATACCCTATGCCCCACGCACAGCCCCCCCAGGCCACCATGCTCTCTCCCCGTTTCCTGTTTATCCTGCTCGGCGCTCTGGCGGGTCTGACCCCGCTGGCGGTGGATATGTATCTGCCCGCCATTCCGGCCATCGCTCGGGATCTAGCCACCAGCATCGACGGTGCCCAGCTCACCATCAGCGCCTTTCTGGGCGGTTTTGCCATCGGCCAACTCTTCTACGGCCCGCTGGCCGACAGCTATGGCCGCAAGCCGGTGATCCTGGCGGGGCTGGTGATGTTTGCCATCGCCTCGGTGGGCTGCGCCATGGCGGACTCCCTGCCCGAATTGCTGGCCTATCGGATGTTGCAGGCAGCGGGCGGTGCGGCGGGCTCGGTGGTGGTCAATGCCCTGCTGCGCGATCTGTTCGAGAAGGATGCGTTTTCTCGCGCCATGTCGTTCGTCATTCTGGTGATGACCTTGGCGCCGCTGGTGGCCCCTGTGGTGGGCGGCTATATCAGCGCCCACGCCGACTGGCGGGTGATCTTCTGGCTGCTGGTGGGGATCAGCCTGCTGATCTGTCTGGTGATGCAGTGGAAAATTCAGGAGACCCTGAAACCCGAGCACCGTCAGCCCCTTAATCTGGGCCAGATCCTCAAGAACTACTGGGGGGTACTCTCCCATCGCGGCGCCATGGGCTACGTGCTGTGCGGCTCCCTCTCCAGCTCCGGCATGTTCGCCTTCCTGAGTGGCTCCCCTTATGTCTATATCGAGTATTTCAAGGTGCAGACCGAGCACTACGGCTGGCTGTTTGGTCTCAATATTTTGCTGATGATGGTGGTCACTTTCGTCAATAGCCGACTGGTAAAAGGGGTGGGTGCCGAGCGGATGCTGCAATACGGCCTGCTGGTGCTGCCCTGCGCTGGCGCCCTGCTGATCTACAACGCCTGGAGCCAGACCGGCGGTCTGTGGGGCATCGTCATTCCGGTGGTACTCTTTATCGGCCATATCAGTCTGGTGGGGGCCAACGCCATGACCGGCCTGATGGGCCACTTCCCGCAATCTGCGGGCACCGCCTCGGCACTGGCGGGCACCCTGCGCTTTGGCATCGGCGCCCTGGTCGGCATTCTGGTCAACCTCAATCCGCCCCACTCGCCGCTGCCCATGGCCATTGCCATCGCCTGCTGCGGCGTGGGTTCGACTATGAGTTACTGGCTGCTGACCGGCAAGCGAGGCGATTGATCCCCCTCCTTCCTGTCAGGAAAACGAAAGAGGCTTCCATCAACGGAAGCCTCTTTTCGTACTGGCGGGCAGACGTTCAGAACTGGGCACTGTTGAGCCAGAGGTGCGCCCCTATGCTCACCAGATAGCCGAGCAAGATAGCCGGCGACCATTTCAGGTGGCCAAAGAAGGTATACATGCCATGGGCCTGCCCCATCAGGGCAACACCGGCGGCAGAGCCGATGGAGAGCAGGCTGCCGCCCACCCCGGCGGTCAGGGTCACCAGCAGCCACTGCCCCAGCGCCATGTCTGGGCTCATCGAGATCACGGCAAACATCACGGGAATGTTGTCGATGACAGAGGACAAGACCCCTATGAAGACGTTGGCCATGGTGGGATCCCCAGCGTCATACAACCAGTGTGACACCAGCTCCAGATAGCCCATAAAGCCCAGCCCACCGACACACATCACCACCCCGTAGAAGAACAGCAGGGTATCCCACTCCGCCTTGGCCACCTTGTTGAACACGTCAAATGGCACCACAGAACCCAGACTGCGCAACCGCACCTCATCACCATTGCGTTCGTAGAGCGCACGCTTGCGGGCAAGGGATCGCGGCAGCGACTTTCGCAGATAAAACCCGAAAAACTGCAGATAACCGAGCCCCAGCATCATGCCTAGCACGGGTGGCAGATGGAGGAAACTGTGGCATAGCACCGCCGTGATGATGGTCAGCAAGAACAGCGCGACGATGCGACGGGCACCCCGCTTGAGATCGACCACCTCGTTATCAGCCTCCGGCACATGACGCGGCACCATCAGGCTCATCAGGATGGCCGGGACCAGAAAATTGAGCAGAGAGGGAATAAGCAGGGTGAAGAACTGGCCAAATTGCACCTTGCCCGCCTGCCACACCATCAGGGTGGTGATATCGCCAAAGGGACTGAACGCCCCTCCGGCGTTGGCGGCGATCACTATGTTGATGCAGGCAAGATTGACAAAACGCCGATCACCGTTGGCCACCTTCAACACCACGGCGCACATCAAGAGCGCAGTGGTCAGGTTGTCTGCCACCGGCGAAATACAAAAAGCAAGCCCACCGGTCAACCAGAACAGGGTGCGCAAGTGAAAGCCGGATCGCACCAGCCAGGCGCGCAGGGCATCGAACAGCCGCCGGTCCTCCATGGCGTTGATATAGGTCATCGCCACCAGCAGGAACAGCATCAGCTCGGCATATTCCAGCAGGGTATGGCGGAAAGCCTGCTCGGCGACAGGGCTCATCCCCTGCTGTGCATAGGCGATACCGATCAGGATCCAGATCACCCCGGCGGCCACCAGCACGGGTTTGGACTTGCGCAGTTGCAGATACTCTTCAGCCATCACCAGGGCGTAGGCCAACACAAACAATCCGACACAAAAAAGTCCGATTGAGGAGGATGTCAACAGAACTGGGCCACTACTGGCATGGGCGGGAGGGATAAACAGGGACAGCAGCAAAATAACAGGGGTGAGCGCAGACATGGTCTCTTCCTTTTAGAACCGTCTGGCAACGATGCTAGCACCTGGATGAAAAGAAAAATTCATCCAGGTCAATTAACGCTTAATTGGTTTGCTGTCGAAACGCGGGATTATTTCTTGCCAAAACCGGACTGTTTCAGGGTATAGCCTGCGCTGTTTTGCCAGGCATCCAAACCGCTGCGGTTATTGCCCGCCACCAGACTGGCGGCCAGACTCGGGCTGTTGAACAGCTGATCGGCGGTAAAGACAAAGCCGCCCTGACTGCGGGGCACTATGACCCCCTTCTCCAGCAGTTCGTGGCGCAGCTCGATCACCGCTTCACGCAGGGAGGCAGCATCCTCGCCATTGGCGGTGGAACCGGCCAGCACCATAAAGCCCGGATTTTGCCGCTTGCCCACCGGATAACCGTGGGCCTCGGCCCCCTTGCCGTTGAAGTGGTAGAGCTCGCGCTCCCCCGGCCGGTTGTCGGAGAGTGCCTTTTGCAGGGTCATCAGCTCGTTGTAGATCTCGATGGGGACGACGGCAGCCTGCTTGTTGCCCTTGCTATCGATGATAAAACTGACTTGCTTGTGTAACATCCTTGCTCATCCTGTGACCCATGGAAGCCCCTATTCTAACCACCTCGGGCAAGCGGGATCCAGCGAGGATCCACTGCTCTTTTGCCGCCTTGATCACTAACTGGCACTCTTGATCAACCGTAAGGGGTGTTGATCAATGCTGGCCGTGCTAGCGTACCAAGCATGATGAAAGCCATTGACCATCAAACGGTTATCCCATGCTGACCCTGCGCAACCTCTGCAAGAGCTTCGATAACGGCAGTGAACGACTGCCGCTGTTCCACCATCTCGATCTCGCCCTCCCCGCAGGCGAGATCACCCTGCTGCTGGGCCAAAGCGGCTGCGGCAAGTCCACCCTGCTCAATCTGATCGCCGGGCTGATTGCACCGGATGAAGGGGAGATCTGGCTGGGGGAGACCCGGATCGACACCCGCTCCCCCGACGAGCGGGCGCGCCTGCGGGGCCGCCATTTCGGTATCGTCTATCAGGATTTCAACCTGCTGCCGACCCTGAACGTGGCCGAGAATCTGGCCCTGCCGCTGGCCATCAACGCTCTGCCACCGGATGAGACAAAGATTGACCAGTTGCTGCAGCGGCTCGATATGAGCCACAAGCGCCATGCCTGGCCGGAGCTGCTCTCCGGCGGTCAGCGTCAGCGGGTGGCGCTGGCCCGCGCCCTTATCCATCAACCCAGTTGGCTGCTCGCCGACGAACCCACCGGCAGCCTCGATGAGCACAATGCCGAACAGGTGATGGCGCTAATGGTGGCGACGGTGCGGGACACAGGCGCAGGCTTGCTGCTGGTGAGCCACAACCCGGCCTACGCCGCGCTGGCCGACAGGGTGCTGCGCCTTGAAGGGGGGCAACTTATCGAGCTCAAGGGGCCACGTCATGACTAAGCGGCAACTGCGCCAACCGGAGACACGCTGATGCTGCCACTCAAAGCGCTGCTGCGCCTCTATCGCAGTCACCCCTGGTTGCTACTGATGAGTCTGGCCGGGCTGGTATTGGGGGTATCGCTGGTGGTGGCCATCGAGCTGCTCAATCACAGTGCCCGCACCAACTTCGTCGCCGCCCGCAGCCAGCTGGCAGGGGAAGCCAACTACCGGCTGGCCCCCGCTGGCGGGCTGGATGAGCAGCTTTACGTGCAACTGGTGACCAGCCAGCCCGCCCTCGATGCCATGCCCCAGCTCCATGGCTGGCTCAAGGATGAAGAGGGGCGCAGCTTTCAACTGCTGGGAATGGATCTCTTCAACCCCGGCCCCCTGCGCCAGCTGTTTGGCGCCCAACCCGCGAACGAGCCCGCCTTTTCCCTCAACCGCGCCGACAGCATCTGGCTGGCGACCCCCGAGGCAGATCGCCTTGGCTGGCAAGCGGGCCAGAGCCGCCGTTTTGTCTTGGGCGGCAGCGATGGCGCCAGCGCCCGCCCCCTGACCCTGACGCTGGCGGGCACCTTCGAGCCGGGCGCCGTGCCCATGGAGCGACTGCTGATAACCGATATTGGCCTCGCCCAACCGCTGCTGGGCAAAGCGGGTCGGCTCGATCGCATCGTCTTCAAGCTAAGCGAACCAGAGGCTCGCACCCTGCAGGCCACCCTGCACACCCGTTACCCTAACCAGCCTTTGTGGCTTGAACCCATCAGCCCGGCGCTCGATGCCAGCCAGCTTGGCGATGCGCTGGCCCTTAACCTGACGGCGCTGTCACTGCTCGCTATGGCGGTGGGATTGTTTCTGGTGTTCAACGCCCAGCGATTTGTGCAGAGCGTGCGCCGCCCCCAGCTGGCCCAGTTGATCATTCTGGGGATGGGGCCGAGTCGGGTGCTGCGCTGGCTCATTCTGGAGCTGCTTATTCTTGCCACCATCGGCACCCTGCTCGGGGTGCTGCTCGGCAGCCTGTTGGCGCTCGCCTTGATGGGGCAACTGACCCAGGCGCTGGCCGATCTCTATGGGCCCAACCCCATTGATCTGTTGCGCCTCTCCCCTGTCAGCCTGCTCAAGGCGCTGTTGATCGGGCTGTTCGGCACGCTGGCCGCCAACCTGCCCGGCTGGTGGCAACTGCTGCGCCAATCCCCCCTCGAACTGCGAGCGGGAAGCAGCCGTCCCCCCGCTCACCGGTGGCGACGGCGCGTGCTGGCCATCGCCATCTTGCTGCTGTGCGCTCTGTGCCTGTGGTTGCCGCAAACAGGTCTGACCGGCGCCCTTTTTATCGCCGGCGGCTGGCTGCTGGCCATGGCACTCTGGCTGCCCGATGCCCTGCGCGGCCTGCTTGGCTGGCTGCGACGGCGCGCGGGCGGCCCCCTCACCGCCCGGCTCGGGGTGGCCGAGACCCTCTATCACCTCGACCGCACCGCCATCGCGGTGATGGCGTTGCAGCTCGCCATCGCGGCGGCCATCGGCATCGGGGTCATGGTGTCGAGCTTTCGCTCCAGCGTGGAGATCTGGCTCGGCCAGCGTCTGGCCGCCGATCTCTATGTCACCGCCCCCAAAGGGGTGGCGGGCAACAAGGGCACTTTGAGCGACGCCACCCTCGAGACCCTGCTCGTCAACCCGCTGGTAAGCGCCGCCTCGCGCCGCTCGGTGCACCCTGCCCGCTGGCGGGGGCAGCCCATCGAGTGGGCGCAGATGGACTTTATCCCCCAGCTTAAAGCGGCCTATCCGCTGCTGGCCGGACGCTGGCCAACCCGCCCTGACGAGGTGCTGGCGAGCGAACCGTTGACGGTGCGCCTCGGGGTCAAGGTGGGCCAGACCCTTGAGGTGAGCGGCGAGCAGGGGCCAAGGCAGTTCACCGTCACCGGCGTCTATCAGGACTACGGCAGCGACAAGGGGCAGATCCTGCACGCCTTCGAGGCCGGGGCGGTGCAATCCCTCGCCCTCTTTAGCAACGACCCCGAACAGCTGGCCGACCGCCTGCGCGAGCGCTATGGCGAGCAGCTCAATCTGCTCTCCGCCCCTGCTATTCACAGCGCGGCGCTCAAGGTGTTTGACCAGACCTTTGTGGTGACCGAGCTATTGAAACTGCTGATCCTTGGCATCGCCTTTGTCGGCATTGGTTCGGCCTTTATGGTGCTGGGGCTGGCGCGCCGTGGCGAGCTGCAGACCTTGCAGAGTCTGGGTTTGAGCCCCCGCCACTGCCGCCAGCTGCTGGTGTGGCAAGGGGCTGGATTGGGGCTGCTCACTGCCCTACTGGCCCTGCCGGTGGGATATGGCCTTGCCTGGGTGCTGATCGAGGTGGTTAACACCCGCGCCTTTGGCTGGCGCCTCGCCTTCGAGGCCGCCCCCCTCCATGCCGTCACCGCCCTGTTGCTGGCACCGGTATGTGGGGCATTGGCATCCTGGTATGCGGCAAGGAGAGTGGTATGACATATCGGTTAGCGCACTGGCTCAGCCATAGCTTGAAGCTCCCATTAACCACGTCCCTCTCTCCGCCCCTTCTTCAGCGCAAAGAAGATCACAGTGCGGCATTGAACCATCCCCTCTCCCTTCGGGAGAGGGCCAGGGTGAGGGGAAGCTTGTCCTCTTTACGGTTCCTGTGGCTCGCCACCCTCTTGCTCCCGCTGATTGCCATGATTGGCAACGCGCAGGCCAGCGATCTGGGCGCCCTGCTCGGCGGTGGCAACGACAGCTTTAAAAAGGTGCTGCCGGGGCAAACCATCAAACTGCCGGAGGATCACGCCGCCCACCCCGATTACCGCTCCGAGTGGTGGTATCTCACCGGCAACCTCAAGGATGAACAGGGGCGTGAATATGGCATGCAGTGGACCCTGTTTCGCCAAGGGATCGAGCAAGATCTTCGCATCGGCAACCCCTGGCTCACCCCCCAGCTCTGGCTGGCCCAATTTGCCATCACGGATCTCGACCGTGGCAGCCACCAGCAAGATGAACGGGCCAGTCGGCAGGGGCCAGGACTGGCGGGGGCCAGCGGCGGCCAATATTGGCTCAGGGAGTGGCGGCTTGCCTCGCAAGGGGCTGCGCTCTTCCCCGCCACCCTCAAGGTGCAGAGCAAGATTGGTGAACTGAACCTCACCGTCACTGCCGCCAAGCCGCTGGTGCTGCAAGGCAAGGCCGGTTACAGCGAGAAGAGCCCGGGCAACGCCTCCTTTTACTACTCCTACCCGCGCCTCACTCTTCGCGGCACCCTGACTCGCGATGGCGAGACCCGCACCGTCACCGGACAAGGCTGGTTTGATCACGAGTGGAGCAGCTCGGTATTGGCCGAGTGGCAATCGGGCTGGGACTGGTTTTCACTGCAACTGGCCGATGGCCGCGAGCTGATGCTGTTTCGCCTGCGCACCAAATCGGGACGCACCGAGCCGGAGAACCGCTACGGCATCTTGATTGAGCGCGACGGCAGCAGTCAGGTGCTGAACCCGGAGCAGATCCGCTTTATGCCGGGCAAGAGCTGGCGCGGTCCCAAAGGCCAACCCTACCCCGTCGAGTGGCAGCTAAACGCCGCCGGTATGAGCCTCACCATCAAAGCCCGTCAGCCCAATCAGGCCATGACAGGTCGCTTTGACTACTGGGAGGGAGCTGTCTCTGTCTCGGGAGATGCTCAAGGTGTCGGCTATCTGGAGATGACGGGCTATTGATCCAGGAGCGTGTCTGTTGATTGCAATCGCCGTCAATGCCCTGCCAGGCAGGCTTGATGATGCACGCAGCCACCATGGCGCCGGGGCTCTCGCCCCTCACTGCAGCACACAGGGCGCGCCGCACCTGGATCCGGCGATTTTAAAGGGGGCATGATAAAGAATTCGGGGCTCAGTTCGCCCCTTTTGTTGCCGCAAAGGCCTGTATCGACATGTAGCAAAACGACTTGGAGAGAAAGAGAGCAAGATTCGGGTCGTCCCGGCAAGGAGTGGTTGCCATAGTGGGGGCCAAACCCAAGTCGGTTGGAACCTATTGGGGTTCCAACCCACAGCCAACCCTGTGCCCCACTGATTTGGCGCACAACACACCAGCGAGGGAACTGCCATGTCATTACTGTCCAACAAGGTCGCCATTATCACCGGCGCCAGCTCCGGCATCGGTCGCGCCAGCGCCATCCTGTTTGCCTGGGAGGGAGCCAGCGTCGTCGTCGGTGCCCGCCGCCAGCCCGAGCTGGACCTGCTGGTGGAGGAGATCCGCCATGAGGGGGGCCAGGCGGTAAGTCTGGCGGGAGATGTGAAAAGCGAGACTTACGCCCGCGCTCTTGTTGATCTCGCGTTAACCCGTTTCGGCGGGCTCGATATCGCCTTCAACAACGCCGGTACCACTGGCACGCCGGGCAGCGTAGAGCAGCTTGAGCTGACGCAGTGGCAAGAAACGCTGGATACCAATCTCACCAGCGCCTTTGTGGGGGCCAAGTACCAGGTCCCCGCCATGCTGGCACGTGGCGGCGGCTCGCTTATCTTTACCTCCACCTTTGTCGGCCATACCCTGGGGTTGCCCGGCATGGCGGCCTATGCGGCGAGCAAGGCGGGCCTCATCGGCCTGACCCGGGTGCTGGCCGCCGAGTATGGGGCACAGGGGGTGCGGGTCAACGCCCTGCTGCCGGGGGGCACCGACACCCCCATGGGGCGGGCTTTTGCCAATACGCCAGAGAGTCTCGCCTTTGTGCAGAATATGCATGCCCTCAAACGGCTGGCCCAACCGGAGGAGATCGCCCGCTCGGCCCTCTATCTCGCGTCCGATGCATCCAGTTTTACCACCGGCATTGCCCTGCTGGCAGATGGTGGGGTATCAATTTGTCGCACATGACCTTGTCGCCCCCAACACCCTGCGACCGCAAACTTATCGTGAGAGCGCCTTATGTCTGATTACGCCCGCATCGCCGATGCCATCCGTTTTATCGCAAGTCAGGTGGAACGCCAGCCCACTCTGGACGAGATAGCGGCGCACGTTCACTTAAGTCCCTTTCACTTTCAGCGGCTGTTCAGCCGTTGGGCCGGAGTGACGCCCAAACGCTATCTGCAGGTGCTGACCCTGGAGCGGGCCAAGGCGCTGCTGCTGGAGTCGCGCCCGCTGCTTGAGGTGGCCGATACCCTGGGCCTTAGCAGCGGCTCGCGGCTCTACGATCACTTCGTGCAACTCGAAGCGGTGACGCCGGGCGAGTACAAACAGCGCGGGGCCGGGCTGGTTATCGATCACGGGGTGCACGACACCCCCTTCGGCCAGGCGTTCGTCGCCCTGACCCCGCGGGGGGTGTGCAACTTCTCGTTTCTCGATGAAAAGGCCCCAGAGGCGCCGCTGGCCACCCTCGCCCAGCACTGGCCTGCGGCAAGGCTGCAAGAAGCGCCATCACGTACCCAAGGGGTCATCCACACCATGTTCGATGGCAGCAAGGCGCCGGATCGCCCCATCTCCTTGCACGTGAGCGGCACCAACTTTCAGATCAGCGTCTGGCGGGCGCTGCTGCAGATCCCGCCCGCCAAGGTGGTGAGCTACGCCCAGGTGGCAAGCGCCGTCGGCAATCCCAAAGCCGCCCGCGCCGTGGGACTGGCGGTGGGCGCCAACCCCGTCGCCTTGATGATCCCCTGCCACCGGGTCATCCAGCAAAATGGCAAACTCGGCGGCTATCACTGGGGCGAGACCCGCAAACAGGCGATACACGCCTGGGAAGCGGCGAGGTATGAGTGAAGGTGGGCTTTTTCTGCCCGCCTGATGAGGAAAACAGGAATCTTGGTAATGAGTCAGCAGACAATCAGGCAGCGCCAGACAAGCGTGCGGCGGTATAAAGCAGGGAGATCAGAAGAATCGGGGCGCAGATCGCCCCTTTTGTTGCTTTGGCCAAGCTCGGGGCTCAGCCACCTCACCCCTGCGGATTAACGAAACACGTAGAATGCAAATTCATTGCCCCTACGGTACTGTAACGAGTAATCAATCATGACACAGAACATTCCGCAGCCAGTTCATCAAGCACTGCGAATACTCCATCAAGATCATCACGATAGAAGGCTGTATAATTTGATGTAAAAACACATCTCTCTCTAGTATTTAGCTGAAGTCCTCGGATTAGCTCGCGATATTTAGCCCAATATTTACCCATAGCAACTGGATTTAAACCACCTGGAAGTTTTTCTCTGGTTGCAATGTAGGCGTCGTCATCACTCCCAGAAAAGAATGTACTGCTAAGTTGTGACAAACAATAATCAAGGAAGAAAAATATGTTTTCTCTATCGGTCTCGGGATTGAAGCAAACATCAAATACGTAGTTATTCATCAACTTGGCAATCCCACCATTATCACCACTCTCACGCTCATCATAATATCCACAACCTACGCCTGAGCCATTGGGGGGATTCGTGTTACTAAGTTGATAGATAACAAATACTTTGATTATATTACGTGTAATAGCAACTCTTCGAGATAATGAGTTTTCTTCTGATAATAGAGGTTCTTGTAATGCGTCTTCGATTTTTTCCATAAAAGCAACACCAAGAAACACCTCTACAGATACATCATCGACCTCAGCAAAAAAGTTACGCTGCTTGTCAATATAAGTTCGCTTGAATATGGAAAATATATTCTGTGAGAGTTTCCTCATCTCTATCAAAGCTAGATCGCTGACTAATCCTGAAGTGGACGCACTATTATTCTGATGTATAATAAGTGCTCTCTGTAAATTGTAAAGCTGCCCACCACGATCAGCCGAGCACTCAAGTCTGAATATCATGAGGTCATACCAACCAAGGACACCACGCTCAGAACTTATAAGTTTTTCCAGTATACCATTACCTTTATAGGTATATTCTCCAAATAGCCGCCACGCTATCTCTATAATATTTTCATTAATGTTTGATAAACGCCGACCAGACCCTCTTCCCCAACCAACATTATCCAATAATCGCAATAAAGAGTAAATGGCTCGCTGACGTAACCCCTGATCGCCATTATTAAATGATGAGTAGTATGGTATATACTCAATAAGCGCATCTATAGCGCCTTCTGCTTGTATATTAGTGAGTTCATGAGATTGATTGACTAAAACCCGCCAAAACTGATCATGAGAATACTCACCACACGCCAACTCAAAATATGGTGTTGTTAGTATTAAAGCAATCTCCTCCCCATTTTTGACCCGTGCCACTGCATTTTGGTACAGGATAAATGTCTGTTGTGGTTCTGGCGTAGCAAACCGAACAATGAGTTTGAGGTATGCCTCTAAATTCCTAAAGCCACCACTATTAAAGCACGCCCTAGTTCGACGCTCTGCCTCATCTACATTACTACCGAAGCCGTTATCCAAAATATTTTTGTCAAATAACTGGGATAACAAGAACCAAGCAGGAGGCGGTACTTCATCCTTTAATAGAGCAAACGTCTCGGCGTTTTTGAACTCTTTATCTCCGTATTCTCGTCGTAATGAGAAAGAACCGCTTCGTCCTTCTGTTTCTTCTGCATATATACGTCGAAACAGCCCGGGGTAATTCAAATGCAATAACATCAGGTTGATAAGATCACGCTTATGAAAGTCTGTTCTACCCAAGTCAGTTTTCTCTATCTGCATCAAGAGCATCGCATTAACAAATCGTTTTAGTTTACGCAAATTTCCAACTAACGGTTGATAATTTGCCGCCAAGTTACTCCCTAGAATATCCGCTAATTCGTTGAGGACGACACCTAGTTTTATCATAGTGTCAGAGGGTACCGAACCAAGCTTGTTTTCATCGCGCGCCCAATCACGTCGCAAAAAATCGCAAAGACTAGAGCTATCAACGAATAGGCTTAGCTTGACTGTTACAAATTTCTCCAAAAACTCGCGTGCTCTTTCCCCTTCCTCATTTTTCCCAGTAAGAACTTCCGTATCATAGCAAAGAACATATGTTGCCTGAGATAACTTGAACGTCCTCCGCGTTGCGAATAAAACATTATTTATCGTTTTCGTGTCCAAACGGTCTAGATCATCAATTACGATTATTACACGTCGATCGATGCGGCGCAAAACATCATCAATGTCATCGAGAAGTTCATCGATCGTTTCCTGAGAAGGCTCTAGCGAAAGCTTGAACCCGAAGAATGAAACATCTGCTTTTCCTTTTATGAGACGGGAATATCTAGAAGCTGCCGGTCTAAATTCTGGCGAAAATACCTTGTCTTGAATCACCGCGGATAGATCGCGAATTAGGCGGTCAGCAAGATCAGGTTCAGAGGCATAGCGTAACGGCTCGAATCGACAAACAAGAACCTTGTCACCAGCATCTTCCCAATAACGCTCAACCAGATTAATAAAACTTGTTTTACCTACACCCCATGGACCATCAACCCCAAAGACCAACCCTGGATGGGAGTCACATGCAAGCACAGTCTCAGCAAAAGACTTAGCCTGAAGTTCGTTTGTCAGGAGATCGTCCCTTTTATCATCAATTTCCTCATCTGCTATGAAATAGAGCTGAGACGTCTGTTTTCCAGCGCGTGTTCTACTTTGCAAAATTGGTGAGAGAAACATAACGCAGAAAAAAATAAGAATAGCAGGAGCCCAATGTGGGTCAGCGGATTTGAACGCTGCATGTAGCTTTGCAAGCCAAGGTGAGGCTAAATTGCTTGACCAAGCGCCAATAACTACACCTGCAAGTAAATCAATACGATAACTACGAACTATACGCATAGTTGTCAAATGAGTATTTCGCTTGACAGCGTAAAGCAGACAGATACCTAAACCAGTTATTATTCCAATTGCCTTTAGGTATAGAGAAACGTCTACAATTTGCAGTGCGAAGCTATTTCCCAAGAGGAAAAAGATACGTGCAACTTCAGCTCCAACAAAGCCAATAAAGAGCATCCTCGCGAAAACCAATAACTCGGGCATCTTCATCGCCGAAGGTTTACTCGCCATCGACTTCTCCTTTCTATGTGACTTGCTGTCTTAGGAAAGACACTTTACCACACGAACAATTGGAAAAAGAAAAGACGCCCTAAGGCGTCTTTTCTTTTATCTGGAGTCTGGAGCAAACCGGTTAGGAGATCTCTCCCCCTCCCCGCCTTGCCCCGCAACGCAATCAGATCGGGGTGATGGAGGTGATATGGGCATCCCCGTCCAGTGATTTGAAGATCTGCACCACGGCTTCGCCATGGATTGGTTTGGCAAGTGGCACAGTGCTCTTGCACTTGAAGCGGTAGTTGGTGCCAGCCACCACCTGGGTGGAGACTTCAAAGGGTACATACTGCACCCCGACAAATCCTTTCAGCGCCTGATCAAATACCGCCTGATCCTCGGCGGTCAGCTTGTGATATGCGGTCCATCCACCCACCAACACTGCTTGTTCTGACATATCAAACTCTCCGTGCTCTATGATCCCGACTCGTTTGGCCGTTCGGGCTGCGCCCCGTTGATTCAAGTGGTTTCCGGTCTCCACCGGGGTGTCATCACTGCCGGTTGGCGCGATAACGATGGGCCCGTTTGCGCAGCTATCTGCAACTGGCTCAGCCCTCCCCCCAGCCACGAGCTGCTGTTGATAGCAGGCTCAATTGGCATGAGAGAGCCTAGTGCGGGATGGCAAAAATGCCCCTGTCACATATGACAGGGGCAAGGTGGCAAAAAAGCTGCTCGAAAAAAGAAGATGTGTGGCGCAAACGATTGAGAAAAGAAAAGACGCCTCAAGGGCGTCTTTTTGCATTTTTATGCTCGAAGGGTAGAAGGGCGCGAGCCGCTTATTCCCATTCGATGGTTGCGGGCGGCTTGCCGGAGACGTCGTACACCACGCGGGAGATACCGTTGATCTCGTTGATGATGCGGTTCGATACGTGACCGAGGAAGTCGTACGGCAGGTGAGCCCAGTGGGCGGTCATAAAGTCGATGGTCTCGACGGCGCGAAGCGCAATGACCCAGTCATATTTGCGACCATCGCCCATCACACCAACGGAGCGCACCGGCAGGAAGACGGCGAACGCCTGGCTGACCTGGTTGTAGAGGTCGGCTTTGCGCAGCTCTTCGATAAAGACCGCATCGGCGCGGCGCAGAATATCACAGTACTCTTTCTTCACTTCGCCAAGGACGCGCACGCCCAGACCCGGACCCGGGAACGGGTGACGGTAGAGCATGTCGTAGGGCAGACCCAGCTCGAGACCAACGCGGCGCACTTCGTCTTTGAACAGCTCGCGCAGCGGCTCGACCAGACCCATCTTCATCTCTTCCGGCAGGCCGCCGACGTTGTGGTGAGACTTGATGACGTGGGCCTTGCCGGTCTTGCTGGCAGCAGATTCGATAACGTCCGGATAGATGGTGCCTTGTGCCAGCCACTTGGCGTTTTTCAGCTTTTTCGCTTCGTCGTCGAACACTTCAACGAAGACGCGGCCGATGATCTTGCGCTTGGCTTCCGGCTCGTCAACACCGGCCAGGGCAGAGAGGAAGCGCTCTTCCGCTTCAACCTTGATGATGTTCAGACCAAAGTGGTCACCAAACATCTCCATCACCTGGGTGCCTTCGTTCAGGCGCAGCAGACCGTTGTCAACGAAGACGCAGGTCAGGCGATCGCCGATGGCACGGTGCACCAGCATGGCGACCACGGAGGAGTCGACACCGCCGGAGAGGCCGAGGATCACTTCATCGTCACCCACCTGCTCGCGGATGCGGGCAACAGCGTCGTCGATGATGGTGGCCGGGGTCCAGAGGCATTCGCAACCGCAGATGTCTTTGACGAAGTGCTCCAGCATGCGGGCACCCTGACGGGTGTGGGTCACTTCCGGGTGGAACTGCACGCCGTAGAAACGCTTGGCTTCGTTGGCCATGGCTGCGTGCGGGCAGGTCGGGGTTTGGGCGATGGTGGTGAAGTCGGCCGGAATGGTGGTGACCTTGTCACCGTGGCTCATCCAGACATCCAGCAGGGCATTGCCGTTGTCGGCGATGGCATCTTCGATGTTGCGCAAGAGAGCGCTGCTCTTGCCAGCTTCGCCCAGCACTTCCACCTTGGCGTAACCGAATTCACGCTCGGTGGAGGATTGCACCTTGCCACCCAGCTGCTCGGCCATGGTCTGCATGCCGTAGCAGATACCGAACACAGGGACACCGGCGTTGAACACATACTCGGGGGCGCGCGGGCTGCCGGCTTCGGTGACGGACTCGGGGCCGCCGGAGAGGATGATGCCGCTCGGATTGAATTCGCGGATCTGCTCTTCGGTTACGTCCCAGGCCCACAGTTCGCAGTAAACGCCGATTTCGCGCACGCGGCGGGCGATCAGCTGGGTGTACTGGGAACCGAAGTCGAGGATAAGGATACGGTGCTGGTGAATGTCTTTAGTCATTTTATTCCTGCATCAGGCTGATGTTGTCACAAAGGGCACGGGATAAAAAAAGGGTGGAAAAACGGGGCGCAGGGCCCCGTTTTATCAGCCCATCCGATAGTTGGGGGCTTCTTTGGTAATGGTCACATCGTGGACGTGGGACTCTTTCATCCCGGCGCCGGAGATGCGCACAAATTCAGCTTTAGTGCGCATGTCGTCGATGGTGGCGCTGCCGGTCAGGCCCATGGAGGAGCGCAGGCCGCCCATCTGCTGGTGGATGATCTCTTTGAGGCGACCCTTGTACGGCACGCGACCTTCGATGCCTTCCGGCACCAGCTTGTCGGCGGCGTTGTCGGTCTGGAAGTAGCGGTCGCTGGAGCCTTTGGACATGGCGCCCAGGGAACCCATACCACGGTAGGATTTGAAGGAGCGACCCTGATAGAGCTCGATCTCGCCCGGCGCTTCTTCAGTACCGGCGAACATGGAACCTACCATGACGCAGCTGGCGCCCGCGGCAATGGCCTTGGCAATGTCGCCGGAGAAGCGGATACCGCCATCGGCAATCACCGGAATACCGGTGCCTTCCAGCGCGTCAACGGCGTCGGAGATGGCGGTGATCTGGGGCACGCCCACGCCGGTCACGATACGGGTAGTACAGATGGAGCCCGGGCCGATACCGACCTTGACGGCGTTGACACCGGCAGCAGCCAGCGCCTTGGCGCCCGCGGCGGTCGCCACGTTGCCACCGATGATCTGCAGATCCGGATAGGCGTCGCGAGTGGCCTTGATGCGATCCAACACGCCCTGGGAGTGGCCGTGGGAGGAGTCGATCAGCAGCACGTCTACACCGGCTTCTACCAGCGCAGCGACGCGCTCTTCGTTGCCAGCACCGGCACCGACCGCAGCCCCGACCCGCAGACGACCCTTGTCATCTTTACAGGCGTGCGGCTTGCGCTCGGCTTTCTGGAAATCTTTAACGGTGATCATGCCCTTGAGTTTGAAGTCGCCGTTCACCACCAGCACTTTTTCGATACGGTGCTTTTGCATCAGGGCTACCACCTCTTCGCGAGGGGCACCTTCACGCACGGTGACCAGACGATCTTTCTGGGTCATGATCTGTTCAACGGTCTGGGAGAGGTCAATCACGAAGCGCACGTCACGGCCGGTGATGATACCGACCAGCTGATTGCCGTCAGTCACCACGGGGTAACCGGCGAAGCCATTCTTGTGGCTCAGCTCCTTGATTTGGGCGATGGTCATGTCAGGGCGCACGGTGACGGGGTCAGTGACAACACCGCTCTCGTACTTCTTGACCTTGCGCACTTCGGCAGCCTGCTGCTCGATGGACATGTTCTTGTGGATAAAGCCGATACCGCCTTCCTGGGCCAGTGCGATAGCCAGACGGGCTTCGGTCACTGTGTCCATGGCAGCGGAGATCATCGGGATGTTCAAGCTGATGGCGGAGGTCAGCTTGGTACGCAGATCGGCAGTATTGGGAAGAACTTCGGAGTGGGCGGGAACCAACAGTACATCGTCGAAGGTTAACGCTTCTTTGGCAATCCTGAGCATGGCAATATCTCACCGTTGAGGAAGTGGGGGTGTAAAATATTGCCGACGAAGTTTACTCACGCATTGGTCACTGGTAAAGAAGTTTTTTGAATTTTTTATGGCATAGCCCTCTTTTAGGCGGCCAACGGCGCAAAAAACTAATAAATTCAGCTGTAATCATGCCTTTTTTCACGACAAGATGATCTTTTTTGTCGTTGAGCCCCTTTCTCCCTCCAACCTCCCGGAACAGCATTTTCAATGATCCAATTATGTGCAGCCGGGTGTTCAGTTTCCCTGATAGCGACCTGGCTTGTGCCAATTCATCAGCATGGCGTTCATCGCCAGCGCACTCAGGGTGGACCAGAGCAGCAAGGGCAGTGGCAAGGTGAGCAGGGAGAGTGCAAACACCAGCACATCAAGCACCATCTGGCTCTTTCCCGCGTTGATGCCAACGCGCCGTTGCAGCCAGAGCGTTACCACCCCGGTGCCACCTACGGAGGCATTGTGGCGCGCCAGAGACAACACCCCCATGCCGAGAAAGGTCCCCCCTACCAAGGCGGCAAACAGTGGGTGGACATAGCTCACCGTCAGCAGCAGCGGTACCGCCTGGGTGGCCGCCGAGAGGGTAACGTTGACGATCAGCGTCTTGATGGTGAAGGCGCGCCCCATGGTGAAGTAACAAAACACCATGAAGGGCATGTTGACCATGAAGAACAGAACCCCGATGGGCAAACTGCTGACATGGGCGAGCAGCAGGGCGATGCCCGCGATGCCACCGGTGATCATGCCGGAACACTTGAGCAGGTTGAGACCGACCGCGATAAACATGACCCCGAGCACCATGCCGTAAACATCGTCCTTGAGGGTGTGGGCCAGGGCTTTGGTCGCCGGCACGGGCGACATGGTCATTTCACTTTCCATATGACTCCTTTCCATGTTTGCTGTGACATCAGGGCACCAGTCACTGGGCCGAAGGGGTCGGCATACTCGGGCGCCCTGGCCATTTCCCCTGCCGGTCCCCCTGCCGACATCACAAGACTCAGCAAAAAAAGCGCCAATCAACACAAGCATCCAGGATAAGCTGAAAAATCAAATTTAAATTCCGACATTCTGCCTATGACAGGAGCAACACACCCATTCATGGGACAAACATCAGGCTGCATCAGCATGTTTGACCATGTCTAGTCCTGAAATAGGTTTACACATTTTCAACTAGCATTTTTCTACTCAGAACCCTCTATGTACCGCATCGGG